>CAYURX010000089.1:0-11800 GCA_964447245.1 uncultured Coprococcus sp. | reverse complement strand
AACTGAACATAATTATATTACAGTAAAAGTGTCTGGCTGTCAAATCATGTAATTACTTATTTATTATTCATTAAAAAATATTGGTTTATGCGCAAGCTTTTGTTGACAACATATGGTAAGCCATGATATCTTTATTATATAATAGGCAGGGAGGTCAATAGGATGTCAGAATTTACGGCCCATATAAGAGGAGAAGACAGTCAAAAGCAGACGCAAACAGTGAAGGCGCATTGTTTTGGGGCAGCCAAAAAAGCTGAGCGCTATGCTGCGAAGATTGGCGCTTGCCATATCGCAAAATTGCAGGCTGTGACCCATGACATGGGTAAGTTATGCCTTGACTTTGACAAATATATAAAAGGTGAAAATAATATCAAACGGGGTGAGATTGATCACTGCTATGCCGGGGCCAGATACCTTGTTGAACTGGCACGACGGACCGTAGACAAGAAACTTATTGAAGTTGCGCGTTTTATTGCGAGGACGGTTGTTTCGCATCATGGGGTGCATGATTGGGTGGATGAAAATGGTGATAACTATTTTGATAATCGAATTAAAAAAAGCGACCGGTATGATGAGATAAAGAGCAATGTGCATCTTGTAGTATCTGATGATGAGATATTAGAAATGCTGCGCCTGGCTTCTGAAGAATACTTTAATATTAAGGCGGCTATTCTGGAATTAAGTGGCAGAGAAAAGGTAAAGTACGCTTTTTATATGGGGCAGTTTGAAAGGTTAATGCTGTCAGTGCTGGTGGATGCAGACCGTACGGATACTGCAGATTTTCAGATGAACAAGACAACAGAGCTTCCTTATTCAGAGAAAATATGGTCGGAGTTTTGTGAGCGTATGGATGCGCAGTGCAGAAAATTTGCAGAGAAAACAGATGATATTTCAAAGCTGCGATGCAATATTTCAGACAGGTGTGCAGCATTTGCGGATCATCAGGTGGGGATTTGCAGGCTTGTTGTACCGACTGGCGGCGGCAAGACCATGGCTTCTTTGCGGTGGGCTTTGGATTATTGTAAAGAGTATGGCAAGGAGCGGATTTTTTATATTGCGCCTTTCAATTCTATTCTGGAACAAAACAGCGATGCGATTAGGAACATTGTTGGAGAGCAGCACTTCCTGGAACATCATTCAGATATGATTGCAAGTATTGATGAGGCTGATGAATTGGAGAATTATGAATTGCGCACGGACAAATGGGATACGGCGATTATTGCGACGACGCTCGTCCAATTTTTAAACACATTTTTCCTTGGAACAATGGCTTCGGTGCGCCGTATGCACAGGCTTTGTCATGCAGTCATTATCATTGATGAGGTACAGGCTATACCGACAAAGTGTGTTTCTTTGTTTAATCTGGCGATGAATTTTATTTCGGGAATCGGACATTCCAGTGTGGTGTTGTGCTCTGCAACACAGCCATCACTTGAACATACAAAATATCCGATCATTATAGATGCGAAGGAAAGTATGACAGGCGATTATGCAGATGATTTCAGGGACTTTAAACGAAACCAGATGATATCAGCGGTTCGTCAGGCTGGTTATACATATGTGGAGGCTGCCGAATATTGTATAGCCAAATATAAAGAGGAAGGCAGTGTGCTGTTTATTGTGAATACGAAGACGGCAGCGTTTCGTATTTATCAGCACATCAGGGATGCGAATTTGGAGGATGTACAGGTAGTACATATCAGCACAAATATGTGTCCTCAGCATAGAAGAAAGGTCATTAAGTGTTTAAAAGAAAAGCTTGCAGACAGGCTGCCAGTCATCTGTGTAACGACGCAGTTAATTGAAGCTGGGGTCGATATTTCATTTCCATGTGTGATCCGTTCGCTGGCTGGTTTGGATAATGCAGCCCAGGCTGCGGGATAAAGCAGAACAATTGATTACAGATTTGGATAATGCAAATCTATATGCAAGCGATGCCGTACGTTTATTGCGGCAGGCGCAGAAATATGTTGTCGGTCTGTACCCGCATACGGAGAGAGCTTTAAAGGAGAAGGCGGCATTGCGGATGCTCGAGTGTGGGGCCGTCGTTTTGGACCGTGCCTTTTATGATGATCAATCAGGTGTTGTTTTAGAAGGGAAACCAATGGATGTCATGATTTTTTAGAGAACAGGAGGGCATATGAGTAAAGAGATATACAGAAATACAGTTGAGTTCCGGGTAACGGGAGATTATGCGCTTTTTTCTGATGTTTTGACGCGGCCGGGCGGGGAGAAAACGACTTATCCTGTGCCGACTTACGAAGCGTTAAAAGGCATATTAAGTAGCTGTTATTGGAAACCTACGCTGGTATGGATCATAGACAGTGTGAGAGTGATGAACCCCATACGGACGGTGAGGAAAGGCATACGGCCAATTAAATATGGCGGCGGAAATGATTTGGCTTATTATACGTATCTAAAAAATGTAAGCTATCAGGTGAGGGCACATTTTGAATGGAATGAAAACAGACCTGAATTAGCGGAAGACAGAAATGAGAACAAACATCATAATATTGCAAAGCGAATGATTGAGCGCGGCGGGAGAAGGGATATTTTCCTTGGAACAAGAGAATGCCAGGGCTATGTGGAAGCATGCAGGTTCGGTGAAAGCCAAAGCGTTTATGATGGAACCGGGGAAATACCTTTTGGTATCATGTATCATGGCATTACCTATGCGGATGAAGCAAAAAATGCCGGGGATAAAGGAAAGATGACTGTACGCTTATGGCAGCCTGTGATGAAAGATGGGATCATTGACTTTATTCGTCCTGAGGCGTGCACAATGATTCGCCATATTAAGGACATGCCAATTAAGATCTTTGGCCGTGAAGCAGGAAATTTTACAGGATTGGGCGAATTTGAGGGAGGTGATGCGATTGAGCTGGATGGAGGAATTGTATAAGATCTATGAGAATTATTGCGGCAAAGAAGAAAGCAAAGAAGTGCTGCTTCCTGTGGCGCATTCGACAGCCAATGCACAGATCGAGGTAACTTTGACGGAGAAAGGTGATTTTGTTTCGGCAGGAAGAATTGAAAACAAAGAACTTTCAGTGACCATTATCCCGGTGACAGAGGATTCAGGCTCAAGAAGTTCCGGCGTTGCACCTCACCCTTTGACGGATAAACTGGTTTATATCGCGGGTGATTATAGCCAATATGTTTTGGGTAAGCGTTCGGATAACCGAAAATATTATCAGGCTTATATGGCTCAGTTGAAGGCATGGCGGGATTCAGCGTACAGTCATCCTGCCGTGAACAGCATTTATACATATCTGGAAAAAGGAACATGTATGCAGGATTTAATTGCGTCCAGAGTGTTCGTGGTGGATGAAACGAGCGGCAGGCTTGCGGAAAAAGAGAAAATTCTGGGGATTGCACAGGAAGATGCTTTTGTCCGTTTCATGATTGTTTATGAGGATATGAAGGATGCGGGGAAGTGTTCAAGAACCTGGTGTGACCAGACTTTATATGATAGTTTCATCAAATATAATGCGACACAGGCCGGAAATTGTCAGCTTTGTTACGCAACCGGCCAGGTACTGCCATGTACTTATAAACATCCGTCAAAAATCAGGAATGCCGGGGACAAGGCGAAGTTGATTTCATCAAATGATGAAAGCGGTTTTGTTTATCGTGGGCGTTTTGATTCCAAGGAGCAGGCTTTTGCGGTCAGTTATGATTTCTCTCAGAAAGTACATAATGCTTTGAAATGGATGATACAGCGTCAGGGCGTACCCATTGATTCCATGGTTATTCTCGTATGGGAAAATAACAGCCGTCCTTTACCGAAGATTATAGAGAATCCTGAGGAGCTGGAATATTTAGAAATGGAAGATGAAGTGATGGAGGATATGGAGGAAAACTTTTATCCTGATACTTTACCGGCCTATAGGAATCGCCTGAGGAAAATCATCTGGGGCGAAGCGGCGCATTTTGAAATCAAGTCAAAGGCCATGGTGATGGCGCTTGATGCAGCAACAACAGGAAGGTTGTCAATGCCTTTATATGTGGAGATGGCGACCTCAGATTTCCTTTATCATATTGAAAAATGGCATTACGACATATCGTGGAATCGATTTATGTCAAAGAAGAAACGGAACGAATTGCATTCGTTTTCACTTTATGAAATTGCAAAATATGCCTTTGGGACGGAACAGGGGGATTTTATTAAATGTAAGCCGGAGGTTCAGAGGGATGTGATATGCAGGCTGATACCGTGTGAGATCGAGGGGAGACCTGTACCGGTTGATATTGTCAGAAATCTGGTCATTAAAGCCTCTAATCCGGTGGCTTATAAAAAGCGTTATAATTGGCGCATGGTTCTGGAAACGGCCTGCGGGCTGATTAAGAAGGCGAAAATAGAAGAAAAAGAGAGACGGAATGAGAAAGGAGAATATGAAGTGGCATTAAATCGTGATTGCAGAGACAGAGCCTATCTTTACGGAAGGCTTCTGGCTGTAGCGGATGCAGCGGAGTCGAGGACTTATACGAAGGATGATGAGAGGGTAACAAATGCAAAACGGTATATGGAGGCATTTTCAAACCGGCCTTATCAGTCGTGGAATAATATTTATCGGAAATTAAGACCTTATCTGAATAAGCTGCAGCCGAATACCAGAGGATATTATGAGAATATTATTCGGGAAATTATGGATAAATTCCAGTTGGATGAATACATGGATAATTCAAATCTGGAGGCGGAGTATCTGATCGGGTACTATTGCCAGTTAAATGATATCTATCAGAAGAATACGAAGGATAAAGAGGAGGACGTATAAATGAGTATCTTAAAGAATAAAATTGATTTTGCGTTAATTATTTCTGCAACCAATGCAAATCCAAATGGCGATCCGTTAAATGGCAATCGGCCAAGAGAGAGTTTTGAAGGTTATGGGGAAATATCAGATGTGTGTATTAAGAGAAAAATCAGAAACAGACTGCAGGATATGGGAGAGCGGATTTTTGTACAGTCGGATGAGCGCTGCGATGATGGCTGTGATAGCCTGAGAAGCCGGGCAGACAGCTGTGAAGCATTAAAAAAGGTCAGTTCCGGTAAGAATACAAATCGTGATGAATATGCCAGAATTGCCTGTGAGAATTGGATTGATGTGCGGTCATTTGGACAGGTTTTTGCATTTAAAGGCTCCAATGTATCTGTGGGCGTCAGAGGCCCGGTATCTATTCATCAGGCAATCAGTGTGTCGCCGGTGGACATTGTCAGTATGCAGATTACAAAAAGCGTGAATAGTGAGGGCGGAAAAGAAGGTAAGAGCTCCGATACGATGGGGATGAAGCATCGGATCGAATTTGGGCTTTATATTGTTAAAGGCAGTATAAATTGCCAGCTTGCGGAAAAAACCGGTTTTACAGATGAGGATGCCGATAAAATTAAACAGGCGCTGCTGACACTTTTCGATAATGACAGTTCTTCCGCCCGGCCTGAAGGCAGCATGGAAGTTTGCAGATTATATTGGTGGCGGCATGATTGCAAGACGCCTGCTGTATCAACGGCAAAAATACATCGTTCGTTAAAGGTTAAAGAAAAAGATTCTGTTAAAAAACCAATGTGCTTTGATGATTATGATATTATACTGGAAGATGTTGGCGGTCCGGCACCGGAAGTGTATGATTTAGTTTAATAAGCTATGATGAGATATGCTGAAGATGAATATTTGATGTTGTCCGGTATTCAGCATTTTGCATTTTGCCGCCGTTAGTGGGCCTTGATCCATATCGAACAGCAGTGGGAAGAAAATTTGCGGACTGTTGATGGACAGATTATGCATAGAAATGCCCATAATGAGACTTTTCATGAAAAAAGAGGACAAGTGATTATCGCAAGGCGTATGGCGATCGCTTCGCCCGAGCTTGGTATATCCGGTGAATGTGATATTGTGGAATTCCACCGGGATGACAGCGGCATAGAAATAGCCGGACAGGAGGGCAGATATGCCGTGATCCCGGTTGAATATAAGCGGGGCGCACCCAAAATAGACAAAAGTGATAAAATGCAGCTGGCGGCGCAGGCCATGTGCCTTGAAGATATGCTCTGTTGTACAATACCCGTTGGATATATGTATTATGGAGAGACAAGGCGGCGGTTAAAAGTTGAAATTGATGAAGAATTGCGCAGCGAGACAAAACAAATGATTCTCCAAATGCACGATTTATTTAAAAGGGGGCACACACCCAAGGTTAAGAGGACAAAGGCTTGTAATGCGTGTTCGTTAAAACATATTTGCCTGCCTGTGCTTTGCGGCAAAAGAAAAGCCTCCGATTATATGCGTGGAGTACTGAACGAGGGATGCGACCATGAAGAAATTACTTAATACGTTATATATTACATTTCCGGAGGCCTATCTGTCTTTAGATGGTGAGAATGTCGTCATTTTGAAAGAAAAAGAAGAAATCGGCCGGATACCGCTGCATAATATTGAACGTATTATGACATTTGGCTATGCAGGCGTCAGTCCGGCGCTTATGGGTAAATGTGTTGCAAATCATATTGAGCTGGTTTTCATGAGCGCCTATGGCAAATTTCTTGCACGAGTGGAAGGCGGCGTGAATGGCAATGTTTTGCTGCGCCGTCATCAGTACCGCTTTGCAGACGATGAGCAAAAAAGTCTGGATATAGCAAGAAATATGATCATAGGAAAAATATACAACAGTCGGCAGGTATCAGGAGTAAACGCCCGCCGTTGGATAATGTGAATGCATTACTGTCTTTTACATATTCGCTTTGCACAAGTATGTGTGCATCTGCCCTTGAGTCGGTAGGCTTAGATCCCTATGTGGGTTTTATGCACACAGACCGTCCGGGTCGGCGTTCGCTGGCTCTTGATCTGATTGAAGAATTTCGCGCATGGATGTGTGACCGATTTGTCCTGATGCTGATCAACAAAAAAGTTGTCAACGGTGAAGACTTTGAAGAAAGAGAAGATCGAGCGGTTGTGTTGAATGCAAAAGGCCGGAAGAAGGTATTGGAGGCATGGCAAAAAAGGAAGGGTGAACTTATTAAACATCCATTTTTGGATGAAAAAACAGAGTGGGGGATGCTTCCTTATATTCAGGCTTTATTTTTAGCCAGATATATCAGGGGGGATTTGGATTGTTATCCGGTATTTACATGGAAGTGATAAGATGCTGGTATTAATTACTTATGATGTTAATACAGAAACAAAAGCTGGCAAGGCCAGGCTTCGAAAAGTAGCAAAACAATGTGTCAACTATGGTGTCAGAGTACAGAACTCGGTATTTGAGTGTATTTTAGATGCAGCTAAATGCCGGGAAGTCAAACATATACTTGAAGAAATTATTGATAAAGATAAAGACAGTCTGCGGTTTTATTATTTGGGAGATAAATACAAAACAAAGGTAGAACATATCGGCGCCAAAGATACAATAAAGTTGGATGCACCTCTTATTTTTTAGTGCGAATAGGAAGTGCCCATGGAAAGCCGGAGGCATTCGCACCAGTTTTGGTATTCAAGAAGCGTTAAAAAAATGAAATAATATTGAATTAGTTATAATTATTTATAATAATTTAGCAAATATATACAAGTATTGTTTTGATTGAATAGTATAATTTGTATAAATTTGCTGTCGTCCTCCGCGAGGAGGGTGTGGATTGAAATAGCATACTGTTTATGTACGTCGTACTTTCGGCGGTTGGTCGCCCTCCGCAAGGAGGGCGTTGATTTTAAACAAATACTTGTTAAAAACATCAACCGACACTATGAATTGCCGCATTGCCATTTATCAGCATATCGGCTATACTTATAACAGTTAAAGCTTTAAAGGAGAAAGATGTTTTATGGAAAAAGGCAGATTCAATAATACAGACAAGTTCAATGATTCAGATCAATTCAATGATTCTGACAAATTTAATCGTTCAGATAGCTCAGACAGCTCAGAGCTGCTGGACAGATTAGGCAGGCAGTTTGATTTTTTCAGGGAAATTGATAAAGAGAAATTGATTGGCAGGCAGAATTATATCACTGATGGGAAACGGAAAGAGAATGACGCGGAGCACGCCTGGCACATGGCGATTATGGCGGTTTTGCTGAGCGATTATGCGAATGAGAAGATTGATGTGCTGAAGACGGTGACAATGTTGTTGATTCATGATATTGTGGAAATTGATGCCGGCGATACATATGCTTATGATGAGGAGGCCAAGAAGACGCAGCGCGAGCGGGAGGAAGCGGCGGCCGGGAGAATATATGGGCTTTTGCCGGAAGATCAGGGGCAGAAGATGAGAGCTCTGTGGGATGAATTTGAAGCGTGCGAGACACCGGAGGCGAAATTTGCGCGAACAATGGATAATCTTCAGCCGCTGATGCTCAATGATGCGACTGACGGCAAGTCATGGCGTGAGCATCAGGTACATCTGGATCAGATATTAAAAAGGAACGAAATGGCGGACAAGGGTTCTGAAGTATTATGGGATTATGCGTATCATCATTTGCTTCAGCCGAATGTGCAGAAAGGGAATATCAGAACGGATGGCGGGGAGACGGAAAGATAATGTTGGGACTAAATAAAAAGAGAGTATTTGACATTATCCAAATTGGTTATGATGGGGATTTGCCAAGCAAATTGTTTGATATAGCCTCTATCATTGTCATTTTAACCAATTTATTTATTGCGATATTTGAGACTTTCGATCGTTCAGCGCCTTATTTAGATATCCTCAATCTGCTTGAGTTTATTACAGTTATCTGGTTTACGGTTGAATATATACTCCGGGTCTGGACAGCGGCTTATCTCTATCCGGCCGTGTCAAGGCGCAAAGCCGTGTATCAGTACATAACTTCCTTTAATGGCGTGATTGACCTGTTATCCTTTTTGCCGTACTATCTGCCGGTCTTTTTCCCGGCAGGAGTGGTGGCCTTCCGGATGTTCAGGATCATCCGCATTTTGCGGCTGTTCCGGGTAAATGCTTATTATGATGCCCTGAATGTAATTGCCGACGTTGTTAAGAGCAAGAAAGACCAATTATTGTCGTCCATATTCATCATATTTATCCTGATGATCGCGTCGTCACTGTGCATGTACAGCCTGGAAAATGCTGTGCAGCCGGATGTATTTCAGAATGCTTTTTCAGGATTCTGGTGGGCGGTATCGACGCTGCTGACAGTAGGGTATGGCGATATTTATCCGGTTACTGTGCCGGGGCGGATATTTGGCATTATCATCACTTTTTTGGGTGTAGGTATGGTTGCGATACCGACAGGTATTCTTTCCGCAGGTTTTGTGGAGCAATATACCCGGATTAAGAATTTTCATGATTATTCACTGGAAGAAAATATTCGTTTTGTCCGGCTGGAAGTTCATGGCAGGAAACACCCATGGCTCAATCAGCGGGTCATGGATCTTCCGCTGCCGCCGGGTCTGATTCTGGCTGTCATTCAGCGAAAAGGGCAGGTCGTTGTGCCAAGAGGGAATACAGTGATCCAGGAGGGTGATCAGATCGTGCTTGGTGCGGAAGGGTACCGGAACGATTTGGCGATTACATTGAAGGAACTGGTTCTCAGGGAGCGGCATCCGTGGGCCGGGCATATGATCAAGGATCTGGACATTTCCCGGCAGACTCTGATCGTTATGGTGCGGCGAGGGAAACGTGTCTTAATTCCGAATGGCACATTAAGGCTGCTGCCGGATGATATGGTTCTGCTCTATACGAAAAAAAGCATTCCTGACGCACAGGAAGTCGATATCTAAGTATCGACGCATTCAAGTATCATTCAAGTATATAAGTACAAGTACATAAAAATCTGATAGTCTGACAATAATGAAGGTCAGGTATGACTGATTGCTATTGCTATTTCTATTTTTTTATTATGGAAAGGAGGCAGAAAGATGACAAAGTATTACCCGGTATGGGAAAAGATAATCATGGATAATGCTTCGGATATTTTGTTGTCTTCGCGTATGCAGAGTGAAAAACAGTTTATCCAGCATGGGACAGTCAGTGTGTACGAGCATTCACTGGGTGTAACATGTCTTTGTCTGATGATTGCCGTAAAACTGCATTTGAAAGTAAATCGGAGGGCTTTGATCCGGGGAGCGCTGCTGCATGATTATTTCCTTTATGACTGGCATGTGCCGGATCAAAGTCACCGGCTGCATGGTTTTACCCATGCGGGACAGGCATTGAAAAATGCGGAAATGGATTTTCAATTAGATGATATCGAGCGGGATATGATCAGTACGCATATGTTCCCGCTTAATATAAAGCCGCCAAAATACAGGGAAAGCATCGTGCTGTGCATAGCGGATAAAATATGCGCAGCACGTGAAGTTTTCACCTGATGAGAAATAGGATCGCAAAGCATTTTTTAATGTGCTTTGGCATTCATAATGAGCATTTGCAGACGGTTTTCGATATTGGCAAAGCTGACATCCGGGTCATAATCCAGCGGCAGTATCTGCGCATCCGGATAAAGTTCCTTCAGGCGCTTGGAGATGCCGCGGCCCACGACGTGATTCGGCAGGCATCCGAAAGGCTGGAGGATGACAAAAGAGCGGCATCCGTGTTTGGCGTGATGCAGTATTTCTCCCGGAATCAGGACCCCTTCGCCGGCATCAAATGTATGGTGGATGATCGGATCACTGTCTTTGACCAGGTCCTGCATCCGGCAGGCTGGTGTATACAGCGGATGGCGGCGTGCGATGGCATCAGTCATGTCATGGGCCATATTGAAAATATGGTCGGCCGTAAAATACCAGGCCTTTTGCCCCAGCGGTTTCTTTAAATGGTATTCTTTAATCTGTGAATCCAGATAAAAATAAGTCTTTCGGATCACATCCGTCATTCTTGCTTCTATAATCTCAAATCCATTGCGTTCCAGATAATCTTCAATATCATGATTGGCCCCCGGATGGAAGTTCAGCAGGTACTCGCCAACGATCAGTACACGCGGCCTTGGATGAGAACGGTCACAGGCCACATGGTTCATCAGATCGATGGCTTTTTTAAATCCGCGGCGGGCGCCGCCAATGCCATGGGTCTGCAAACCATCCACAACTGCGTCAAGCGCATGTTCAAAAGATTCATTGGCGCTTCCGGGTACTTTCTCATAAGGGCGGATTTTTCTTAATAGTTCTTCCAGCACATCGATCATCGGAAGGGCAAAGGCAATGCGCATGGCCGAGAGCAGATTCATTTTAAAACCCGGATGCAGATGGTGGTAATCCGCGTCATCGTTGGTGAGAATCGGTACATGCGGGTAGCCCGCATCGTCCAGTGCCTTTCGCAGCAGTGCGCTGTAATGAGTCAGACGGCAGTCCCCGATATATTTGCCCATGCCGATGGCGGCCGTTTTATCGTCATATTTGCCGCTTCGCAGCGCAGCCAGCGCTTCACCGATGACGATCTGACATGGGAAACAGATATCATTATGGACATACTGTTTGCCGAGACGGATGGCGTCTTCGCGGCCGATATCCAGAGGAATGGCCTGGATATGCTGTGAGTGCAGCGCAGCCGACATGATCCGGCAGAAAGCATGGGAAGTGTTCGGTACAAGGACGATCTTTTCCTTCACACTTTCCTTTGTAAATTTGACCGGATATGGGTCATCGAGCTGCCGGATCATCAGTTCAATGTCCTGAGCACGGCGCATGGCGATCGTTTCCACAAAGGAACGCACGCGGATACGCAGAGGTCCCTGGATATCGCTTTCATCCAGCTTGAGGATCAGCGGTGTCTTGCCGGAGATCTCTTTCATCAGCCGGATAATCTCATCGGAAAGATAGGCGTCATGGCCGCAGCCGAAGCTGACGATCTGTACGTATT
>CAYURX010000088.1:0-11815 GCA_964447245.1 uncultured Coprococcus sp. | reverse complement strand
AAGCCATAATTTTGGAGATGGTTTCGCGAAAGCATTTGGCATTCAGTATACAGATAAAGAGAATAAATTGCAGTATGTCCATCAGACATCCTGGGGTATGACGACCCGTCTGATCGGCGCGATTATTATGGTACACAGTGATGATAACGGACTGGTGCTGCCTCCGAAGATTGCACCGACTCAGGTCATCGTCATTCCGATTGCGCAGCACAAAGAAGGCGTCCTTGAAAAAGCGGAAGAACTCAAAGAGAAACTGGGCGCATACAGAGTGAAGCTGGATGCAACGGATAATAAACCGGGCTGGAAGTTTGCGGAGGCGGAGATGAGAGGTATTCCGGTCCGCGTTGAGATCGGTCCAAAGGATATCGAAGCTAATCAGGCTGTGCTGGCCCGTCGTGACACAGGTGAGAAGATCACAGTCAGCCTGGATGATGTGGAAGCTGAAGTCGGAAAACTTCTGGAACAGATGCAGCAGGATATGCTGGAACGGGCAAGAGCCCATAGAGATGCTCATACGTATGTGGCAAAAGACTATGAGGAGTTTAAGAATATCATTGCCAACAAGCCGGGATTTGTTAAGGCCATGTGGTGCGGTGACAGAGCCTGTGAAGACAAGATCAAGGAAGAAACGACGGCCACATCCAGATGTATGCCATTTGCTCAGGAACATTTATCGGATGTCTGCGCATGCTGCGGCCGTCCGGCAAAGGCGATGGTCTACTGGGGCAAGGCTTATTAAAGATTATTTATTAGAATTTTTAATATAACATTGATGAAATATTAATGTAGATTAAAAAGCTCTTGTGTTGTCAAATGAATCAAGTAATGTTAAAATGCATGTAGGTAAACAAATTGAAACTTACATGCATTTTACATTTTAGAAATCATGAGGAGGTACATTCATGGAAATAACAGCAATTGGTCAGGAATTATCAGCAACATCTTATCCGGGCAGAGGGATCATCATTGGACGGTCAAAAGATGGCAAAAAAGCAGTAACGGCTTATTTTATCATGGGGAGAAGTTCCAACAGCAGAAATCGTGTATTTGTTGAAGATGGCGAAGGCATTCGTACGGAAGCTTATGATCCTTCGAAACTTGAAGATCCGAGCCTGATTATCTATGCACCGGTGCGTGTGCTTGGCAACAAAACGATCGTCACGAATGGCGACCAGACAGATACGATTTATGAAGGTATGGACAAGCAGATGACCTTTGAACAATCTTTAAGAAGCCGTGAATTTGAACCGGATGCACCCAATTATACACCTCGTATTTCAGGTATCATGCATGTGGAGGGCGGAAAATTCAACTATGCCATGTCGATTTTAAAGAGCAGCAACGGTAATCCGGATTCGTGCAGCAGATATACATTTGCCTACAATAATGTGCCGGCTGGTGAGGGACGTTTTATACATACTTATATGGGCGACGGCAATCCGCTGCCAAGCTTTGAAGGTGAGCCGACATGGGTGAGCATTGATGCGGACGATATCGACGAATGGACAAATGATATCTGGGATCACTTAAATGAAGATAATAAAGTGTCCCTTTTTGTCAGATTTATTGATATTGCCACAGGTACTTATGAATCACGAATCGTTAATAAGAACAAATAACTGTCAATGATTATCAATTATTTTTTGGAGGGCTGTTATAAATGAAAGAATTAGAATTAAAATATGGCTGTAATCCTAATCAGAAACCATCCCGTATCTATATGAACGAAGGTGAACTGCCAATTACTGTATTAAATGGCAAACCGGGATATATCAATTTCCTGGATGCCTTCAATGGCTGGCAGCTTGTCAGTGAATTGAAGAAAGCAACGGGTCTTCCGGCTGCAACTTCCTTTAAGCATGTGTCGCCGGCCGGTGCCGCTGTCGGTCTGCCGCTGACGGATGTTGAAAAGAAGATTTACTGGGTGGATGATATGGGTGAACTCACACCGCTGGCCAGTGCCTATGCGCGCGCAAGAGGGGCTGACCGTATGTCTTCCTTTGGTGATTTCATTTCACTGTCTGATATCTGTGATGTGGCAACAGCCAAATTGATCAAGCGTGAAGTTTCCGATGGTGTTATTGCGCCGGGATATGAACCGGAAGCGATGGAGATGCTGAAGGGCAAGAAAAAGGGTAATTACAATGTTATCCAGATTGATCCGGAGTATCGTCCGAATCCGATTGAGCATAAAGAAGTTTTTGGCATTACGTTTGAACAGGGCCGAAATGAACTGGTGATTGATGATGATTTTCTTGGCAATATTGTGACTGAAAATAAAGAAATGCCTGAATCTGCCAGAATTGACCTGATTATTTCTCTGATTACTTTGAAGTATACCCAGTCCAATTCCGTATGCTATGCAAAGGGTGGTCAGGCCATCGGTATTGGAGCCGGACAGCAGAGTCGTATTCATTGTACACGCCTTGCAGGTCAGAAAGCGGATAACTGGTTCCTGCGCCAGAATCCGAAGGTATTGAATCTGCAATTTGCAGATAAAATCGGCCGTGCGGACAGAGATAACGCCATTGATCTTTATATTGGCGAAGAATATATGGATGTATTGGCTGAGGGGGCCTGGCAGAGAATCTTCAAGGTAAAACCGGAAGTATTGACACGTGAGGAAAAGCGTGCATGGCTGGATCAGATGCAGGATGTGGCTTTGGGCTCAGACGCTTTCTTCCCGTTTGGTGATAATATTGAGCGTGCCCATAAGAGCGGTGTGAAATATGTGGCCCAGCCGGGTGGCTCTGTAAGAGATGATCAGGTCATTGAGACATGTAACAAATATGGTATGACCATGTGCTTTACAGGGTTAAGACTGTTCCATCACTAAATATGAAATAGAATAAGCCTTGAACCAGGAGAAAGAATATTCTGTAGAATCCAGTGCGTTCCGGCACCTGATTTATACGGAACTGGAATACCGGGTAAGAAACCGTCTTGGGGAATACGTTGTCTGTACCTGCAGGGGCTATGATACCGATCAGAACGAGGTAAGGAAGATCTTTTGCAGCTTCGTAATGTTGCAGAAAACAACATCCAAATCAACAATTTGCGGATCCCTCTGCGAATATACGGCGGCGCGGTGCTGCTGGACTCCGGATGTTTCTATAATGAATACATTGTGCGAAGCAGCCTGATTTATGCGATGGAGCAGTCGCTGGAAAACTATCGCAACGAACTGGTTTTTAGCGAGGATACCCGGCAGATGATCAATGTCGAGAATATTCAGCTACATATGGAAATTCATCGCAGTGCCATGGAAGGCTGCCGGAATTTCTTCCTGTGCTATCAGCCGATCGTATCCTTTTCCACGGGCAAGGTAATTGGCGCTGAGGCGCTGCTGCGCTGGAAGCAGGAACCTTACGGCGTTGTCCCTCCGAACAGCTTTATTCCGTGGCTGGAAAATGATCCTGCCTTTATTCCGGTGGGAAATTGGATTCTCCGTCAGGCAATACAGGAAACCCGGCCTTTGCGTCAGGCGGATCCGAATTTTATCCTGAATGTCAATATTACAGACACCCAGTTGGAATACAGCCATTTTCGGGAGGATGTTCTGAACATTCTGGCAGATACCGGCTGCCCGCCGGAGAATCTTTGCCTGGAACTTACAGAGCGATGCCGGCATATGGATCCGGCCTTTTTGGCGGATGAATTAAGATTTTTCCGTTCCCGAGACATTACCATTGCTATCGATGACTTTGGAACAGGCACCTCATCCATGATGTTGCTGCTCCAGCTTCCTGTCGATGAGCTGAAAGTGGATCGGGACTTCCTTTTAAATGCCCTTTCCAATAAACGAAATCTGACTATATTGGAAAATATCGTACGGATTTCACAAAATGCAGGCTTTCGCACTTGCGTAGAAGGAATTGAAACGCAGGAGCAGTACGAATTGATCGCTTCTTTCGAGGGTGACTGCTATCAGGGGTATTATGCCAGTAAGCCTGTTACGATTGAGAAATTTCTGGAGTTCTATGACAAAACAGAAAATCGGGCGGGAAGCGGTGATTAAGCGCCGTTTCCATAGTTAATATGCAGAGACTGATAGACTGTGGCTAAATCAAATAAGCCTGGTGGATCAGTCTTTCTTTATGTAACCAGGCAAACAAAATGAGCAAAGTCAATCAAATTTAATCAAATTCAGTCAAAAGTACCAAAAATAAAGGAATGAATTTGTGAATTAGTTTGATTGACTTTGACTGAGTTTGAAGCCATAATAAGGGCACAAAGTTAAATCCGAGCAAGAAATGAATGAAGGAGGATAAAGTATGATTTATACGGTGACGTTTAATCCATCTTTGGATTATATTGTGTCCGTGACTGATTTTAAGCTGGGACTGACGAATCGGACTGAATCGGAACTTCTGCTCCCGGGAGGGAAGGGAATCAATGTTTCGACCGTTCTTATGAATCTTGGAATTGAGAGTACGGCACTTGGGTTTGTGGCCGGTTTTACCGGAGATGAAGTGGTGAGAAGGCTTGAGGAGATGGGCGTGCAGAGCGGGTTTATCCGAATCGAGGAGGGCTTTACAAGAATCAATTTGAAGCTTAAGTCAATTGACGGGACAGAGATTAACGGACAGGGACCTGTGATCAGTGACGAGAAGGTGCGGCTGCTGATCGCTCAGCTTGACAGGCTGGGTGAGGGAGATGTGTTATTTTTGTCAGGCAGTATTCCTTCATCAATGCCGGATGATGCTTATCAGAAGATCATGAAGCGGCTGGAGGGAAAGAATATACTGACCGTTGTGGATGCAACCAGGGAATTACTGCTGAATGTACTTCCTTACAGACCGTTTTTGATCAAACCGAATAATCATGAATTGGTCGAGATTTTTGGCACAGAATTAAAGAGCAGGGAAGAAGTGGTACCTTATGGAAGAAAACTTCAGGAGATGGGCGCACAGAATGTGTTGATTTCCATGGCCGGCGAGGGCGCGGTGCTGATTGCGGCGGACGGAAAAGTTTTTGAATCGCCTGCACCAAAGGGAAAGCTGGTGAACGGCGTGGGAGCCGGTGATTCTATGGTAGCCGGATTTATGGCGGGCTGGCTGGAGAAGATGGATTATGAATATGCATTCCATATGGGAGTGGCTGCAGGAAGTGCCAGCGCATTTTCTGAAAATCTTGCCACGAAAGAGGAAATACAGGCAGTGTATGCGCAAGTTACAGCCATGTGATGCGGTTGAATTGCGGAGAATATACAAAATAATCAAAAGGAGGAGCAACAATGAGGATTACAGATTTGCTGGACATAAGAAGTATTTCACTTACCAAAGCGCCGGGAAGTAAGAGCGAAGCGCTTGATGAGGTCATTGCGCTGATGGCGGCAAGCGGAAAGATCAATGATGTGGAGAGCTACCGCAAACAGGTGTATGCGAGGGAAGAAGAAAGTACGACGGGTATCGGAGAAGGAATAGCGATCCCTCATGGAAAATGTGATGCAGTCACGAAACCGGGTCTTGCTGCAATGGTGGTAAAAGATGGCGTGGAATTTGATTCTCTGGACGGTGAACCGGTGACATTGATATTTTTAATTGCCGCACCGAATACAAAAGACAACGTTCATCTGGATGTACTCAGCAAATTGTCCATGATGCTGATGGATGAGGAATTTACGGCAAATCTTAGAAGCGCTGCGACTCCGGAAGAATTTCTGGAGATCATTGACAGAGCCGACGAGGAAAAGAAAAGCGTCGATGAGCGTCTGGCCGATATGGGAGAGGCGCAGGCGGATCAGGTAAAGATTCTCGCAGTTACCTCCTGCCCGACAGGCATCGCCCATACATATATGGCTGCCGAAGGCATTGAGAAAGCAGCAAAGGCGAAGGATTGTTTTGTGAAGGTAGAAACAAGAGGATCCGGCGGGGCAAAAAATGTTCTCTCAGACAAGGAGATCGCGGAGGCGGACTGTATTATTGTGGCGGCGGACGCACAGGTGCCGATGGAACGTTTTGACGGGAAGAAAGTCATCGAACGTCCGGTGTCTGATGGTATTAATAAGGCAGACGAACTGATTGAACTGGCCATTTCGGGAAATGTTCCGGTATACCATAGCGCCAATGCATCTGCCCAAACAGCCTCACAGGGAAAATCCAGCGGCGGTGTGGGACATCAGATTTATACGCAGCTCATGAATGGCGTTTCTCATATGCTCCCATTTGTAGTAGGCGGCGGTATCCTGATCGCAATTGCGTTTTTGATTGACGGTTTGCTTGTGGATATTCATGCACTCCCTGCAGCGGAACGAGCGAACTTCGGAACAATTACACCGGTTGCGGCAATGTTCAAAAATATCGGCGGCGTAGCCTTTGGTTTTATGCTTCCGGTACTGGCAGGATTTATTGCCATGGCGATTGGCGACAGACCGGCTCTGGCTGTGGGCTTTGTCGGGGGTATGATGGCTGCCAGCGGAAGCTCAGGTTTCCTTGGAGCGTTAGTTGCAGGCTTTGCGTCCGGATACATCATTAAAGGGCTTCGCAAAGTATGCGATAAGCTGCCTCAGGCGATAGAGAAGATCGCGCCGGTGCTTATTTATCCGGTAGTGGGAATTTTGGCGATTGGGCTTTTGATGACTTTTGTGGTAGAACCGATTATGGGCGGAATCAATACGGCCATGAATAACGGTCTGACCAGCATGGGCGGTTCCAGTAAAATTGTCCTAGGTCTGATTCTTGGAGGAATGATGGCCATCGATATGGGCGGTCCGTTCAACAAAGCGGCTTATGTGTTTGGTACCGCAGCAATTGCGGCGGGAAATTATGATATTATGGCAGCCGTTATGATCGGCGGTATGACGCCGCCATGTGCCATTGCGCTGGCAACGCTGCTGTTCAAGAATAAATTTACAAAAGAAGAAAGAGAAAATGGACCGACGAACTTTATTATGGGACTTGCGTTCATTACGGAAGGGGCCATTCCATTTGCGGCGGCAGATCCTCTTCATGTACTGCCGGCCTGCATCATCGGGTCAGGCGTGGCAGGTGCGTTATCCATGGCCTTTGGCTGTACTTTGATGGCGCCTCATGGCGGAATCTTTGTTGTACCGGTTATGGGAAATGCCTTGATGTATCTTGTGGCACTGGTTGTCGGCACTCTGGTTTCAGTGGTGCTTCTGGGTGCATTAAAGAAAAAAGTTGAGTAATCTTAAAGTTTAAACAAATATAAAAAAACGGAGGAAAATATCATGAAAGAATTAAAGTATGTTATCACTGACCCGGAAGGAATCCACGCACGTCCGGCAGGAATGCTGGTTAAGGCAGTCAAGGAATTTGCCTGTGACATCAGGATATCAAAGGGCGGCAAGCCAATGAATTGTAAAGCGATTTTCGGCGTCATGGGCCTGGCTGCGAAGAAAGGCGAGGAAGTGACACTGACTTTTGATGGCGCGGACGAGGAGGAAGCATACAAGGCAATTGGCAGATTTCTGCAGGAGAATCTGTAGAAGGCCGGAGAAAGAAGCGCATGATGATCAGTATGCATGTTAATGGGAGAATGTAAAATGAACACATATTACGGCAAAAGTGTTTTTGGAGGAATCGCCATTGGCAGGATCAGTGTTTACAAGAAAGCGCAGCAGCAGGTAAAACGTGTAAAAATTGCGGATGCAGATGCAGAGATGACACGTTTTCAACTGGCGAAATCATTGGCGATGAAGCAGCTTCAGACATTATATGATAAAGCGGTTAAGGAAGTGGGCGAAGCCAATGCGGCGATTTTTGAAGTGCATCAGATGATGCTGGACGACGATGATTATAATGATTCTATTGAAAATATTATCCGCAGCCAGGGAGTGAATGCAGAGTACGCAATTGCAGCTACCGGTGATAATTTTGCGCAAATGTTTGCGGCGATGGATGATGATTATATGAAAGAACGTGCGGCGGATGTAAAAGATATCTCTGAAAGGCTTCTGAACGTTTTGAGTGGTAAGGCAGGGACAGCGGCTGATTCCGGAGAACCGGCAATTATTGTTGCGGATGATCTGGCACCATCGGAGACGGTACAGCTTGATAAAGATAAAGTATTATCTTTTGTGACTGTTCATGGCTCACTGCATTCTCATACCGCCATTCTGGCAAGGACCATGGCGATTCCGGCCCTGATTGGAACTTTGCTTTCTTTGGACGAAGAACTGGATGGGAAGCTGGGAATTGTTGATGGCGGAAACGGTGTGTTCTACGTGGATCCGGATGAGACAACGCTTGCGGCTATGAAGAAGCGGCAGCGGGAGGAACAGGAGAAAAAGGAACTGCTTCAGAACTTAAAGGGAAAGAAAAATGTTACGCTTGACGGTCAACAGGTGATGTTGTATGCTAACATTGGAAACATCAAAGACCTGGCGGCTGTCCTGCAAAATGACGCAGGCGGGATCGGACTTTTCCGCAGTGAATTTATTTACCTGGAGAAGGATCATTATCCGACTGAGGAAGAACAGTTCCAGATATATAAACAGGTCGCGGAGACGATGGCCGGAAAGCGAGTCATCATCCGCACGCTGGATATTGGGGCTGATAAGCAGTGCGATTATTTCGAATTGGAGCACGAAGAAAACCCGGCATTGGGGTATCGTGCGATCCGAATTTGTCTGACACGCCCGGAAGTGTTCAGAACACAGCTTCGAGCACTATTCAGAGCCAGTGCCTTTGGAAAAATAGCAATTATGTATCCGATGATTACCAGCATCAGGGAAATTAAGATGATTCAGGAAGTGACAGCTTCTGTAAAGAAGGAATTGGCGGAGCAGGGAATTGCTTATGGTCTGCCTGAACAGGGAATTATGATTGAAACCCCGGCGGCGGCCCTGATGAGCGATGAACTTGCGAAAGAGGTGGATTTTTTCAGTATCGGCACAAACGATCTGACCCAGTATACGCTGGCGATAGACCGTCAGAATACGAAACTGGATGCGTTTTATGATCCGCATCATCCTGCCATCCTTCGAATGATTGCCATGGTAGTGGAGAATGCACATAAGGCGGGTATCTGGGCCGGCATCTGCGGCGAGCTGGGTGCAGATATGAGCCTTACGAAAGAATTTCTGGCCATGGGAGTTGATGAACTTTCTGTTTCTCCGGGCAGCATTCTGCCAATCCGCAAAATTGTGCTGGAAACCAACGTGAAGGAGTATAAGGCGGGGAAATAAATGTTAACAGAGCAGCGACATGAGATGATTTTAAAGCTTCTTAGTGAAAAGGGAAGCATTACTGTGACAGAGGTGAAAAATATACTTCATACCTCTGAGTCCACAGTACGCCGGGATATTACGGCTTTGGATAAGGAAGGAAAGCTGATAAAGGTATTCGGCGGGGCGGTGGTGAAGGAGAGCCGTGTGACGGCGCACGAGTATACAGTTGCCCAGAAAAGTGATCTGAACCGGGAAGAAAAGCGCAGGATCGCCCGGTATGCCGCTGCTCTGATTGAGCCGGAGGATTTTGTCTATCTGGATGCAGGGACGACGACATCGCTTATGTTAGATTATATAGAAGAAAAGAGCGCCACCTTTGTGACAAATGGGGTATCGCATGCCCAGAAACTGGTGACGAAGGGAATGAAAGTACTGCTCATAGGCGGGGAACTGAAAGGTTCTACAGAAGCAGTGGTTGGAAATCAGGCGATGCGGACGCTTCGGGAATATCATTTTACCAAGGGCTTTTTTGGAACGAACGGGGTAACGAAGAAAAGCGGATGTACAACCCCGGATGCCAATGAGGCAATGGTGAAACGGACAGCGATGGAACAGTGCAAGGAGTGTTTTGTACTTTGTGACAATTCCAAGTTTAATCAGATTAGTTCAGTGACTTTTGCGGGATTTCAGGGAACGACAATTATTACAGATCGCCTGGTCACGGGATATGAGGATTGTGCGAATGTAAGAGTGGTGGAATGAGTCTTAACGTCTGAACTAAATTTTGTTGATTGAAAAGCATGCATATTATACAGTTATGACCGGTATTTTGGAAATAACAATATAATATGCATTTTTTGTGCTTGATGCCGTTTAGACGATTGATGCTTTGCAATCATGAGTGACAGATTTTTTAAAGAATCGCTGAGTAAAAAAATATTTTTATAAATAAAAAAGAGAATAAAATGAAAAGGTGTCAACGGAATAGGTTGAATGGCGGGAGACTCAGGCTTTTGTCGTGTCCTGTCGACGGATGATATTTTACGCTGAAAACCGTACATGATATACTGATTTCATCGAACAACATTTAATATTGTTCAAATAAATATGAAAGGGGCTACCTTTATTGTATATCAACGAAAATATCATTGATAATTTTGAAAATTTCAGAAGGCAGGCTGCGGAAAAAAGTATAAGCTGTGAGATGGTTATGGGACATGTCATCAAATCCCATATGACAAGTGAAGAAGGAAGGAAACTGTGTTTTATGCTGGGAACTTTATTGGAAGACTATCTGATTATACAAAAAAATGAGGATTGTACGTTGTTCGGACCGGTGGATGTGATTTTGGACGAGAGTAATATTTTTCAACCGGATCTGATAACAGTTTGTCGAACAGACGAGAATACAGAGGAAGATACGAAAAAACTGCCTAAGCTGGTGATTGAAATTTTATCGGGCAGCAATGTGATTTATGATTGTCTGGATAAAGCAATCATATACAGAAATGCAGGGGTAAAAGAATACTGGCTGATTGATCTGAATGATCAGTTTGTGTATACATATAGCTTTGAACAGACGCTTGAATATAAAAGGTATACTTTTGAACAGAGTATCCGAAGCCAGTATTATCCGGGATTTGAGTGCTGCATTTCAGATATCATGTGGGAAGATAGCGGCAGTTTGAAAGAACTGGCCCTGTTTTACAGGTTCAGACAGGAAATTTATCCGGATCATAAAAATCAGATAGTGGCCGAATCACGGGCATCGTATCTGTTTGATGATGAACAGTATACAGCGGAAGCTTTTTATGAGTGGATGGAAACACGCAGAAACATGTCAAAATATACGACGATGGTTGAATTGCTGTTTGGCAATATCAGAGAATTTGCAATGCCGGCGTTCAGGCATCAGAATATCAGGGGAAATCTCTATTTTACAATTAAGTATTTCCTGAAAACAAGAAAGGCGCCGTTCCAGCTTTTTTTTGCGCCAATTGAGGTAGAATTGAAGAAAATGGATTTGCTGGATTCCGTTGTAATGCCGGATCTTTTTCTTATTAATAAAAATGAAGTCATACTGGATAATGTATACCGTGGTGTGCCGGAATGGATCATTGAGATCGCGTCACCGGCCACCGCTGCACAGGATTATATTGATAAGGCACAGTTGTATCAGTATCATGGCGTCGGTGAGTACTGGATTATTAATGACTGGAAACGTCAGGTAATGGTGCTTCGTTATAAAAGAGAGGTAACAGAGCCGGAAATGGAGAATGTGGAACCGTATATCTATGATTTTGATGAGGTGATACCGGTGCATGCGCTGCCGGGTCTGGAAATTATTATGACGGATGTGCTGCGGTTGCCATAGACGTCACGCCTTTAAAATTCCCTTCAGATGTAAATTCTGGATTATTTCAGGTTATTAGAAGTAAATTCTGGATTATTTCAGGTCATTATTTCTGAAGGGAAAGTAAAATGTGGATAACTTTAATTTTTTTGACTTTTTTTAAAAAAGTTATTGACAAGTGTCGAATGGGGTGGTAATATGAATAAGCTGCTTCGGAAAACAGACGGTAAGCGGCAAGTGAACTTTGATAACTGAACAACAAAACAATCCCGAAAAAATTCACGCTGAAGATTTCTGACGCACGCGAAGCAGTGCGGAGCATATGCCGG
>CAYURX010000087.1:0-11841 GCA_964447245.1 uncultured Coprococcus sp. | reverse complement strand
TTATTTGGGACTGATTAAAAAGTTTGATTGCAGCTGTAAGCTGCGCTATGTTATAATGGTTCTATAATGTTATATCTGTGTTGTTGTAGTTTCAGCAGTATGGGAAAAAGTTATCGTGTCAAGTTTTATGATGTGAAGAATTAAACATGTATCTGTGCAGAAATAGTTCTTACTATGATGTGCGGGCAGTAAGAGCTGTTATGGCATATTTTATCCGGTATATGCAATTGCGGCGCAATGATGGGGAGGTGCAGGGATGGTTAAGATCGCGGTCGTTGAAGATGATGAATTGTTTGTTTCTCAGATTACGCAGTACCTCAAGGATTTTCAGGCAGAAAAGAAAGAGCATTTTGACATAAAGGTTTTCAGGGACGGGGACGGTATCCTTGCGGAATATAAATCCCAGTATGATATTATCCTGATGGACATCCAGATGCAGTTTGTGGATGGCATGTCGGCTGCGGAAGAGATTCGCAGGGTGGATTCAAAAGTTATCATTATGTTCATTACAAATGTGTCACAGTATGCAATTCGGGGATATGAAGTGGGTGCATTGGATTATATTCTCAAGCCCATCAGTTATTTTACCTTCAGTCAGAAGCTGCAAAAGGCGCTGGCGCGGGTGGAGAAAAAGAAGGATCAGTTTGTAACGATTTCGATTAAGGGCGGCATGCAGCGGATAGAAGTCGGAGATATCTATTATATAGAGAGCGAGGGTCATTATCTGATTTACCATACGGTGAAAGGAGATTTTGTATCCAGCGGGACGATGAAATCGGCGGAGGAGAATTTGAACGGGCTGCATTTTTCACGGGGCAATAAAGGCTATCTGATCAATCTGGAACATGTTGAAGGAATACGGGATAAATGTGCGGTCGTGAACGGGAAAATGCTGCTGCTCAGCCGTGCGAGAATGAATCCTTTTATGCAGGAACTGACCCGGTACTGGAGTGAGGTGAATTAATCATGGGTGATTGGGCATCTGGTCTTGTGCTGCCGGATATTCCAAGAATCTATACGGCTATTGCGGAATGGCTGGCCTGCATGATCTGTATTGTGGAAATGAAGCGGAGAATAAGCGGATGGAAATTCATCGTATTTTCACTGGCAGTATTGATTTTGCAGATATTATTTCTGGTGGCCACAGATGATATTGACGGCGTAATGTGGATCGTGTGTATGATGATGGCCATTGGCATCATGTTCCTGTTTTTGTGGATCAGCTGCGAGGGTACAGCCCTGAATGCGGGATACTACTGTGTGGAAGCCTTTGTACTGGCGGAACTGGCTGCGTCTCTTGAGTGGCAGCTACATTGCTTTTTCTGCTATGGGATGAACAT
This sequence comes from uncultured Coprococcus sp., assembly GCA_964447245.1. Classification (GTDB taxonomy): domain Bacteria; phylum Bacillota; class Clostridia; order Lachnospirales; family Lachnospiraceae; genus Coprococcus_A. The sequence continues at coordinate 10,501 of CAYURX010000087.1, read as the reverse complement.
GAACAGTTATTGGCTTGGCGCCGGTATTCTGATCATCGTTTATGGCGGTATTTTCGGACTGGTGGGAAATATCTCCAGGCATTACCTGCTGGGTAAAGATGAAATAGAAGTTACGGCCAGAGAGCTGCTGATGGCAGTTACGATCGGCACAGCAGTTTTTTTGATCAGCAATATTGGCTTTGTCTATTCGAACACACCATTTAGCGGGAAATATTCTTCGGATATTTTTAATATACGGACATTGATAGATCTTGGAGGTGTGGCAATCCTCTATGCTTACCATATTCAGCGTTTGAATCTGCATATGAAACGGGAACTGGAGATTATGGAAGCGACGCTGCAGAACCAGTATATTCAGTATGAGCAGTCGAAAGAAACGCTGGATTTGATCAATTACAAATATCATGATCTGAAACATCATATTCTGGTGCTTCGCGCAGAAGAAAGCAAAGATAAACGGAATGAATATCTGGATCATATGGAAGAAGAAATACGCAATTATGAGACACAGAACAAAACGGGCAATCATGTGCTGGATACGCTTCTGACCAGCAAGAGCATGTATTGCATGAAAGAAAATATCAGCCTGACATCGGTGGCCGACGGCGCGCTGCTGCATTTTATGGATGTCATGGATATCTGTTCGATTTTTGGCAATGCGCTGGACAATGCCATTGAATGTGAGAAGCGGATATCGGAAATTGAAAAGCGGATGATTCATATGTCTGTGTATGCCAAAAAGTCATTTCTCATGATCATCTTTGAGAATTATTGTGAGGAGCAGATCGAATTTGCCCAAAATCTTCCAAAAACGACAAAGGGCGATGGGGGATTCCATGGCTATGGACTGAAAAGCCTGCAGCATACCGTTCATAAATATGGCGGCGCTGTTGATATCAGTGTGGAGGATAACTGGTTTAAATTAAAAATACTGATCCCAATGCAGACAATGCAGAAAAGGGGACTGTCCTGAAAACATCATCCAGCGGCAGCCCTCTCTTTTTGTGCACATTTTCCGCATTAAAGTGATAGATATGAAAAAAATGGGCCATTATGCGGATATTTCGGAAAGTATCAAACCGGTAATATGCAATTTGTGCAAAAAAACAGCAGTTTATGCAGAAAAAGTGTACAGATGTTAAAATCTGATAAAATACGGACATAGTAAAGAAGGAGGAGTGGAATATGATTAACTTATTAACCAAACTGCTTGGACCGATTACGTCCAGCATGGGTGTCAGCTCTGCTGACTTGCAGTCGTATTTGACAATGTTGAGCAATTATGTTTATGCAATCCTCGCTTTGTTCGTGGTGATGATCGTGGTGATGATTGCAGCCGTCAAGGCCAAAAAAGGATTTGCGCATGTGATCCGCTGGCAGGCCGGACTGGCTTTTGTTCTGATCGTATTGCTGATTGCCAATATGATTTGTTTTGGTCCTATGAAGACAACGGTTGCCGGCGTATTAAACGCGGCAAAGGTGGATCTGAGTGAGGAAACGGTGGCCCAGAGCAAGGCAACGATCCAGAAGACCGGCGAGGAAGGTCTTGTATTGGTGAAAAACACAGGATTGCTGCCATTGTCCGGTGATGTGACAAAACTGAATGTCTTTGGATGGGCTTCAACCAATCCGCTGTTTGGCGGTACAGGCTCAGGCTCATCGGATGGTTCTTCTGCCGTGGGTATTTTACAGGGTTTACAGAATGCCGGATATGAGACGAATCAGGAACTGACAGATATGTATGTGGCTTACCGAGCGGATCGTCCGGTGATTGCCATGGGTTCCCAGGATTGGACACTGCCGGAGCCGACGGTTGAGTCTTATACAGATGAACTGATGGGGAACGCCAAAGCATTTTCTGATACGGCCGTTATTGTGATCGGGCGTTCAGGCGGTGAAGGCGCCGATCTGCCGACAGATATGAGTGCCGTGATCAAAGGTACATGGAATACAGCCAGTGAAGTTTCTGTGAGACCGGAGAATTATGGTTATTTAAATGGTACATATACGAATAATGGCAGCTACGATGATTTTGACGAGGGTGAATCCTATCTTGAACTTTCCAATACAGAGGAGGCCATGATTGACAAAGTCTGCGCGGAGTTCGATAATGTTATAGTAGTTATCAATGCCAATAATACAATGGAACTTGGATGGGTGGACGAATATCCGCAGATCGGTGCTGTATTGCTGGCGCCGGGTACCGGCAATACAGGTTTTGTGGCCCTTGGTGAAATTATCAACGGTTCCGTCAATCCATCCGGCAAGACGGTTGACACGTTTGTCAAAGATCTTACAAAGACGCCATCAGTGAATAATTTTGGCAATCATGCTTATACCAATGTGGATGACTTAAAGCAGCAGATCGCGGATGCCGATGGCGCTTATGAAGGCAATATTGCTTTTGTAAATTATGTGGAAGGTATTTATATCGGCTACAAATTCTATGAGACAGCAGCCGAGGAAGGCGCGATCAAGTATGAGGACTATGTACAGTATCCATTTGGTTATGGACTGAGTTATACAACCTTTGAAAAGACAATGGAGAACTTTGCGGATAACGGCGATACGGTTTCCTTTGATGTGAAGGTGACAAACACAGGCGATGCGGCCGGTAAGGATGTTGTGGAGATTTATGTGAATCCGCCATATACAAACGGCGGTATTGAAAAGGCTTCCGTCAATCTGATCGATTTTGCCAAGACCGGTGAAATTGCGCCTGGCGAATCGGAAACCGTATCCTTTACGATCAATAAAGAAGATATGGCTTCCTACGATTCTGAAGGCATCAAAGTTCAGGGCGGCGGCTATATTCTTGAAGCCGGCGATTATAAGATTTCCGTTCGTTCGGATTCCCATACGGTTGTAGCCGAGGAGACGCTGACGGTTGCGGCTGATATTGATTATAGTAAGGAAGGGCGTGCTTCGAATCAGATTGCCGCAACCAACCAGTTTGAAGATTATATGCGCGGTGACTTTGAACAGCTTTCCCGTAAAGATTCGTTTGCCAATTATGAGGCAACCTGCGGCCGCGTGCTGACCGATGAAGATTATATCATGGCTGATGAAGTGCGGTCGGAAGTTGAAAAGAGTGCTTTTGGTATTTATGATGGTACACTTTATGACAATCCGGATGATGTTATGCCGACAACGGGCGCTGATAACGGCAAGAAGCTGTATGAATACAGAGGCGTTGCCTATGATGATCCTTCCTGGGATGTATTGCTTGACCAGCTCTCCATTGAGGACATGGCATCCATGATCAATGTGGGCGGCTGGCAGACAGTAGCCGTTGATTCCGTCGGCAAGGTCGCTACCAATGACTGTGACGGCCCGGCCGGATTGAACAACTTTATTACAGGCGCACAGGGGACGGCTTATCCGTCAGAAGTTCTGATGGCCCAGACATGGAGCAAGGACATGGCTTATGAGATCGGTTCTTCCATGGCTGATGAATATGTGGATGCCAATAATTACGGCTGGTACGGCCCGGCCATGAACATTCACAGAAACGCTTTTGCGGGACGTAACTTTGAATACTATTCAGAAGACGGTGTTCTGTCCGGTTATATGGCTTCTAATGAGATCAATGGCGCCGGTGAAAAGGGACTTTATCCTTACATTAAACATTTTGCGTTCAATGATCAGGAAACGAACCGTTGTACATTCCTGCTGACATTTGCTTCCGAGCAGGCTGGCCGTGAAATTATCCTCAAACCTTTTGAGATGGCCGTGAAGAATTATACGGGCGCGGCACTGGCTGTGATGTCTTCTTTCAACTGGACAGGTACGGTTCCTGCAGACGGCAACGCCAATCTGCTGAAGACGGTGCTTCGTGACGAGTGGGGCTTTGTCGGTATGGTAGAAACAGACTATGACGGTTCCTATGGTTATATGATCACTGATCACTGTATCAGAAGCGGCAATGACCTGATGCTTGGTTTTGCTTCCGCGGAATCCAATGTTCTGACCGGTTCGAGCGCGACACAGGTACTGGCCATGAGACAGGCTTGTAAAAACATCATGTACACTATCGTCAACAGCGGTTACTATGCTGACGGTGATCCGACAGGCGGCATGGATAATATGACAAAGACATTTATCATGATCGATGTGATCGTGGCTGGTCTGGTTGTTATCATTGACGCGCTGGTGATCGTCCGCTATCGTAAGAAAGCGAAAAAAGCATAAGGGGTATTTTTAAATCGTATCAGTAGCATTGATTCAAGGTCTGGAAACAGGCGGCAGCGCCTGTTTCCTTTCTTAGAAATTTCTTAAAGCAATGAAAGCAGGTGAGAAGCTTTGGATATTAAAAAAACAGTACAGCAGATGACATTGGAGGAGAAGTGTTATCTTCTCTCAGGCAAAGATTTCTGGCAGACACGTTCCGTTGAGAGACTGGGAGTTCCGAATGTGACATTGTCTGACGGGCCCCATGGTATCCGTAAGCAGGAAGGAGCCAGTGATCAGTTGGGGTTAAATGGCAGCGTTCCGGCGACCTGTTATCCGACAGCCGCTACGATTGCCAACAGTTGGGACCCGGAGCTCGGTGAAGAAATTGGAAAGTACCTTGGCACAGAGGCTGCGTCACAGGATGTGTGCGTGCTGCTGGGGCCGGGGATGAATATAAAGAGAAGCCCTTTTTGCGGACGTAATTTTGAATATTTCAGTGAAGACCCATATCTGGCCGGAAAAATGGCTGCCGGGTATATCCGGGGTATCCAGTCAAAGGGCGTGGGCGCTTGTCCGAAGCATTTTGCGGCCAATTCCCAGGAACTGCGCCGTATGGCCAGCGATTCGGTCATGGATGAGCGGACGCTGCGGGAAATTTATTTAACCGGATTTGAGATCGCGGTGAAGGAGGCGAAGCCAAAGTCCATCATGTCTTCCTATAACCGCGTGAACGGTGTTTACGCCAATGAAAACGAGCATTTGCTTCAGGAAATTCTGCGGGATGACTGGGGCTTTGACGGCTTTGTTGTGTCCGACTGGGGGGCTTCCAATGACCATGTGGCCGGTGTGGCTGCCGGTTCTCATCTGGAAATGCCGACGACAGGCGGTGATTCGGATGAAGAACTGATTAAGGCTGTGAAGGCTGGCAGGATCAGTGAAGCCATGATCGACCGCCGTGTTGAAGAATTGCTGACGGCCGTTTTGCCGGCCAGAGAAGCCGTTGATCAGGTTAAAGGTCAGAACTTTGATATTGAGAAACATCATGAGATGGCCAGAAAGGCGGCCCAGCAGAGTATTGTATTGCTGAAAAATGACCATGATATTCTGCCGCTTGAGAAAGACACAAAAGTGGCGGTAATCGGTGATTTTGCACAGACCCCGAGGTATCAGGGAGCAGGTTCATCGGTGGTGAACCCGACAAAGCTTGAATCGGCGCTTGATGTTATCAAAGATTTTCCATTGGAAATGGTTGGTTTTGCCGGAGGATATCACCGGACAGGCGCTGCGGACGCCGGGCTTGAAGCGGCGGCTGTTGAACTGGCAAAGCAGGCGGATGTGGTGCTGCTTTATATCGGTCTGGATGAGATTTCCGAATCCGAAGGACTGGACCGTCCGACGATGAAGATCCCGGCCAGCCAGATCCGGCTGCTTCAGCAGGTGGCGAAAGCCAATCCGCATGTGGTCGCTGTATTGTCCGGCGGTTCTTCCATAGAGATGGACTGGATCGATGACTGTGAAGCCGTGATCCACGGTTATCTTGGCGGACAGGCTGGGGCTTCGGCCATGCTGAATGCCATCACAGGCAAGGTCAATCCGTCGGGTAAACTCAATGAGTCCTACCCGTATCATTATGAGGATACGCCATCGGCGCCGTATTTTCCGGCAAAAGAGAGAAATGCGGAGTACAGAGAGGGCCTGTATGTCGGCTATCGCTATTTTGAAACGGTTAAAATGCCGGTGCGTTTTCCGTTTGGTTTCGGTTTATCCTATACAACATTTGAATACAGTGATCTTCAGGTGGATGAAAAGAAAGCGGTATTTACGATCCGCAATACCGGCCGCAGGGACGGGGCGGAAGTGGCCCAACTCTATGTCGGCGTGAAAAATGGCAGTGTCTATCGACCGGCCAAAGAATTAAAGGGCTTTCAGAAAGTCTTTTTGAAGGCCGGGGAATCCAGACAGGTCACAATTGTGCTGGATGATAAGGCGTTCCGCTATTTTAATACAAAGACTAACCGGTTTGAGATCGACGGCGGTGAGTATGAAATTATGATCGGCGCCAGTTGTTCGGATATTCGTCTGACCGGCACAGTGCAGGTGGAGGGGACGAAGGCACCGGTACCGGTGGCCCTGGATCAGATCCCTTCCTATGTATCCGGCGATATTAAAAATATTTCCGATGAGGAATTTACGACTCTGCTTGGCCATGCCATTCCGGACGGACACTGGAGCGGTGTGCTGGAGGCCAATGACGCTATTTGCCAGTTGTATTACGCAAAGGGCGCTGTGGCGCGTCTTGTATACAGGGTGATGACCAATATGCTCAATAAGAGTATGGCGAAGGGCAAGCCGGATTTGAATATTATGTTTATTTATAATATGCCGTTTCGGGGCATTGGCAAGATGGCCGGCGGTCTGTGCAGCCAGCATATGGTAGAAGGCATTTTAAAGGCTGTCAATGGACATTTCTTTGGCGGGCTGGGACAGATCATCTCCGGTTTATTCAAACAGCGCAAAGTGTCAAAGAAAGCCGGAAACATGAAATAAGACGGAGGGATAGAGATGGACGGTTTTAAGAAATGGTGGGGAGGCTTTGAAGAAAAGCATCCGTCACTGGCAAAATGGTTATATCAGATTTTTTATTTCTTTGTATTCAGCATGGGCGTGACGATCATTCAGTATCTGTTTTTTACTTTCATGCCGGGAATACTGGGACTGGAGCTGGCCGGAACGGAGTTTATGTGGCCCCAGATACATATGTCTTTGTTTGGCGTGGATTTTACATGGAGCCTGCTTGGCTATAACGTGCTCAGAGACGCATCCGGCGCTGTTATCATTGGCGGCGGCCTTGGTTATTTTATCAGTTATGAGACGGGTTCCTTTGTGGCTCAGTGTATTAACTTCCCGCTACAGAGAAATATTACCTTTAAGAGCCATGGCAATGTATTTTATCAGGCCATGTGGTATTTTATCGCCTGGATCGTGATCTCCCTGATCTGCAACGGCTTCAATAATCTGTGGATGCCGATCGCGTCAGCGCTGGTACCGCCGGCTGTTTACAATATCCTTGTCACCTTTATTACGGGCGGCGTATCCATGATTATTTTCTTCTTTGTCTTTAAAATTATTTTCCCTGAGGGAGAGGCAAAGAGCAAGTAAACTTTCCGTAAAAAGAATGTATATTCATTGTTTTTTACTATGAAAAAGCAGGTAACGCATGGTATAATGAATAGGTATATAATACTTGAACAACAGAAGGGAGATATACAAATGGGCAAGGAAATGATTGCTATGCTTCTTGCCGGCGGACAGGGTTCACGTCTGTATGCATTGACCCAGAAACTGGCAAAACCTGCAGTTCCATTTGGAGGAAAATATCGGATTATTGATTTTCCTCTGTCGAACTGCGTCAACTCCGGTATTGATACAGTCGGTATTCTTACGCAGTATCAGCCGCTGGTATTGAATGAGTATATTGGAAATGGGCAGCCATGGGATCTCGACCGTCTTCAGGGCGGTGTGCATGTGCTTCCGCCGTATCAGAAGGCATCCGGTTCCGACTGGTATAAAGGGACCGCCAACGCGATTTACCAGAATCTTTCATTTATTGAACGGTATGATCCGGAGTATGTGATCATTCTTTCCGGTGACCAGATCTGCATGCAGGACTACAGCGATTTCCTTCGTTTCCATAAGGAAAAGGATGCCGAGTTCAGTGTGGCCGTTATGGAAGTGCCATGGGATGAAGCATCCAGATTCGGTCTGATGGTTGCGGATGACAATGACAAGATTACGGAATTCCAGGAAAAGCCGAAGAATCCGAAGTCCAATCTGGCTTCCATGGGTATTTATATTTTCAATTGGGAGATTTTGAAGAAATATCTGATTGAGGATGAAGCCGATCCTGAATCCGAGAATGATTTCGGCAACAATATCATTCCGAATCTCTTACGTGACGGGCGCCGCATGTACGCTTATCATTTCAATGGTTACTGGAAAGATGTCGGCACGATCTCCTCTCTCTGGGAGGCCAATATGGAGGTGCTGGATCCTGAACACAGCGGGATCAACCTTTTTGATGAAAACTGGAAGATCTACAGCCGCAACAGCGGGATGACGGGTCACAAGATCAGCGCGGGCGCTGTTGTGAAAGATTCCATGATCACTGATGGCTGCAAGATCGCCGGTAATGTCAAACATTCGATTCTTTTCTCCGGTGTTAAAGTGGAGCCGGGCGCTGTTGTGGAAGATGCCGTTGTCATGGGCGGAACGGTGATCAAGGCGGGCGCTGTTGTGAAACATTGTATTATCGCGGAGAATGTTGTGATCGGAGAAAATGCCATTGTCGGAGCCATTCCGGCGGAAGGTGAATCCGGTGTGGCAACGGTGGGATCCGGCGTTTATATCGGTGACGGCGCGAAGGTTGGGCCGAATGCCATGATCAGTGAGAATGTAAAGGGTGGTGAAGAAAAATGGTAAATGCGAATGCAGATGCAATGGGTATTATTTTCCCGAATAGTTATGATAATTTTGTACCTGAACTGGTCAGTGAGAGACTGATGGCCTCTATTCCGTTTGCAAGCCGTTACCGTTTGATCGATTTTCTTCTGTCCAGCATGGTGAATTGCGGTATTGACAATATCGGCGTACTGGTACGGGAAAATTATTTTTCACTGCTTGACCACTGGGGTTCAGGCCGTGAATGGGATCTGGCCCGCAAGAACGGCGGTTTGAATATTTTTCCGCCATACGCGCAGCGTTCCATCGGTGTTTATGAAGGCCGCATTGACGGTATTGCCAGCATTCTTGGCTTTTTAAGGAACCAGAAAGAGAAATATGTGATCATGGCCGATACGAATATTGCCGTCAACTTCAATTTCAAGGATCTGCTGGATACCCATATTGCGAGCGGCGCTGACGTCACGGTTGCTTACACAAAAGAGGAGATCCCTGAAAGTTTCCTGAAGGAAGACGACGCCAGCAAGGGTCTGTATTATACATTGGATCTGGCGGATGACGGCCGAATTGAGAAGATCCACATCAATCCACAGGAACGTGGCGTGAAGAATCTGTCCATGAATTTCTATGTTGTGGAGAGAGAATTGCTGATTGGCCTGATCCATGACGCATTTGTGGGCGGCAAGACCTATTTCGAGAGAGATGTTTTACTGCCTCATTTGAAAGAATTAAAGATCATGGGTTATGAATGCAGGGATTACGCGGCACGTATCTGCAGCCTGAAGAATTATTTTGACGAGAACATGAAACTGCTCGATGATAAAAATCTGGACGCGTTGTTCGCGGGCAATCCGGTCTATACAAAGATCCGTGATGACAATCCGACCCGTTATATCGGTGACGCGGAAGCGAGAAATGTCATGGTTGCTGACGGATGCATGATTGAGGGCGATATCGAGAACAGTATTTTATTCCGTGGCGTCAAAATCGGCAAAGGCGCAAAAGTAAAGAATTGTATTCTGATGCAGGATACGGTCGTTGAAGACGGCGCGGTTCTTGAATATATCATCACGGACAAGCAGGTCACTGTAACGGCCGGCAAAGAACTGAAGGGTACAGAATCCTTCCCGGTTTATGTTGCGAAGGGACAGACGGTATAATATCATTTCCTGTTTTTGAAGGTATAAAAATCCGCCGTTTACAGATACTATTTCCAGTAAAGGAAATGTACAGTAAATGGAGGAATTGATATTATGAAAGCAACAGGGATTGTGAGAAGAATTGATGATCTTGGACGAGTGGTGGTGCCGAAGGAGATTCGGCGAACATTAAGGATCCGGGAAGGCGATCCACTTGAGATCTATACGGATAGAGACGGCGAGATTATTCTGAAAAAGTATTCACCGATCGGCGAGTTGAGCCAGTTTTCCAAACAGTACGCGGAGGCACTGGCGCAGAATACGGGACATATTGTCAGTATTACGGACAGGGACCAGCATATCGCCGTGGCCGGAAATGGCAAGAAGGAACTGGCTTCAAAACCGGTCAGCAGGCAGTTGGACAGCCTGATGAATGACCGGGAGAATGTTTTAGCCCACAAAGGAGAAAAAAAGTTTATCGCCATTACAGAGTCGCCGGAGGAAAATTATACGGCGCAGGTGATTTATCCGATCATCTCCGAGGGGGATGCCATTGGCGCTGTTATTCTCACAACGAAAGATGAAAAGGTCAAAATGGGCGAGATGGAGGCGAAACTGGCCGCATCGGCCGCCAGTTTTCTTGGCCGCCAACTGGAACAATAGTAAAAATCAAAATGGGGTTGTCGGATAAATCCGATTTTTAACCCCTGACAGACTCGGAGGAGACATCC
>CAYURX010000086.1:0-11855 GCA_964447245.1 uncultured Coprococcus sp. | reverse complement strand
CGCTGAATGTGGATTGGGACGGCAATGAACTGTTGTTGTCGGATATTCTCGGAACGGACGAAAATATTATTTACAAGAAAATGGAAGATGAGGTGGATCACCATTTGCTTCATAAGACACTGTCCAAACTGTCACCAAGGGAAAAGACCATTATCCAGCTTCGTTTTGGCATCAATACTTCGGACGGCAGTGAAAAAACGCAAAAAGAAGTGGCGGATATACTGGGAATTTCCCAATCCTATATTTCAAGACTGGAAAAGAAAATTATCGGCCGTCTGAGAAAAGATATGGTGCGTATGGAAGGTGTGTAACTATTACTAAATTGTAACAAAATTATGAATAAATCATGCACTATATATTGTATCAGGCCCATAAATCGGTTACAATAGAAGGGAAAGCAAGATAAGGCGGAGGAATAGACGATATGCAATCTGTGAATTTACAAATGGCAGAAGCCGTTATAGATGAAGTGAAAAAAGTTGTGATCGGTAAAGATCAGTGTATTATAAAGGTGATGGCCGCCATCATTGCCGGCGGTCATATATTGCTGGAAGATATTCCGGGAGTTGGCAAGACGACCATGGCCCTGGCTTTTTCCAGGGCCATGGAATTAAAGCAGAATCGTGTCCAGTTTACACCGGATGTGCTGCCGGCTGATATTGTCGGATTTTCCATGTATGATAAGAATAAAGGGCGGTTTGTCTATCAGCCGGGAGCCGTCATGTGCAATCTGTTTCTGGCCGACGAGATCAACCGTACATCGCCCAAGACCCAGTCGGCGCTGCTGGAAGTCATGGAGGAAGGAAGCGTGACCGTTGACGGCGTGACGAAGCCGGTGCCGGAGCCGTTCATTGTGCTGGCCACCCAGAATCCGGTGGGGAGCGCCGGAACGCAGATGCTTCCGGAATCGCAGGTGGACAGGTTTATGATCTGTCTGACCATGGGTTATCCTGAGCCGGAAGATGAGGTCGCCATTTTAAAGGGAAAGGCTTTGGGGGACCCGCTGGCGGCCGTCCAGCCGGTGATGAATGCCCGGTCTTTGGTGGAAGTGCGCAAAGAGGCAGAAAAGATCTATGTGCATCAGGCCATCTACAATTATATGGTGCGCCTGGTGAATCAAACAAGAAAACATGAGATGATCGAACTGGGGCTGAGCCCCCGTGGAACCGTTGCACTGGCGGCCATGGCCAAATCCTATGCATGGCTCAGAGGAAGGAAATTTGTCTACCCTGACGATGTAGCCGATGTTTTTTATGATGTGGCCATTCACCGGATCCGGCTGAATGCCAGAGCCAGGATCAATCATGTGACGCCGGAAGGGCTGATCGAGCAGATCCTGAAGGAAACGGAGCGGCCGACAGTGAGGAGAAAACAGTCATGATACTGAGATGGGCCGGTTATTTATTACTGATACTGTTTGCGGCTTATGAGGCAGTGGTCTTTGAGAATGTTTTTGTCAGTACCCTGTTTGTACTTGTTCTTTTATGGCCGTTGCTTGTCATACCCGGCCTTTTATGGCAGCGGCGCCATTTAAAGGTTGAAATGAAGGTGCCGGTGCCTGTGGCCGATAAAGACGGACATATTCAGATCCAACTGGCTGTGAGCCAGGGACGTTGGGCGCCGGCCGCCCAGATGTCCGCCCGGTTTGTCTGTACAGCCCTTTTTACAGGTAAAAAGGAAATATATCCTCTTAATCTGAGGGTGGATGGTCAGAAGACGTACCAGTATATTTATGAATTATCCAGGCATGAGTGCGGCAAGGTACGTGTAGAACTTGACCGACTGTATCTGTGGGATTATTTACATTTTTTCAATGTGGGCAAAAAAATCAGGCAGTCGGAAGAAGTGACTTTTCTGCCGCGGATGTATGAGACGGCGGTGACTGTCTGTGAAGCAACAAGACATTTTGCCGGTGAGACGGAAGATTATGAACCGGAAGCAGCCGGTCCGGATCCTTCACAGATTTATCAGATCCGTGAATACCGTCCGGGAGACAGACTGCAGATGATCCACTGGAAGCTGACGGCCAGGAATGAGGAATTGTATGTGAAGGAATCGTCGGAACCGGTCTGTTTTTCAACGGGGATTTTCATGGATCTGGCCGCAGATGCGCCATTGATGCCGGAATCCATGGAAACGGTGATTGAAACGGTTCTGTCGGTTTCCAATGGGCTGCTGGAGCAGAAATGTCATCATTTCATTGTCTGGTATGATGAAAAAGACGACAGACTGATCAAACGCAAGATCGGACGTATGGAAGATCTTTATGAAGCGACGGAATATCTGATGTCTGTCAGGGCTTATCATCATCCGGTTGATCTGCGTGCCATGTACAGAGAGCGTTATCCATACGGCCTGTATGCGGTGGCGCTTAGTATCGATTTGAAGGGCAATATCAGTAAAAATGATGAGATCATTGGTACCTGCCGGGTCGGTGAACTTGAGAAAAGCCTGTCGGAACTGTTGATCCAGGTGTAACCGGATGGTTTTGAGGGATAGATCGATGAGGAAAAAACGAAAGAAGGAAAAAACAGAGCTTGTGCTCAGGCAGCAGATGGTTTCTGGCAAAGATGATGAAAAAGCAGTATCTTTGACGGTGGCCTGCATGATGCATGGCCTGCTGTTATTTGTATGGACATCAGGGTGCCTGAAATGGATCGATGAAGTCTTATCTTTACATATGAATTGGATACCTTTATTGACGGCAGTTGGAATCTTTTGCCTGATTTTTGAGGCAGCGGTTCGTATATCCTGGATGTGGCGGGCCGTTGGCGCAGCTATCCTGGCAGTATTTGCAGATGTCTTGCTGAATCGTGCGGTGCTGGCGCGGGGATTTCAAATGATGGCCGTGCAGGCGGGCAAAGCAATTTCAGAATATTATCACCTGGATGCGCAAATTGAGACTATGACGCTGGATGCGGGAATTTTGCTGCATAACTTTATTCTGCTGGCGGCGGTGTTTGTGCTGCTGGGTGGTGTGGCGACGGTGAAATGGCGATCGAAGACCGTGCCGGGGATGGTTTTTGTGATTTTACTCACTGCATCTTTGATGGTGGACTGCTTTCCTGATATCAGTACATTGATGGTGCTGCTGGCGGGAACGGCCGGTTTGATGGCAGTGCGGCCGGCTGAAAACCCGGATGGCAGGGAGCAAAAGGGAGTGCCAAAAGACAGCCTGGGTTATATGAAGGCGGGACTTTACGGTGCCCTGATGGTGTTGCTGGCGACGGGACTCAGTTACGGCGCGGCAAAATGGTATGTGGCCGGGAAGATGCACAGCTACTATGAGGATATCAAGACCTATCCGCAGCAGATGATCGCGGGGATGCAGTCATTGATAGCCGGCAGAAATGGAGAAGATTCAAAGCTGGAACAGTGGATGAATGGTCTGGCTGCCGATTTTAATGTGGTCGCCGGGCAACTGACCAATGCGGCGCCGGTTCAGACGGGAGCGGTGGTGCTGCGGGTGGATACGACGGTGAAGCCTAAGTCAGCGCTGTATTTTCGAAGTTATATCGGGCAGGATTATGATATAGAAAAAGAGGAGTGGCAGATTCTGGATGATGCGGCATTTCAGGCGGCCTATGCCGATTGGACGGCGGCTTCCGAATGGCCTTACAGCAATGTCAAGTCCATGCTGGCCATGCGGCTCTATGATCGTCTGAGGGAAGCCGGGCTGTCGGAGACATGCAGTTACCATATTGAAAATACCGGAGCCGGCAAAGCCTGTACATGGGCGCCCTATGGTGTTGATATCAGCGGAACTTCCGTGACGGCGGACGGTATTTTGGCAGGCGGCGCCCAGACATTGTTTGTGGGATATCCCATGGAGGAATCGGAAGAATTGATGGAATGGCTGCCCTATGCCGCCTACAGCAGCGAAAATGAGGATTTATTCTCGGAATATACGGATTATGTCTATGAGACGTATCTGGACGTGCCGGAGGGCCTTTCATCGCTGCAGAAAGGCTATGATTTGTTAAGGCAGGACTACGGGGATATGCCTGCTTCGGAATGGATCAGATGTATCAGGGATGATCTGGAGCAGCGGTGCCGCTATGAGCGTTATGGTCTGGCAGCAGTGCCTGATGGTGATAATATTATTAATAATTTTTATGGATCTCAGAAAAAGGGTTACTGTCTTCATTTTGCCTCGGCCGGAGTGATGATGCTCCGGATGGCGGGGATTCCGGCCAGATATGTTTCAGGTTATGTGGCCTGGCCCGATGATTTCAGCTATGATGAAGACAGCGAATGCTATCACGCGGATATAACGGGATACCGGGGCCATGCGTGGGTGGAAATTTACGATGCCGCCCTTGGCGCCTGGCTGCCGGTGGAGATGACGCCGGCGGATTCCGTGCAGCATCTGGGGCCGGAAAATGCAGGTGGGGAACAGGAAAATGACGCACCTGTGACAACTGAAACTGAAGAAATGCCAACAGAAACATCACAGCCAACCGAAACGTATGAATCGGAAACCTCCGCGGAGCAGGGAGAACCTGTTGAACCTGCAGTACCTGAAACAGCCCCGGGCCATACAATGCCTGCGGATGACAATAGTACGCCGGACGACGATCCACCTTCCATGACAGAGGCACAAAACGCTGCACATGGGGAAGGTCAGCCAGTGGAAGACACGCCGGATCAGGAAGCCGGCCATACTTTTTTAGGCAAAGACCTTGTCCTTCCAATGATTCTGACTGTACTGGCACTGGCCTTTGCGGGATTTTGCCTGTACAGGAGCCGGATGGGCGGCGATATGCGCAGATTCAGCAGAGTCAACCGCAATAAAGGCGTTTTATCCATGGAATGGCATCTGACAGAAGTCACGGAAATGGCCGGATGGCCGGACAAAAAGAACATGGATGACTGGTCATACGCCCGGTGGATGCAGGAAAAAGTAGATACGCTGGAAGACGGCGAATATCTGTTTTTCATGGAAAAACTGCATCAGGCGGCTTACAGCGAAGAAATGCTGAGTGAGGAAGATTATCAGAAATGCTTTGCCATTTACCAGAAAATCATGCGCAGGATATCTGGTGAAATGAAAGGCATCAAAAAAATCTGGTGGCAATATGTCAAAGGCTATAAATTTTAACAGGTAAACATAAACGGACGGTATTTCCCTCAACAATAAGGATATTTGCTAAATCTTTGCAAAATGCTGAATAGCAAAAAAACAGTTCAGCTCTGTCAATTTGGTTTGCACAATTACGGCAGCTCTCTACCTGAAAACCGTAGAAAAACGCCGGTACTTGACTTTTCGGAGCTGTGCGACCGAAAAGTCTTAGTATCCGCTGCGTTTTTCTCCGAGTGAGAACGGGTTTTACAGGTAGAGACTGTCCGTATTGTGCTTCAAAATGCTACAAGCTGAACTGTTTCTAATTTTCAAGAATCTTTTTGATCTCATCCATAAAGGTATTGACATCTTTGAATTCGCGGTAAACGGAGGCAAAACGGACATAGGCGACGGGATCCAGTGTTTTCAGTTTGTTCATAACCAGTTCGCCAATGACCATTGTTGGTATTTCACGTTCTTCCCGATTATACAGTTCGGTTTCGATATCGTCCACAATGGTTGTGATCTGGGCCGTTGAAATAGGACGTTTGTGGCAGGAACGGACAATACCTGCTTCAATTTTGGAACGGTCATAAGGTTCGCGGTTATTATCCTTTTTAATAACGATGAGCGGCAGGGTCTCAATCTTTTCATAGGTGGTAAATCGTTTGTGGCAGGCTGCGCACTGGCGTCGGCGGCGAATGGAATTGTTGTCATCGGCCGGTCTTGAGTCAATCACGCGGGTGTCATCATCACCGCAGAATGGACATTTCATGCATTTTTCCTCCTGTTCAATTATCGTTCTGTATTATATGTGTAGTATAAACAATAAATGAATTCAGGTCAATCATTTATTGGTTAAAATGCGCAAAATAACTAGGTTTTTTGATAAGTTTCTTTCAAATTCACTTCGACAAGAATAATGTCCGAACCAATCTGGCGGACACATTTCCACCCAATCACATATTCGGCGTCACGGCCAAAAAATCCGCAGAAACGGGAAGGACCGGGAACGATCAACTGGCAGATGCAGCCCGTACACGGATCAAATTCCACATCAATGACATGACCGAGCCGTTTGCAGTCACAGATATTAATCACTTCTTTTTCTCTGAGTTCACAGATACGCATGGCTGTCTCCTATAAAATAT
Organism: uncultured Coprococcus sp.; assembly: GCA_964447245.1. Lineage (GTDB taxonomy): Bacteria > Bacillota > Clostridia > Lachnospirales > Lachnospiraceae > Coprococcus_A. Next base: position 5,642 of record CAYURX010000086.1, on the reverse strand, counting down.
AAATTATAGAATTATATGCTTGTGCTTGAAGAAATAGAGTATTTTGGATATAATAAACCAATAGTGGCTAAATACCCAAACGGCAGAAAGAACCTGAATCGGATGGAGGAGAGAAAATGAAATTCAGACCATGTATAGATATACATAATGGAAAAGTCAAACAAATCGTTGGCGGAAGTTTACGTGATGAGAAGAACCAGGCGGTGGATAATTTTGTATCTGAGCAGGATGCGGCCTGGTATGCCCGCCTTTACAAAGAGGCCGGACTGACGGGGGGACATATTATCCTGCTCAATCCTGAAGGTTCAGAGTATTACGAAGCAGATCTGGCGCAGGCGGAAGCTGCATTGCGGGCTTATCCGAAAGGATTGATGATCGGAGGCGGCATCAACTGCAAAAATGCGCCGCATTTTATTGCCTGCGGCGCGTCTCACGTGATCGTGACTTCTTATGTATTCAAAAATGGTCAGATTCATTTTGATCATTTAAAGGCAATCAGTGAGACTGTCGGGCGGGAGCATCTTGTATTGGATTTAAGCTGCCGCAAAAAAGACGGTTGTTATTATATTGTGACGGATCGCTGGCAGAAGTTTACAGACAGGAAGGTGGATGTGGAAACGCTTGATTTGCTGGCGCCATATTGCAGTGAGTTTTTGATACATGCGGTGGATGTGGAAGGACGTTCGGCGGGTATTGAAAAGGAGCTGGCTGCGATGCTCGGAGGATGGCATGGGATACCGATTACCTATGCCGGCGGCGTTGGCTGCAAGGAGGATGTGGCTCTATTAAAAGAACTTGGACAGGATCATCTGGATGTGACGATCGGCAGCGCCCTTGATCTTTTTGGCGGTTGTATACCGTTTGAATGGGCGGCGAAGCTGCGGTAACGTTGCTGCTGTAAAGTGACTGGAAACTAAAACCAGCATCCTGACCGTATAAATTAACCTCATATTGTGCATGATTAGTGATGGGACGAATTCTCAATCGAATGATGCGGAGGTATTTGTATGGCAGGATACAAGGTGGAAATCTGCGGTGTCAATACGGCCAGGCTGCCGCTTCTGAAGGAAGACGAAAAAGAAGAACTGATGCGGCGGATCAAGGCCAATGATATGCAGGCCAGAGAGACGTTTATTAAAGGAAATCTGCGGCTTGTACTCAGTGTGATTCAGCGCTTTTCGGGGGCCAGTGAGAATATCAACGATCTGTTTCAGGTCGGATGCATAGGCCTTATGAAAGCCATTGACAATTTTGATATCTCGCAGGGAGTCAAGTTCAGCACTTATGCGGTACCGATGATCATTGGTGAGATCAGGCGTTATCTGCGCGACAATAACAGTATCAGAGTGAGCAGGTCACTGCGCGACACGGCGTATAAGGCCATTTACGCAAAGGAGGCACTGCTGAAAAAAAATAATAAGGAGCCGACAGTGGCAGAGATTGCAGAGGAAACGGGTATACGCAAGGAGGATATTGTTTTTGCGTTGGATGCAATTCAAAGCCCGGTCTCCTTATATGAACCTGTCTACACAGAGGGCGGTGATACGCTTTGTATTATGGATCAGGTGAGCGATAAGAAGAATGGAGAGAACAGCTGGGTGGAGGATCTGGCTCTGCGCGACGCAATGAAGCGGCTGACGCATCGTGAGAATCGGATCATTCAGATGCGGTTTTATGAAGGCAAAACCCAGATGGAAGTCGCTGATGAACTGTCGATTTCCCAGGCCCAGATATCAAGGATCGAGAAAGCGGCTCTCCAGAATATGCGGACTTATCTGCGGGCGTGAGAGCCCTGAAATTGGCGGGTTATGAAGTCAAAGGGCTGCCGATTAAAGATGTCAGACCTGGGGCCGTTGCGCCCCAGGACATCAGGGAAGGAAGACCCATTGAATCCGTGCTCAGAGTTGAGCGCAGTCATGATGCGGTAATTTAACGGTTTTGACTGTCCATGGTAATGGTAACCGGTCCATCGTTGACAAGTGAAATAACCATATGTGCGCCAAATTCCCCTTCTTCTGTATGTATACCCTGCTTGCGGCAGGCATCAATAAATTTCAGATACATATCTTTTGAAAATTCAGGGGCGCCTGCTTCGGAGAAGCTGGGCCTGTTTCCCTTTCTTGTGCTGGCATATAAAGTAAATTGTGAAATGATGAGTAAGGAACCGCCGGTATCTTTTAACGACAGGTTCATTTTTCCCTGTTCATCCTCAAAAATCCGCATCTGGGTAATTTTCTTTACAAGATAATGCATATCTTCCTCTGTATCACTGTCGGCAACGCCGAGCAGGACAAGGAAGCCCTTTCCTATATTTCCGATCGTTTGATTGTTAACAGCCACACTGGCTGTGGATACTCTCTGTATAACTGCACGCATAGCTTGTGTTCCTCCTCATAATAAAAGTAAATGTGATGTATGCCGACATTATAGCAGAATTTTACAGGAAAATCACTCACAATTTATCGACAAAATCCATCATGCATTGTTGTTTTTGTCGAACAATTGTAATTGCAAAAACTGGCAAAAATAGTTATACTTGACGCAAACAATGAACGGGACGATCTGTCGCTGTTTTCATTGCGCAAAGGGTTTGGGAATCTCGCTGCGGGGAAGGTGAGAACATGTTTAGTAAAGCAGTCAGTGCTGTTCTGATGGGGATAGACAGTCATGTGATCCGGGTGGAAGCGGATATCAGTAACGGGCTGCCGTTTTTTGAACTGGTGGGCTATTTATCCGCGGAATTAAAGGAAGCCAGAGAGAGAGTCAGGACAGCGATCCGCAATGCGGGTTTTTTGCTGCAGCCCAAACGGGTTATTGTGAATCTGTCGCCGGCAGATATCCGCAAGTCAGGGACAGTTTATGATCTGTCAATTGCAGCCGCGGTGCTGTGCGGTTATGGCTATATACCGCAGGAGACATTGGAAGATGCTGTTATTGTTGGAGAATTGAGTCTGAATGGTCAGGTGCGGGGCGTCAACGGTGTTTTGTCTATTGTATTAATGGCAAGGCGTATGGGATACGGCCGGTGTATTGTTCCTGCTGATAATGCTTATGAAGGGGCGGCGGTGGATGGCATTGCGGTTTATGGTGTTCGTACATTGAAGGAGATGGTGGATTTTCTCAATGGTAGCTGTGTGATCGAGGAAGCCTGGATGGATAAGTCGGTTTTGGATATGACGAATGATGCAGAAAATCATGTGGATTTTTCTGATATTGCCGGACAGCCCATGCTGAAAAGGAGTATGGAGATCGCAGCGGCCGGTATGCATAATATATTGCTGATCGGACCTCCGGGTGCGGGAAAATCCATGGCTGCCCGGCGCCTGCCAACCATTATGCCAGCGCTGACCTATGAAGAATGTCTGGAAATTTCGGAGGTGTACAGTGCGGCAGGACTTCTGCAGCCGGGGGAAGGTCTGATTCACCGGCGTCCTTTTCGCTGTCCGCATCATACAGTGTCGGATATTGCTCTGACAGGCGGCGGGAAGGTGCCAAAACCCGGGGAAATCAGTCTGGCCCATCGGGGTGTCCTGTTTCTTGATGAATTGACGGAATTCAGTCGTCAGACGATGGAGATTATGCGTCAGCCTCTGGAAGACCGCCAGATTACCATTAATCGTGTGCAGGCATCGTGCCGGTTTCCGGCTGATTTTATGCTTGTGGCAGCCATTAATCCATGTCGGTGCGGTTACTATCCGGATGTGAATAAGTGCCGTTGTACGCCGCTGCAGATTCAGCGGTATCTGGGACGCATCAGCAGACCGCTGCTGGATCGGATTGATCTGAATGTGGAGGTGAAACCGGTTCAGATGGCATTTTTGCAGGAAGGTCAGGCTTCAGAGGAATCATCGGAGATGATACGTCAGCGTGTGGAGGCAGCCAGGCGTATTCAGTCCGCCAGGTATGAAGGTACGGAATATTTATATAATTCACAGATTACAGACAGGGATATAGAGAAGTATTGTCCGTTAGGGACGGATGAATATGATTTTATGAAAGAAATCTATGAGAAATTTGAATTAAGCGCAAGAGCCTATCATAAAATTTTAAAGGTAGCAAGGACCATTGCGGATTTATCAGGTGCGGATGTAATAACAGTAAAAGAATTGGGTGAGGCAGCATTTTATAAATCGATTGACAGAAAATACTGGGGAGGAATCTATGGAAAGAAATAAATACTGGTTTTGGCTGAGCAGTATTCCGGGAATTGGATGCCGCACGGCGATGAAACTCCTGAAATATTTTGATGATATTGAGCAGATATGGGATGTTTCAGAAGCGGTACTGATGGAGAGCGGTATCCTAAAGCCCGAACAGTTGGGACATATTATATATAGAAGAAATAGAGATGAAGTAGAAAAAGCCTATGATGCCATGCTGGAACAGGGAATACGCTGTATTCCCTATGAGACCTGTGAGTATCCAGAAGCATTGCGTACACTCTATGATCCTCCGATTGCCCTGTATGTGAAAGGGAAATTGCCGGGGGCTGATGAATGGATGATGGCGGTTGTGGGTGCAAGGAGCTGCAGTTGTTATGGCAGCCAGACAGCCCGTATGTTGAGCAGAGGGATCGCCTGCTCAGGAGTGTCGATTATCAGCGGGATGGCCAGAGGTATTGACAGTGCGGCCCACTGGGGTGCTTTGGAGGGCGGCGGTAAGACTTATGCAGTCCTTGGGTGCGGACCGGATATCTGCTATCCGTCTGAGAATATGGATTTGTATATGGAAATTGCGGGAAGCGGGGGTTTGATTTCGGAGTACCCGCCAGGGATACAGCCTGAAGGCTGGCGTTTCCCGATGCGTAACCGTTTGATTGCCGCATTGGCAAAGGGGATACTCGTGGTGGAGGCCAGAAAAAAGAGCGGCGCATTGATTACAGTGGAACATGGATTAAATCTTGGTAAAGAGATTTTTGCAGTACCGGGTCGCATTCAGGATGCGTTGAGTGAGGGCTGCAATCAATTACTGAAGTCCGGCGCAAAACCTGTGATGGAGCCAACAGATGTACTGGATGAATTTGGAATACTGGCCCGTGAATATAAAAAAAATAATATTACGCTTGATAATTCTGAAAAATTAGTGTATGCTAGCATATGTTTAGTTCCCCGAAGTGCCGATGAACTGGCTTTGATGACCGGAATGGATATTCAGGAGGTCATGAAGGACTTGATTACCATGGAATTGAAGGGGATTATCAACAGAATAGGGAAAAATCAATATGTATTAAGTGTATAAATTTGGAGGAATTAGGCTGTGGCTAAGTATTTAGTTATTGTTGAGTCTCCTGCCAAGGCAAAGACGATCAATAAGTTTCTTGGATCAAATTATCATGTCGTTGCTTCGAACGGACATGTCAGGGATTTGCCTAAAAGCCAGCTTGGTATTGACGTTGAGCATGATTATGAACCAAAGTATATTACGATTCGCGGCAAAGGCGATATATTGGCGATGCTTCGCAAGGAAGCGAAGAAAGCAGATAAGATTTATCTCGCAACTGACCCGGACCGTGAGGGAGAAGCGATTTCATGGCATTTGGCTCAGGCATTAAAGCTGGATGAGAAGCATACAAACCGTATTACATTTAATGAGATTACTAAAACGGCGGTTAAGGCTTCTATTAAGCAGGCAAGGAAGATTGA
>CAYURX010000085.1:0-11882 GCA_964447245.1 uncultured Coprococcus sp. | reverse complement strand
CTATCATAAGTCCCCGTGCCTCGTACTGCGGGTCATGGGTGATATCCGATACATCCAGCAGCGCTCCTGCAGGAACGCCTGCCTTACTTAAAATGTCCATCGCTTCAAATTTATCATGATCCTTTAACCATTCTCTGATAGCCGTATCACAAATATCACGATGGACAAAACGGCTTCTCGGCGTTGCCATCTCCGGACACACATCCTGTTTCAGATCAGGTCTGCCGATTGCTTCACAGAGATTGTCCCACTGTTTGCTGCCCGGTGCACGGCTACAGTAAATATGCACATAATCATTAATGCCATACGGTTTACACGGATAAGTATCCGATGGCCCTACATCCTCCAAAGGCATCCCATTGCCCACACGGCGCCCCGGCTTCTCCCCATTATTATAATACGGCTCCCAAAGGGTGCGCCCCAGACCGATCATAAAATCCTGCATGGCCAGATCGATACGCTGCCCGATGCCTTCCCGCTCCCGCTGAAGCAAAGCGGAAATAATACTTAATGCCATCATAACGCCTGTACCTGAATCCGCCACGTTCATTCCGGCTTTGATCGGCTGTTCCGGCAATCCTGTTGCCGCCACAAGAAGCCCTGTATGGGCCGCAATCGGGTCAAAAGCCGGATAATCTCTGTAAGGTCCGTTCACCGCAAACCCCTTCAGACTTGCATAAATAATCCGAGGATTGATGTCTTTACATGTCTCATAGTCCAGACCCAGCCGATCCATGGCGCCTGGTCCCATATTTTCAACTACCACATCGCATTTCGCCAGCAATTCTTTTAAAAGGGCAACACCCTCCGGTGATTTTGCATCGCATGTGACCGATTTCTTGTTCATATTCAACACAAGAAAGCCATATGTATCCACGCCAGGCTCTGCCACGGAATATCTTCCCAGTTCGCCTTTCACCGGTCTCTCCACCTTGATGACCTCTGCGCCAAGCCATGCCAGTGTTTCCGTACATACGGTTCCTGACTCAAACTGCGTCATATCAAGTACACGATAACCTGTCAGCGGTCCTTTTCCTGCCATATCTCTACCTCCATTATTCATTGATCTTTTTATTTTTATTCGGAATGACGCGCTGCTCAATAAATTCTTCAACCAGCCCCGTCATTGTGTTGGCATTCCATTTACGTGCATCCACTGGATCCGCCTTGAAAATCAACACAGGAACACCGGCATCTTCCAGCGCTTTCCTGATAAAATAGCTGCCCTCAACGGCCTGCATACAATTCTCCGGCACCATATAAACAACACCGTCAATATCATTTTGTGCGGCCTGCTGCACATACCATGTACTGTTCCATGGCGGCATATGAAGAAAATCTTCCATACCGATATAGCGTGCAGCCAGCGCCCGCAGCGGATCTTTTTCCACATGATTGCGGATATAGGCATCGGCACCCATGGCCAGATACATACTCCATATAAATACCGCTCCGTATTTTTTTTCAAAGCGCTGATAAAAACTGAAATCATGCCAGATCCCACGGCCAATCCACATGAGACGGTACCTTTCATTCGGCACGGCCGCCTCGCCTTTGTCAGCCAGCTCCCTGACTTCTTCATATAAAGACCTGGCATGATCCACAGCCCACTGAGTCCCTCTCTGCCACTGAGCCTGCATCACAGCATTAATGGTATCCACCACTGTCACCGGTACCGGATGGCACTCAGCAATCAGATCCCTGAGTTTCCTGTAATACCCCTCCTGCTCATTAATCAGATTCATGACATGCTCCAGCTTGTTGATATCAAACATGCGGCCCGTCTTCATTTCAAGGAAACGAATTAATTCTTTCAATTCCTCAACAGCTGTATCCAATCTGTCTGTATCATACAGATTTTCCCAGTCATCCGGCGCCATCTCAAACCATTTCAGCGGCGTTTTTCGAGCAATGGTATTCTCCATGGCGTAAAAATCCGCACCGTGATTCCTGGCAAATAATTCAAAAATCTTACTCTGACAGTCGCAGGTCAACCGTGTAATGGCCATCGTTGGATGCGGCAGCCCGCCCCATGGTCCCATCGGCTTGCCGTTCTCATCATAATTGTGATCGTCCGGATCAAGACTTTCCGCAAAAGCTGTCGCACAATAGCTGCACAAATCATCTCTGTATCCGGCCTGACTCAACAAACCATAGTACTTCGGCGTCATCCGCTTTGCCCCACAGATGGCGGCCCACCACTGATTGACAACAAATGGAATATCCATGGCACGCAGCACCTCCATCGGTACATCGGCATTCAGATACCCAAAGTCTTCTCCAGCCTCCACACGCGCTTTCAGTCCTGCAAACCATTTCTTCTGATAAGCTCCGGCAACGGCAGTTGCCTTCAACCGTTTAACTGCCGCTGACTTGGATGCCTGTGCTTTCTTCGTATCAGCCATGACAGCTACCTCCCTTCAATTCAGCAATAAACCCGGCAATCTGCCCGTACAGTCCTTCATTTTTCTGAATCGGCCACTGCATTTTGGCAAAACAAAGGGTTGCCTTTCCTCTGTTTTCAAGACTCTGCTTCTGACTTGGATAATCCCAGCTTGCGGCCTCCTCATAGATATTCGTATAGAAAATAACTGCATCTGCACCGGCATCCTCCACCATCCGGTCAAGGGCTGCCACTCTCTGGCTGACAAAAGCTTTTTTGCTGCTGAATTCACGCAGCATGTATCTGTCTACCACCGCACGAATCGGTGCATAATTCATGTTATAGTCGCGATCATAATAACGGTCGCCCCAATCATGGTCTTCGCCGACAACAACCGCGCCGGCAGCTTCGATCATTTCATACAAGGCCGTATCTTCCTGATTGCTGCCCGTAAGGAAAATCCTCGGCCCTTCAATAACCGGCCAGTCTTTTGCCGCCTCAATCACTTGTTTTACCAGTTCTGTATGCGCAGTCCGCTCCATAAAGAAAGCACTGCCAATGATGACCATAGCCTCGCTTCCGTTGATACGCACTTCTCTGCTCCGACGCAACTTTGCCATCTCACGCAGTGCCTGTCTGTCGGCGTTGCAGATTTTTGCCGCTGCCGCAATATCATCATCTGAAATCCCATGTCCTGCCCAGCGTTCCACGGTTTTGCGAAAAATATCCAGCGTCATCTCATTGCGCACCTGATGCAGTCTGTTCCTTGTAAACAGCCAGTCAATAAATTCAACCTCCGGCACCTTCTTCTCCGGTTCAACCCGGCTCAATTCCCTTAAATACAGATAAATACGAATGATAACATCCGTACTGTTGGATATGGCCAGTGCATCCACCAGACTGTCATAGGTTCCGTCCACAATTTTTTCAAACTGAGCCCGCACAACAGGGTCAAACGCATATTCCAAATACCTGTCTGTCTCTGCCAGCGGTTTTTCCGGCTCTGCGTATACATGTACAGGCAGCATTCCCGCTGCAATAATCAGTTCATCCGGCACATCGACGCCAAGCTCTCCGATGACCTTTCTGCCCGCCAGACGCCAGCGGGCAGCCTCTGCGTCCCGATGGTCATAGACAGCCTTCAAGGCGGCAAAGGCCGGGCACTGAAGCGCACATTCACGAATACTCATAAGTTCTCACTTCCTTTTTGTTGATGAATTAAAAATAACATCCCTTTTCATCAAATGACAGACAACCTATGCACACATCCAATTTTTTTCAATGTGCAACCTGCACACTTTTGTACATTTTACTCAATATATGATTTTGTCTTTTGGTATATATGGATATAATTATTAACAGAAATGAATTTTAATTTCAGAAAGGTGATCGAAATGCATTTTTATACTCCGGCTATGCTTCATTATTGGATAAAAGATATAACTTCAAACTACCGCCAGGGCTATCCTTTACCCGATTGCCGGCTTGGCATACATATACTGGAAACAGCCAATACCCCGCTGCACTCCGAATATATCTATATTGCAGAAGCCTCCGTTATCAGCACGGCAATCCGCACATGCCGCTCGTCCGAAGAAGGATTTTTATTCATCAGCAGCGGCAAACTGGAGGACGCTTTCACGGATGACCTTCCGCCTTTTATCAGTTTGATTGAAACGAAGCTGCCTTTGCTGGCGCTTTACAATCGTGTCCAGGCCCATACTCAGGCATATCTCGACTGGAATGCTCAAATGCAGAATCTGCTCTACACCAACGGAGGGCTGCAAAAAATACTGGATTGTGCCTCCGCAATGCTTCATGCTGACATGATACTGGTTAATTCCGGTTACAAGTATATGGCTGCCGTCTACCATCCTGACATTCATGATCCTACGGTTGATGATCTCCAAAGCAACGGATATCTGTCTTACAGCAATATTCAGGCCATCCATCAGGAAATTCCTATACGAACGGATGCAGCGGGCAATTTTATCAGCTATATTTCCAAAATAAGCAATAATTATACCTGGATTCATCTGATTCGTTACCAGAATGATCTTGTCGCGCGCCTGTGCATCATTTTGGATGGTCCCCATCCCAACCGCTGTTACGAAGATTTCGGTGAAATTCTGGCGGAATATGTGACGGAATATCTGTTCAGTCATCACAGCATTGATTACAGCCACAACGCCGCTTTTGGCAGTCTCGTCAGTGATTTGATCGAATACCGCCTGACCGATTCAACTGAATTGGAGGACCGCCTGCAGCAGCTTCGCCTGTCCCTCCGGAAATATTATCATTTAATGATCATTTCCTTTGACCATCTTCAGGAACAGCATACCATTCCATGGAACTTTGTTATCAGCCAGCTGCGATACGTTTTTCCCTACAGCAATATTACTACCTACCGCGGCGACGTTTTGCTTCTTATTCAAAAACGGAAAAACGGACGTTTTTGCTCCTTCGATCACGACAAGCTGCTGCATATTCTTGAACATTACAATGGCCATGCCTGCATCAGCAATACCGGACAGTTTTTAACTTCCCTGCCCACCATTTACTACCAGACCCGGGACGGACTCCGACTCGGGCAGGTCATGCATCCAGAACAGCGCATTCTTTACTATGAAGACTACGGCATGTATCAAATCATCGAATTGGCCGCCGAAACTTACATGCAGCATTTCGGCATCCGCAACCTCATCCACCTCTGCAATTCAGAGATGGTTGCACTATTAAAATACGACAAAAAGCACGGTACAAACCTGACAGAAATACTCCACAGCTACCTTGTCCATGACAGAAACATGACAGAGACAGCAAAGAACCTCTTCATTCATCGTAATACCCTGCTCAATAAAATACACAAAATTGAGAAAATCATCGGAAGCAGCCTTGATAACCCAAATCTGCGCAACAGACTCATTTTCAGTCACTATGTACTGGAATATATGACCCTCTACAGAAAGGAAGATCTGCTTGTTTTAAAGAAAGCGCCGTCTAAATTTTCTTAATCCATCTGCCGCTGCGCATACGAAACAGGCACAGAACCACCTTTAAGACATTGTCGATCCGCAGGCAGAATAAGATCCAAAACGGCGGCCAATGCCAGAAAATGCCCGCACCAATGCCAAGGGGTACACTGACAGCCCACAGAAAGATAACATCTGCCAGCATGAGAAAGGCTGTATCCCCGCCGCCTCTGAGTACCCCTTTTGTCAGGATCGACCCTGTCAGCATAAATATGACCATCACAGCCAATGACCGCATCAGTGACATTGCCATCTCATGGGTCTCCTGACTGATATGATAGCTGCCGACAATCAACGGACTGACGATCATGATCAGAATACCGCAGATCGTACCAAGCAAAACGCCGACCATAACAAAGGAGCTCCCCTGCTCTCTGGCCTGTTCTATCTTTCCCTCACCAAGGGTATTGCCCGTAATAATCAGGGCTGCCTGTCCAAGACCGGAGGAAAAAATCGTCGTCAGCTGCTGAACCACATTGGTAATTGTATTGGCTGACATGAAAGTCTTGCCGATATGACCTGCCACTGCCAAAATCATACTATTTCCAATCCCCAGCAGTGTATCACTGATAAGCACAGGCAATGAAATACGCACATACTCCCTCAGCAAATCCCCGCACGGCCTGAATATACTGTTCAGACGAAATCCCACAGAAGTATCTTTTATAAAAAAATAACCGCATATAATCGCAAATTCAAAAATCCGGCTGATTAGCGTTCCCAGCGCAGCGCCCGCAATTCCCATCGCCGGCGCCCCCAGTTTCCCGAAAATAAATATCCAGTTAAAGAAAATGTTGACACCGAATGCACCAATAGACGTATACAAAGGAATATGCATCTTTCCGCTATTGCGCAGAACAATGGTGGTGGTCATAGAAAGTCCGTACAAAAAGAAGCAGGGCAATGACCATTCCAAATAACGCACACCTTCTTCAATCACATCCGCTTCCGGTGTCAGAAGCCGCATAATGCTTTCAGGACACAGAGCGACGCTGATTGTAAATAATGCCGCAAAAAAGAGACAGAAACGATACATCAAAGACAGTACCTTCCGAAGACTTTCCCTGTCACCGGCTCCCCAGAATCTGGCTACCAGCACAGCTGCGCCCATGCCCATACCCATACACATATAATTGAACATGATATGTACCTGGCCAGCCATAGAACTGGCGGCCAGCGCAGTCTCATTCAACTGTCCCAGCATCACGCTGTCCATGAGATTGACACCCACTGTAATGATCTGCTGAGCAGAGATCGGAGCGCCAATCATCAATATTCTTTTATAAAATGCCTTATCCCGTACTATCAGTGTCATGTTATTATCCCCTTACAGGCCAAGCCGCTCCTCTGCGGCTTGCAGTGAATCAAAACCATACTGTCTTGCCGTATCCGTCATAATATTTTCTATTAAATGCTGTCCCTTATCCTCATCCAAAAACGCCAGATAAATGGTCAGTGTTCGTTCTGAATAAGTTTTCAGTTCACCCCACAGATACGTTTCGAAGGAAGTATCCCCCTGTCCATCCCGGGAGCGCTCAATGGGCCTGGCGGTCAGAATAAATTTGGGGTACTTTGCCGCCAACTGCCGAATCTGCGCCATCTGCCGATCAACGATACGATCGATCAGGCTCTGCTTTTCCTCACTGATAACCGGAAGGTCCTCTCGAATCTTCTCGAATTCCTCCGGAGCTGTCCGCTCCATCATATATGCATATTTATAACTTAACAGATTCCGGTGCGCCAACGCCGCCTCTGCCAGATCATCGGCGTAGCTTTCCCTCAATGTCTCTGACCACATATCCAACTGGCTAGTCCGCATAATATAAAAAGTCTCATAGTCATCCTGACAACCGGCACGCCCGCCTTTGTTTGTAACCTCCTGAAACATCTGCCATTCTATCTGCGTAATCTCTTCTGAAGTTGTCATCTGCTATCCCTCCAAAATATGCTTCATTCTTATTGTATCATCTTTAATTCGTGTCAGTAAAGATTCAGCGTGATGCTGAAGAAAATTCCCCTCCGCATCGGTCAGTCCCTGCATTCTCAGTTCCCAGACGATCTCGTCTGCGATCTGCTCGATCGTTTCCTGTTTTGGATGCATTGCCAGCTTATTCAAAAGAACCGCGCACTGCGCATATTCCGGCCATGCTTCAAGCCCTCTGAAAGCCCATTTGTAATAAGGGGCATACTGCTTCTTCAACAGATACAGGGCGGACACGGCCGCTTCCATAAACCGCGCCAATGCCTGGAACGCCGCTACCCTGTCACCCCGCTTGACACACCGCGGATAATTATACTGACCCGACTGTCCCATCACAGCCAGTCTTGCCGCCAGCTTTTTCCTGCGCACATCCTCCGGATAAAATGCCAGAAGCTGCCGCCGTATATCTGAAAATGCACCGGTGCCGTCCTCAAAAACAACGCCGTTTGTCGCCGTTGCCAGATAGGTTTCCGGCAGGCCAAGCCAGGCCTGAAGACTGGTTGGCAAAAACTCACTGCCAAGAAACCGGCTGTAAAACTCAGAAATCGAAAAAACGCCGACTCTTTTGCCCGCCAGCGGCATCACCAACCGCCGATAGCCGCCATAACTGTCCGGCAGACAGTCATAGGCGGCCTGTAATTTGACACCAAATTTTCTATATTGCGCATCTGTCAGCCAGATACAAAACCCTGGCCCCCAGTCATGGTCCCTTGACAGCGCATCATCAAATCCAAAACATTCCGAGCCTTCACCCACAAGTCCGGCTGCCCACAGGCCAGCCGCCTCCGGACAACAGGCTGCCAGTAGCGGTTTTCCTTTTTCCTCATAAAATAATCGAGCCAGTTCTAATCCCTGCATCCTGTTTTCCTTTACATATTGAATTCCCATGGGCTATCCACTATATTACAGCTTCATTCCGCCCCATTTTTCACAGAAAATAGCCGGATCCATTTCTTTTAAGTCAGGAGAAATGACAGGTGTAAAACCAATCTGATCGAGAACATCTTTCTGCAGATCAATACCCGGTGCAATTTCAATCAACGTCATCTTATGGTCGATCAGCTTGAACACTGCACGTTCTGTCACATACAAAACTTCCTGATTATCCGGTGCATACTGGCCTGCAAAAGTAATCTGGCCAACCTTCTCCACAAATTTCTGAATGGTTCCTTCCTGAACAATTTCAAGCTTGCCACCGCCGACTTTTAATTTTGCCTTACCCATCAATGTGCCTGCAAAGATAACCTTTGGTGTTGCAGAAGTAATATCAATAAATCCGCCAGGTCCTGTCAGACGATTTCCCATACGGCTCACATTATTATTGCCGTCGCCATCAACCTCACCGATACCAAGGCAGGTCATGTTCAGACCGCCGCCGCTGATCAGATCGAACATTTCATGAGGAGTAAGAATCGCTTCCGGATTATAGGCACTGCCGAAACTTGGAAGCGCCGAAGGAACACCGCCAACCATACCACTCTCTGTACTCATGGTCACATCGTCAATATAACCTTCCTCGGCCACAACCTTTGCAATGTCGGCCGGCATACCAACGCCAAGATTGATCAGATCGCCCTTCTTCAATTCCATAGCGCATCGACGGCAAATGATCTTCCGCTCATCAAATGGCAGCGGCTCGATGGCATCCAACGGAATACGGATATGACCTGAATAGGATGGCTCCCAATAAACGCCCTCAGCCTGCCAGCAGGACTTCGGATCCTTTGCCTGAACAACATAATCCACCAGATTGCCAGGAATCTTCACATCTTTTGGATTCAGGGATTCCTTTTTCGCCAGGTATTCAACCTGCACGATGACAATACCGCCGCTGTTCTTCGTTGCTGCTGCAACAGAAAAGCCTTCATTCACAACACTTTCATGTTCGAAAGAGATATTGCCGTTTTCATCGGCAATGGTGCCGCGCAGCAGCGCCACATCACATTTAAAGCTCGGATAGAACAGATACTCTTCACCATCAAATTCCACCAGCTTCACAACTTCATCTTTTGCACAGTCATTCATACGGCCGCCCTCAACACGCGGGTCAACAAATGTTCCGAGACCGGTCTTAGTAATCAGGCCCGGACGTCCGGCTGCAATTTCACGCCAGAGATTGATGACCACGCCCTGTGGCAGACAATGGGTTTCGATCTGATTTTTACGTGCCTGGTCGCAGAGCGTAAAAGCGCTTCCGATATGGGCGCTTGTCCACTTTTTCACAAGCCCCGGGCCAGCTTCGCCAAAACGTGTCACACCTCTGGCTCCATGTTCTGTATCCGGCACTGCCAGACGATTTCTGTCCCATCCTTCGAACTGATTGCCATAGCCCCAGTCGCCCATGGCGCTGCCCTGTTTCAGTGTCAGATTGCACGGATGCCCTGTCTCCTTAAAATGATCACGGATCGCACAGGCAATTTCTTCCGCCCAGCCTGATAAACCCATACCTGCCAGGCCAACCGTTGCGCCGTCCGGTATAAGTGCGGCGGCTTCTTTCGCTGTAATAAATTGAACCATTTTTAATTCCTCCTTCACCATCTGTTATCATTTTATCACAGTCCCAGGTAAAACAATATACAAACATGTCTATTCAAACATATTTGTGCATTTCTAAGTAATTGTGAATCAAACAATGTGCAAAGTGCCCATCTTCTCTTTTTTACTTTTTTTGTGTACCTGAAAATATTTTTATGCTACAATAGGAATAGTGATTATTTAAGGAAATGTAAGGAGACATTATGCGAACACTAAAATACGCGATCCTTGGCCTGTTGAGCCAGCATCCAATGACAGGTTATGACATTGCCAAGGAATTTAACGACAACGCCTTTGCGAACTTCTGGTACGCCACCCATGGACAGATTTATCCTGAGCTAAGAAAACTGCTTCAGGAAGGTCTCGTTGAATATGATGTGGTTATTCAGGGAAAGGTTCTTGAGAAAAAGCTCTATACCATCACCGAAGCAGGCTGCAAAGAATTCATCGACTGGCTCGCCTCAGATGAAGATCTGCCGCCAACACCAAAAGATGTTTTCCGTCTGAAGACTTATTTCTCTCAATTTATTAACAAGGCGGATTATGCGGCCATGCTGCATAAAGAAATGGACAAGCATCAATACAAATTCGACTGTCTGAAACATACCATGGCATCCAGTTATCCGGACGGACGCCCTCAGCCCCTGACGCAGGCCCATGGCGACTACATGGTTCTGGACGGCGCATTGATTCGGGAGAAAACCTACATTGCATGGCTGTGGCGCTGTCTTGAAGCCTACGGCGAGACAATGCCGGAAGAAATGAAACAATACGATTATTGACAATGAGGCTGTCACAATTGATCTCTCTCCATCTTCGGAAAGAGGTCAATTGTGACAGCCTCAAATTATGTAATATATTATGCCTGAAGAAATTTTGTTATCTTGTCATCCGCCAAACGATTCCATACTTTCATCATCTGTCCGATGCCAATCGCTGCAATGATCGTTCCCTCTCTGACACCACTCAAACGGTGGAATACGATCAAAGACAAAAGCGCAGAGACCACAACCATAGTGGTATCAAAGCCGGTCTTGGCATTAGGAAATTTGATGCCAAAACGATCAACCAGTGCCTGCATAACGCCCTCTCCCGGAAGCGGAATCAGATTCGGCTTCAGATATAAGGCCACACCGATCGCCACTAAAACCATGCTGATCGCCAAATAGACCAGCCGCATCGGATAATTCCCGCATGGCGGCACACCAACGCTCATCTTGTTCGTTGTCGTCACAAAATAACCAAAAGCTGTCGATGCGATAATCTGCAAAAGACTCTTCATTTTAAAATTCTTCAATAAAATCAAAAATTGCAGCCCGATAAACCCACAGAAAATCACCGTCACACAAACGCCCTGATCAACTCCTGTAATCAGACTCACCACATAAGGAATTGAATTGACAGGAGAAACACCCAGGTCTGATTTAACAGAAATAGAAACGCCCAGTGCCATCAAAAACAAACCAAGGCAGTAAATAAACACCCTTTTCACCCATAACACAGTATTGTTCAACTTCATAACATTCCTTTCATCTTAAACTTCCATCCAACCAGAATTGAAATGACAATGGCGATAATGCATAAAGCAAGTGTCATAAAAAATACCTCTCTTCCTTTTTATTAGATAAGCGCGCTTAATAACTTGTTGTAATCATCATATCAATATAAATATATTTTGACAATTTCTTAGCAAAAATTCATCGTCATCTGTTATAACTGCCCAATTCGCAATATACTGTCATGTGCCTTTTGCACAATGCTTTCCGCACTGGGTGCCATTTGTCGCTCACGGGCCGTACTCAAGGACAAATAGTATCAAAATAGTAGCAATAGACAAAAAATAAGGGCACTCCCACATCGGGAATGCCCTATTTTACTGAATTTTTAATTATTCAATGATAGTAGCAACACGGCCTGAACCTACAGTACGTCCACCTTCGCGGATAGCGAA
>CAYURX010000084.1:0-11922 GCA_964447245.1 uncultured Coprococcus sp. | reverse complement strand
GGATGTCTCCTCCGAGTCTGTCAGGGGTTAAAAATCGGATTTATCCGACAACCCCGTTATAATATGGATTTTTTACAATCATACAAGCCGCTTGAAAATCATTCCGCTACCTGTAAACCACTTAACAGCAAGAATAATCGCATTTATATGACTGTTATCAATTTGTTATCAAAAGACCTTTCAAAAGTCCGTAAACCCGCATAAGCACTGGCTTTCTTCGACTTTTCAACTTATTCGAACTCAATCGTAGCCGGCGGCTTTCCGGTGCAGTCATACATTACTCTGTTGACACCTTTAACCTCATTCACAATTCTATTTGTTACTTTTGCAAGGACTTCCCATGGGATCTGTGCTGCTTCTGCTGTCATGAAGTCGCTGGTGTTGACTGCGCGGAGGGCAATGGCGTAATCATAGGTTCTGAAATCGCCCATGACGCCAACTGAGCGCATATTGGTGAGAGCGGCAAAATACTGGCCCAGGCCTTTATCTATGCCTGCTTTGGCGATTTCTTCACGGTAAATATAATCGGCCTCCTGCACGATCTTGACCTTTTCTTCCGTAACTTCACCGATGATTCGGATACCAAGGCCAGGTCCCGGAAATGGCTGACGGTATACAAGATATTCCGGAATGCCTAATTCCAGTCCGGCTTTACGCACTTCATCCTTGAAAAGCATACGAAGCGGCTCAATGATTTCTTTGAAATCAACAACATCCGGAAGCCCGCCCACATTGTGGTGGGATTTGATAACAGCCGATTTGCCGAGGCCGCTCTCGATAACATCAGGATAAATCGTACCCTGTACAAGATAATCGACAGCACCGATTTTCTTTGCTTCTTCTTCGAATACACGGATAAATTCTTCACCAATAATCTTACGTTTTTCTTCCGGCTCTGTCACACCTTTTAATTTATCATAATAGCGCTGCTGTGCATTGACTCTGATAAAATTCAGTTCATAAGGGCCGTCCGGTCCAAATACAGCTTCAACTTCATCGCCTTCATTTTTACGCAGCAAACCATGGTCAACAAATACGCAGGTCAATTGCTTGCCAATGGCCTTCGACAGCAAAACCGCAGCTACAGAAGAATCGACGCCGCCAGACAATGCACAAAGCACCTTGCCATCACCGATTTTTTCGCGGAGGGCTGCAATCGTTGTCTCAACAAATGAATCCATTTTCCAGTCACCGGCGCAGCCGCACACATCACGCACAAAATGATTCAGCATCTTCATGCCTTCCTTTGTATGCATAACTTCCGGATGGAACTGGGTCGCATATAATTTACGTTCTGAGCACTCCATGGCGGCAACAGGACATACTGGCGTTGATGCCGTCACCTTAAAGCCTTCCGGTACCGTTTTAATATAATCCGTATGGCTCATCCAGCATACCGTCTTGTCTGAAACATCGCTGAACAAAACAGAATTGCAGTCTACGTCTACTTCCGTATGCCCATATTCGCTGACAGGCGCAGTTGCCACCTCACCGCCCAATGTATAGGCCATCAACTGAGAACCATAGCAGATGCCGAGAATAGGAATACCCAGATCAAAAATAGCCTTTTCATAATGAGGAGATGCCTCATCATAAACACTGTTTGGTCCGCCTGTAAATATAATTCCTTTAGGGTTTAATGCTTTGATTTCATCCAGTGTCTTCGTATATGGAAGCACTTCACAGTATACATTACATTCTCTGACTCTGCGTGCAATTAACTGATTATACTGACCGCCAAAGTCAAGTACAATAACCATTTCTTTTGCCATGGTGATCCCCCTGTTAAATGTATTTTATAGTTTAGTTTCTATCTCCGGCCTGCTTTCTGAAAATACCGGGATTTTCATTAAACTATGAGATTAATAAATGATTAAATTAATAGATTGTGACTAGATTTTACACTATTTGATAGTAAAATACAAGACAGATTTCAGGATACCTGCCGCAAGTTCATGATTTTCTTTACAAAGTCATCCGTAATCCGTATAATTTATATTAGATTGACAGCATTGAAGGCGAAACGAATAACTTTTCTAAATTCAAATAGGTATATTTTAGGTAACATTTTATGGAATTGACAGAAATCAAAATCAGACAGCTTACAAATCAACATTTGATGACTCCTGCGGACAGGCAAACTGTCATCCGCGATTTATGCGGCTTTCAGGCCCAATTCATGAACAACGCTTTGCATGCGTTGAAAATCAGAAGCATTCTTTCGGATTCGGAAAAATTATCTGACGGATTAATGAAAAGCTGGACCATTCGGGGCACTGTCCATATTTTTGCAGAGGATGATCTGCCGCTGTTTCTTCATCAGGATCGGAAGCGTTTTCTGCGCCCCTGTGATACGATGGCCTCAGACGAAAATATAACCGCTGAACGCAAACGCATTTTTGCAGACCTGATCGTACGAAAGATTGCAGAAGGTATGGATGAACGTGAAGCACTAAAAGCAGAATGCTATGCAGCCGGAATGACCGAACAGGAAGCCAATAGCATATTCAATGCATGGGGAGGTACCATCCGGGCTCTATGTGAAAATGGCATTATTTGCCATAAAGTACAGGAAAAAAAGGCTTTTCGGCTATGCCCGGATTTTGAACCCATGCCGAAAACGGCCGCTGAAATTGAAATCGCCCGGCGATATTTTACCAATTATGCCCCCGCCACCATTAAAGATGCCGCCTATTTCCTTGGAGCCACCCAGACTCAGGTTAAAAAATGGCTGAAGGAACTGCCCGTGCAATCCGCCAATTGCGGGGGACGAACTTATTACTTCATCGAAAGACAGCCTTCCTATAACGACGATCTGCCGGATTGCATTTTTCTTGCCGGATTTGACCCGCTGATGCTCGGTTATCAGAAAAAGGAAAGTCTCTATCTGCCTGAACAGCATTTGCGCGGTATATTTAGCCTGTCAGGAATTGTTATGCCGGCCATACTGCTCCATGGCCGTGTCATTGGTCGATGGAAGAAACAAAATAACAAAATCAGTATCCATTTATTTGAACCTATTTCAGAAAGGGAACAACACCTGATTCTTGATGAAGCAGAGCGAAATTGGAATGACCTCGCACAATGCCGCATCATTTGATAAATATAAAAAGGAAGTGTCACTATTATGTCTCCGAATTTATCCGGAATGCATCTCCCCTACCAGATCCACACGCTTACAGAGGATGATCTGGAAAAAATGTATTCTTTATGTAAAGCCAACAAAATCTATTATGAACACATGCGATTTGAGCCAACCTGTGAAAATCTCAGGGAATCCATGACTGCTCTGCCTCAGAGCCGGACGCTTGCGGACAAACATTTTGTCGGTTTTTTTGAAAACGGACAGCTCCTCGCAATCTTAGATTTGATTGAAAATTACCCTGACCAGGGAACCGCATGGATTGGCTGGCTGATCACAGAC
Organism: uncultured Coprococcus sp.; assembly: GCA_964447245.1. Taxonomy (GTDB): domain Bacteria; phylum Bacillota; class Clostridia; order Lachnospirales; family Lachnospiraceae; genus Coprococcus_A. Next base: position 8,498 of record CAYURX010000084.1, on the reverse strand, counting down.
ACCAGCTATCAGAGATCCGGTCTCGGCACAACAATTGTGAAAGCCCTTTGCAGCTATCTAAAGCAAAACCATTTTCACACGATCGCACTGGCCTATATCAAAGGAAATCCTCAATCTGAACACTTTTGGCTGAAACAGGGTTTTCAGCCGTATGGCGATGAAGTCAAAGGTGATCTATATACAATGATCAAAATGCAAAAGTATATCTAATACTTGCTAATAATTTTTTGTTACTTTGAAAGGAGCATTGCAATGGCTATTACCCGAATGACAATCATGCAAGCAGCCAGTGATGAAAATTACCGCAGCGGACAGGATATTTTCCTTATCAACCGCCGTATCACTGATTTTAAAATTGACAGGGCCATCTACACCGATACTGCCACTCTGTCGGCCGATGTATCGGATGCGGATCAGAGTGTCCATCATGTTGTAATTACCGTCAATGAAGAAAACAGCCAGATCCTTTTTTCCGAATGTTCCTGCTCTGATTTTCAGAATACAGACCGGCTTTGCAAACATTGTGTGGCTGTACTTTTAAAATATATTTCCAGACGGCATCTGGCGCAATCCGGCCGCATGACAGCCGCCCGCCGCAATACGCAGGTTGGTCAAAGCCTGATACAATCTTATGTGACCCGCGATATTTTATCCCATCCAAACCAGCCCGCCACCGGCACCATTGAGCTTGAACCCCTTCTGCATCTTGAATCGCACAGACTGTCTGTAGAGTTTAAGATTGGCGCAAAGCAAAAATATGTTGTGAAAGATCTTCTGGAACTGACCCGTCTTGTCCGCAATCATGAATTATTTGAGTATGGTAAAAATCTGAAATTTTATCATGAAATCGAAGCTTTTACAGAGGACAGCCGGCCATTGCTGGACTTCATCATGCAGCGCATTGATGAATACACCTATCATTTTCAATGCACTCAGGAAACGACCTACAGTTTCCGTGTTTTGAAAGCACTGCGCAGCCTTCCGCTGTCCCCAAAAGCCACAGATGCCTTTCTGGACCTTATGGTTGGCCGCAGCCTGAAACTGGACCTGCATGGATGTATTTATAATATACAGGTTGTCACTGATGAGCCCCGGATCGCCATGACGCTGGCTATCGCTCAGCCGCAGACTTACAAATTGACAGTGGAAAATTACCTGCTGATTACAGGTGAACAAAATCTCTGGTTATTGAAGGACCGGATACTCTATCGCTGCAGTCAGGATTACGCCCGCGATATGACTACTTTTCTGAAAGAAATGCAGCCTCTCCAGGAGCAGGGTCTCTATCTGAGCCAGAAACAAATGGCACCTTTCTGCGGCAGTGTTCTCAAGGCAATTGCGCCTTACACCGAACTTCAGACATCCGATGTGGATCTATCTGATTTTATGCCGCCGGAGGCCCGTTTCAGTATTTACCTGGACAACTCAGGCGGCAGCACCCTTACCTGTTCAGCTTACGCACAGTACGATGAAGAACGTTTCTCCCTCGCAGACCCGATCAGCTATGACAGCGGATACAGGGATGCCGCCCGTGAACACCAGGTATTAACAGCCATACGCACTTATTTTGCGCCAAATAACGCCGATGATATATCCGGAGATTTCATTATTGAAAATAACGATCATGGCATATTTATTTTCCTTGAACAGGGCCTGTCCCATTTTTACCAGCTAGGAGAAGTCTTTATATCTGAAAAGATGAAGGGTATCCGCATCGTTTCTTCTCCGAAGGCCACTGTCGGTGTCTCGATTAACGGAAATCTTCTGGAACTGGATATACGATCCAAAGATCTCCCTTACGATGAACTGGCCGGTATCATCAACAGTTACAGAAAGCGCCAGAAATTCTATAAATTGAAATCCGGTGAATTTCTCCGTCTGGAAGACAATTCTCTGAGTGTTCTCTCGGAACTGGCCGATGGCCTTCAACTGTCTGATCAGGCGCTCCTTCAGGAAAAGATTTCTCTGCCACTTTATCGTGCCTCTTATGTGGATGCCGTGCTGACGCGTCATGGCAGCGATATCAAAACACAACGTGACCGTTACTTTAAATCGCTGATCCGTAACCTGAAATCTGTGGAAGACAGTGATTACGAAGTGCCGGAGCACTTAAAACCCATTCTCCGGGATTACCAGAAGACCGGATACCGCTGGCTGCAGACGATCGCCCATCTTGGATTCGGCGGCATTTTAGCCGATGATATGGGACTTGGCAAAACCTTACAGATCATTACTCTGCTGGCTGCCGCCAAAAATGAAACACCAGGTACAGTCAGCCTGATCATCTGTCCCTCTTCACTGGTTTATAATTGGGACAGTGAAATTGAACGTTTCGCACCGGAACTTCATACATTGCCGGTAACAGGTACAGCCGAAGAACGGCATGAAAAGCTCCGAAACTATCATCACTACGATGTATTGATTACCTCCTATGATATGCTCAAACGGGATGTGGATGCTTATTCTGAGCTGTCTTTCCATTACCAGATCATTGATGAGGCTCAGTTTATAAAGAATCACCATACACAGGCTGCACGGTCCGTACGGCAGATTCACTCTGTCACACGCTTTGCGCTGACCGGCACGCCGATTGAAAATCGCCTGAGTGAACTGTGGAGCATTTTTGAATACCTTATGCCGGGATTCCTTTATCCCTATCCATATTTCAGATCGGAAATTGAACAGCCGATTGTGGAGTCTCAGGACGCAATTTCCGCCAATCGTTTGAAACAAATGATCAAACCTTTCATTATGCGCCGCCTGAAAAACGATGTTCTGAAAGAACTGCCGGATAAACTGGAAAATGCAGTCTATTCCAGGATGACCGATGAACAGCAGCGCCTCTATGATGCCAGCGCTCTCCAATTACAGCAGGGCCTTGCATCACAGAGCGATGCCGCTTTTAACAGCAGCAAAATACAGGTATTGGCTGAACTTACAAAACTTCGGCAATTATGCTGTGATCCTTTGCTCATTTATGAAAATTACAAAGGCGGATCAGCCAAATTAGATACATGCATCCAATTGATTCAAAATGCCATGGCCGGAGGACATAAAGTCCTGTTATTTTCTCAGTTCACATCCATGCTGGATATTATTGAGCGCCGTCTGAAAGCTGAACATATCCTCTGCTATCGTCTCGACGGCAGCACGAAAAGTGAACGCAGAACACAGCTTGTCAACGATTTTAATCAAAATGCCGTTCCGGTTTTTATGATTTCTCTGAAGGCTGGCGGCACAGGATTGAATCTGACCGGAGCGGATATTGTCATCCATTATGACCCATGGTGGAATGTAGCAGCACAAAATCAGGCCACCGACCGGGCCCACCGGATTGGTCAGACCCGCACCGTTACCGTTTATAAACTCATTGCACGCCATACAATTGAAGAAAAAATACTAAAACTTCAGGAAACGAAACGGGAACTGGCTGATCAGATCCTGTCGGGAGAAGGCATATCCACAGCCGGATTAACAAGGGAGGATTTATTGAATATGCTGCAGTAAGCAGCATCCATGCCTGTCTGTTATCGCTTTTGGATTCACAGGGACTGCCGTTGCCGCCTGTTGGCACAGCAATCCCTGTCCGGCTTTATGGATTTTTATAACGCTCCAGGAATTTTTTGACATAAATGCCCGTGTAAGAGTTTGGATTCTCAGCCACTTCCTCCGGCGTCCCGCAGGCGACAATCGTACCGCCTCTGTCACCGCCCTCAGGACCTACATCAATAATATAATCCGCAGTTTTGATCACATCCAGATTATGCTCGATGACAACAACGGTATTGCCGCCCTCGGCCAGCCGTCTTAATATTTCTGTTAGCTTGTGAACATCCGCAAAATGCAGCCCCGTTGTCGGTTCATCCAGAATGTAGATGGTTCGTCCGGTACTCCGCTTGCTTAATTCAGTCGCCAGTTTGATACGCTGCGCCTCGCCGCCGGATAAGGTTGTCGACGGCTGTCCCAGCTTGATATAGGAAAGCCCCACATCATTCAGTGTTTCCAGCTTGCGGCGAATGGACGGCACGTTTTCGAAAAATTTCACCGCTTCTTCCACTGTCATATCCAGTACTTCGTAAATATTCTTACCCTTATATTTGACTTCAAGAGTCTCACGATTGTAACGTTTACCATGGCAGACTTCACATGGCACATAAATATCCGCCAGGAAATGCATTTCTATTTTAATGATACCATCACCGGCACACGCTTCACACCGGCCGCCTTTAACATTAAAACTGAAACGTCCCTTCTTGTAACCGCGTTCCTTTGCGTCAACAGAAGACGCAAACAGATCCCGAATCAGATCGAAGACGCCCGTGTAAGTCGCCGGATTGGATCGCGGTGTACGCCCGATCGGTGACTGGTCAATATTAATGACTTTATCAAGCTGCTCGATCCCTTTGATATCCTTATGCCTGCCGGGATGAATCGTTCTGGCATGATTCAGTTCCCTTGCCAGGCGCTTGTAAAGAATCTCATTGACAATAGAACTCTTGCCGGATCCTGACACGCCGGTCACACAGGTCATAACCCCCAAAGGAATATCCACATTGATGTGCTTGAGGTTATTTTCGGCTGCGCCAATAATATGAAGAAATCCTGTCGGTTTTTTTCTCTCTGATGGCACCGGTATGCGGATCCGCCCGCTGAGATACGCACCGGTAATGGATGCTTCAGATTTCATAATATCCTGCGCTGTCCCCTCCGCCACAAGATATCCACCATGCTCACCCGCACCCGGACCGATATCAACGATCCAGTCGGCCGCCAGCATCGTATCCTCATCATGTTCCACCACGACCAGCGTATTGCCTAAATCCCGCAAATTCTTTAATGTCTTCAGAAGCTTGTCATTATCCCTCTGATGCAGGCCGATACTTGGCTCATCCAGAATATAGGCCACACCCACCAGACCGGAACCGATCTGTGTCGCCAGACGGATACGCTGTGCTTCTCCACCGGACAGTGTTGCCGTTGCCCTTGAAAGCATCAGATAATCCAGACCCACATCGATTAAAAAGCCCAGTCTTGAACGTATTTCTTTAATCACCTGATCGCCGATCAAATGCTGCTGGTGCGTTAATTCCAGCCGATTCATAAATTCATTCAGGTCCGTAATGGATAGATCTGTCAATTCACTGATGTTCTTATCTCCAATAGTCACCGCCAGAGATTCCTTTTTTAAACGACGGCCACCGCATTCCTTACACGGAGTAATCGTCATGAAACTCTCATATTCCTGCTTGCTCAGTTCTGAACTTGTCTCTCGATAACGCCGCTCCACATTCCGGATCAGTCCCTCAAAAGCCACATCATAAATGCCTTCTCCCCGCTGGCCCCGGTAATGCACTTTCACTTCTCGTCCGCCCGTGCCATGAATAATGACATCTTTGATTTTCTGCGGATAATCCTGAAAAGGCGTATCCAGGCTGAAATCATAGGCTTCCGCCAATGCTGCCAGAATGGCGTGGGTAAAGCTGGATGCATCGGCCGCCGACTGCCACCCCATGACTGCAATGGCTCCCTGTGATATACTCAGCGACGGGTCCGGAATCATCAGCTCCGGTGAAAATTCCATTTTATAACCAAGACCATGACAAACGGGACAGGCCCCGAAGGGATTGTTAAATGAAAAGCTTCTTGGTTCAATTTCCTCGAAGCTGATACCGCAGTCCGGGCAGGCAAAACTCTGACTGAAAGTCAGATAATTCTGATCCGGTATGTCAACAATGGCCAGACCCTCAGCCAGTTTCAGCGTCGTTTCAAGAGAATCCGTCAAACGTTTTTCGATCCCTTCCCGAACCATCAAACGGTCTACAACAATGGCAATCGTATGCTTCTTGTTCTTTTCAAGTTTAATTTCCTCAGAAAGTTCATATTGATGACCATCCACCATCACACGCACAAAGCCGCTTTTTCGGGCCTGCTCAAAGATTTTGACATGTTCGCCCTTTCGCCCTCTCACCACAGGCGCCAATAACTGAATCTTTGTCCGCTCCGGCAAAGCCATGATCGCATCTACCATCTGATCCACTGTCTGCTTTTTAATCTCCTTGCCGCATTTCGGGCAATGAGGAATGCCGATACGGGCATAGAGTAATCGGTAATAATCATAGATTTCCGTCACTGTCCCGACGGTCGATCGTGGATTCCTGTTCGTTGATTTCTGATCAATGGAAATGGCCGGAGACAGACCGCTGATACTTTCCACATTCGGCTTCTCCATCTGTCCAAGAAACTGTCTCGCATAGGAAGACAGCGATTCCATATACCTTCGCTGCCCCTCCGCATAAATCGTATCAAAAGCCAGTGAGGACTTGCCGGAACCACTCAATCCGGTTAATACGACCAGTTCATTTCTCGGAATTTTTACATTGATTCCCTTGAGATTATGTTCTCTGGCTCCTTTTATATCAATATACTCTGTCTTGTATGCCTTCAGCATCGTTTACCTCCAGTATTGTCATATTGCTATTTTGCTATTTTGCTATTTTGCTATTTTACTATTTTGTTATTTTGCTGTATAATTATCCTTCTTCTATTTCACGGACATGCTTCTTTAATTCAAGCAGCTTGTCTCTTAACTCAGCCGCTTTCTCAAAATTCAGTTCAGCCGCGGCCGAATGCATCTGCTTCGTCAGTTTTCGGATCATTGCATTCAATTCCTTATAACTCATGGATTCTGCATCTTTCACAAAATCTTCCGCTGACTGATCAGCAGCCTCGGAAATACTGATCAGATCGCGCACAGCCTTCTGAATCGTCTTAGGCGTAATACCATGGGCTTCATTATACGCCTGCTGAATCGCGCGGCGCCGGTTTGTCTCCGTAATCGCCTTGTTCATGGAATCTGTAATCGTATCCGCATACATGATAACATGCCCTTCCGTATTTCTCGCCGCACGGCCAATGGTCTGGATCAGAGATGTCTCCGAACGCAGGAAACCTTCTTTATCGGCATCCAAAATGGCCACCAGAGTGATCTCAGGTATATCTAATCCTTCTCTCAGCAGATTAATGCCGACCAATACATCAAAAACATTCAGGCGAAGATTGCGGACGATCTCCGTTCGCTCCAGCGTATCAATATCCGAATGCAGATACTGGACACGTATTCCCAGTTCCTTCATATAATCCGTCAGATCTTCCGCCATCCGCTTCGTCAATGTGGTAATAAGAATTTTATTTCCTTTCGCCACTTCCTTATTCACTTCAGAAATCAAATCATCAATCTGCCCCTCCACCGGACGCACACTAACCTCCGGATCAAGCAATCCTGTTGGCCTGATGACCTGCTCCGCGCGAAGCAATTCATGCTCGCTCTCATAAACATTCGGAGTCGCGGACACGCAGAGCATCTGACTGATATGGGATTCAAATTCCTCAAAATTTAACGGCCTGTTATCTTTTGCTGATGGCAGCCTGAAACCATATTCCACCAGCGTTGACTTTCTGGACTGGTCTCCCGCATACATACCGCGCACCTGCGGAATCGTCATATGGGACTCGTCAACAATGATCAGAAAATCCTCCGGGAAATAATCCAGCAACGTATGCGGCGGTTCCCCCGGCTTCAACCCGGACAAATGCATGGAATAATTCTCAATTCCGGAACAAAATCCTGTCTCACGCATCATCTCTATATCAAATCTGGTACGTTCCGCGATCCTCTGGGCTTCAATCAGCTTGTCCTCACGCTTGAAATAAGCCACCCGCTCCTTCATCTCCGCTTCAATGGCCGTGATCGCCCGCTCCATCTTCTCCGGCGCCACCACATAGTGGGAAGCCGGAAAAATAGCCACATGCTCCAGGCGGGCCCTGACATTACCCGTCAATGCATCAAACTCTGTGATCCTGTCAACTTCATCTCCAAAAAACTCTACCCGGACCGCCACATCCGTTGCATAAGCCGGAAAAATCTCCAGTACATCCCCGCGAACACGAAATGTGCCGCGCTTGAAATCCATATCATTACGTGTATACTGAATTTCAATCAGCTTGCGGATGACTTCATCCCGGTCTTTCATCATGCCCGGCCGCAGCGAAATAACCATTTCCTGATAATCAATCGGACTACCTAACCCATAAATACAGGAAACCGATGAAACAATAATAACATCCTTCCTCTCCGCCAAAGCAGCCGTCGCCGAATGCCTTAATTTATCAATTTCATCATTAATGGCCGAATCCTTCTCAATATAAGTATCCGAAGACGGCACATAAGCCTCCGGCTGGTAATAATCATAGTAGGAGACAAAATACTCCACCGCATTATTCGGGAAAAACTCTTTAAATTCCCCATAAAGCTGCGCGGCCAGTGTCTTATTGTGTGCCAATATAAGTGTCGGTTTATTCAATTGTTCAATAACATTGGCCATCGTAAAGGTTTTTCCGGAACCGGTGACACCAAGCAGTGTCTGAAACTGATTTCCTTCTTTGAAGCCTTTGACTAATTGTTCGATCGCCTGCGGCTGGTCGCCGGTCGGCGCATATTC
>CAYURX010000083.1:0-11942 GCA_964447245.1 uncultured Coprococcus sp. | reverse complement strand
GCAGCGGCGCTTAGCGAATCCGAGTTTAACGAAGGATGAGCTTAGCAAAGTCGCTACGGGAGTGTGTTTCAATGATGATGGCTGACAGAAATTTCCCGCCAATAAACGGCCGTCTGAACGGCGTCGATCTGAACGGCGTCCCTGTTTAATTCAGTTCGGCGATCCGTGTGACACCGACATAAATCTGGCTGATCTTATACCAGGTGGCATAGTCGGTGACGCCTGTCTGAGGCAGATCAAAGATTTTCTGGAAAGTACGGACGGCTTCGGCTGTTCGCTGGCCGTAGATGCCATCGGCGGCGATTTTCGGGATGGCCGGATAATTGTCGGCGATGCGGTTTAACTGTTCCTGCATCTGCTGGACTTTCTGACCGGAGGAGCCGATGGTCAGGTCGTAGCCGGGCCATGAACTTGGTATGCCGCTGATTTGTTCGGCGGAATTGATGTACATATTGTCACCGTAATAATAGCGGATAATTTCTATTGGCTGGTAGCCCTGTTCTCCCAGATCCTTGGAACCCCACTGGCTCATCCAGTTCGGGCAGGAGACACGGCGGCCGTCACAGTATTGGGTCAGGATCGGCTGCAGGACGCCCGGTCTTGACAGAAAATTCGAAAAAATCGTATCGACAGTTTCTGAAATGTTCTCGAAAATGTTTCTCCCATAAACAAAAAAATGATCGTAGGCCGTTGAACTGGTAATGGTAAAGTCATAGCCTTTGTTGCGGTACCATTCCGTGAAAACCCGGTTTAAAGTAAAGGAGATAATGGCCAGACAATTGGCGACGATGGTGCTCTCGGGCCAGGTGGCGTAAATCTCGCTGGAAGCCACATTTTTAATATACTCTTTGAATGGGACATAATAATTGCGGGCGCTCCTGTCCGACGGCGGCCCGTCATGGACGATAATGGTTTCAGGAATGACGACACGGCTCAGCACGACTTCGCCGGATTCCGTTAAATCTTTAATTTCCGCTTCGGCAATTTTCGGAGGAAAATCTCCGTAAAGGGTATGGGGAGGTACGACGATCGGAAAAGTCGGCTGCGGCACCTGCGGTGTGAGCCTGATATTCTGCAGCGCCGTTGCGCCGGAAAGAATCTGTGCGCCGCTGATGGTCAGGTCGGCAAAACCTTCCGCGTGGATGGTAAAATTATATTCGGAGTAAGGCTGGGCGCTGCCGGAACCGAGACTGTATTCAACCGGCGGGGCCGGAAGTTCAATTGTGGGGGTCTGGCCGGAGTTATCTGTTTTCAGTTCTTCAATGACAGTTTCAGGATTGCCCGTACCGGCAATTTCAACAGTGGCATTTTCAACGGGCGTGTAATCATTCTGATTGGTGACAGACAGCCGCAGCTCGCCAAAATCAGCGGTTCCCGTCTGAGCCGGAAAAATATTTTCAGCCATTTGATCACAATCCCTTCTTGGCCTGTTAGAGGCATTTATTTATATATATGCATTAAATATACAAAAGGTGCAGCATGCATACAAATTTTTTTTGCTGTGCATACGATTATTTAGGTTGAATTTGCTTTAGATATATGATATACTTCTCACAGCTTAAAAACTGGTGTCATAAAAAGTCCGAAAACGGGCTTTTGAGGCATTTGATTTCAAAAGACAGGAGTGGAAGACAGGATGTTGTGGACATATTCGCAAAATATGGGAATGAATATTTATACATGCTTATCTGCCTCTTGTTTATATTTATTAGTCAGAAAAAGATAGTTCCTGTAGTGTCCCTTTTCACTATACGGATTATCTTTTTTTTTGCAAATCGGCAGAAATACAAAGTATGCCATTATGGCGTGAAAAGCATGCCAATTCATTAGGAAAGGATCAGGTGAAAAAATGAAAGCGTTTCTGATTTTGGCAGACGGTACGGTTTATGAAGGCGAGAGTATCGGTTCCGCCAGAGAAGTTATCAGTGAAATAGTGTTTAATACATCCATGACAGGATATTTGGAAATTTTGACAGATCCGTCCTATTGTGGTCAGTCTGTTGTAATGACCTATCCTTTGATTGGAAATTATGGCGTATGCTATGAAGATATGGAAGATGAGAAATCCTATGTGGATGGTTATATCGTCAGGGAACTTTCAAATTGTCCAAGCAATTTCAGAAATGAGGACAAGCTGGAGAAGTTCCTGCTGGATCATGATATTGCGGGTATTCAGGGCATTGACACCCGTGCTTTGACGAAGCGGCTCAGAGAGTATGGGACGATGAACGGGATGATCACGACGAACGAGCATTTTGTGCTGGATGAAGTGCTGCCAAGGATCCGCGCTTATAAAATCGTGGATGCGGTGAAGCGGGTGACCTGTGAAGAAAAGACGGTATGGCCGGGCAGCGGCCTGAAAGTGGCGCTGATGGATTTCGGGGCCAAGAGAAATATTGCAAAATCCCTCAATGACCGCGGCTGTGAAGTGACTGTCTATCCGGCCTATACGACGGCTGAGGAAATTATACAGGATGCCCCGGACGGCATCATGCTGTCCAACGGTCCTGGCGACCCGAAGGACTGCGGGCCGATCATTCAAGAAATCAAAAAGCTTTATGAGACGGATATTCCGATTTTTGCCATTTGCCTGGGACATCAGTTGATGGCACTGGCCAATGGCGCTGACACCCGCAAGATGAAATGGGGCCACAGAGGCGCCAATCATCCGGTGAAGGATCTGAGAACAGGGCGTGTCTACATGTCTTCCCAGAATCACGGCTATGTGGTGGCGGACAAAACAGTGCCGGAGGATGTGGCGGAGATCAGCTTTATCAATGCCAACGACGCCAGTACGGAAGGACTTCATTATCTGGGGAAAAATGTATTTACGGTGCAGTTCCATCCGGAAGCCTGTCCGGGTCCCCAGGATACAGAGTTCCTTTTTGACAATTTCCTGAATATGATGGAGGTAAATAAACATGCCGAAGAATAATCGTATAAAAAAAGTTCTTGTCATTGGTTCCGGCCCGATCGTGATCGGACAGGCGGCCGAGTTTGATTATGCCGGTACTCAGGCCTGCCGTTCGCTGAAGGAAGAAGGCGTGGAAGTCGTTCTGGTCAATTCCAATCCGGCAACGATCATGACAGATAAACAGATCGCGGATAAAGTTTACATCGAACCGCTGACCAGTGAAGTTCTGAAGAAAATTATTATCAAGGAAGAACCGGACAGTATTTTACCGACACTGGGCGGGCAGGCGGCCCTGAATCTGGCCATGGAACTGGATGAGAGCGGATTCCTTGCTTCAAAACGGGTAAAAATGATCGGTACGTCTTCCCTTACCATAAAAAAAGCGGAAGATCGTCTGGCTTTCAAGGAAACCATGGAAAAAATCGGCGAACCATGCGCCGCCAGCGAGGTTTGCACAAATTTGCAGGGCTGTATTGATTTTGCAGAAAAAATCGGTTATCCGGTTGTCATTCGTCCGGCCTATACACTGGGCGGCAGCGGCGGCGGTATCGCCCATACGAAAGAAGAACTGCACGACATCGCCAGCAACGGCCTGCGTTTAAGCCGTGTGGGGCAGGTACTGGTGGAGCGCTACATCGGCGGTTGGAAGGAAATTGAGTATGAGGTGATCCGGGACAGCTACGGTAACTGCATTACCGTTTGCAACATGGAAAATATTGACCCGGTCGGTGTTCATACAGGCGACAGTATCGTTGTGGCGCCGTCCCAGACATTGGGCGACAAGGAATACCAGATGCTGCGGACATCGGCCCTGAATATCATTCAGGAACTGGATATTCATGGCGGATGCAATGTTCAGTTTGCGTTGAAGCCGGACAGCTTTGAATATTGTGTCATTGAGGTCAATCCCCGTGTATCACGTTCATCGGCGCTGGCATCAAAGGCGACCGGTTATCCGATTGCCAAAGTAGCCGCCAAGATCGCTCTTGGTTATGCCCTCGATGAAATTAAAAATGCCGTGACAGGCAAGACCTATGCCAGCTTTGAGCCGGCCCTCGATTACTGTGTCGTTAAGATCCCAAAATGGCCGTTTGACAAATTTATTACGGCCAAGCGAACGCTGACAACGCAGATGAAGGCCACAGGCGAGGTGATGAGTATCTGCCAGAATTTTGAGGGGGCGCTCATGAAAGCCATCCGTTCACTGGAGCAGAATGTCTGCAGCCTGGATTATGGCAGATACCATGAATTGACAGATGAAGAACTGAAAGAGCATTTATACCGGATCGATGACCGGCGGTTGTTCTGCATTGCGGAGGCGATCCGCCGGGGCTACACGCTGGAAGAAATTCATGCCATTAATAAAATTGATATCTGGTTCCTTGACAAGATCGCTTCTCTTGTGAAAATGGAGCAGCGATTAAAAACAGAGCCGATGTCGGTTGAACTGATGAGAGAGGCGAAGCGCATGGAATTTCCAGACAAGGCCATTGCTGAGTTTATCGGCAAGTCGGAGGCTGAGGTCAAAGCGTACCGTTATAGAAATGATATTGTTGCGGCATTCAAGATGGTCGATACATGCGCGGCCGAATTTGAGTCTGAGACACCTTACTATTATTCATGCTTTGGCAGTGAAAATGAAGTGGAAGTCGAGAATAAAATGCGCAGGAAGGTGCTGGTACTTGGTTCCGGACCGATCCGTATCGGTCAGGGCATCGAATTTGACTACTGTTCCGTGCACAGTGTGTGGGCTTTTGCGGAATGCGGCTATGAGACGATTATCGTCAACAATAATCCGGAGACGGTCAGCACAGACTTTGATATTGCGGATAAATTGTATTTTGAGCCGCTGACACCGGAAGATGTGGAAAATATCGTCCGACTGGAACATCCGGACGGCGCAGTTGTGCAGTTTGGCGGGCAGACGGCCATCAAGCTGACAGAAGCGATCATGAAGATGGGCGTGCCGATCCTTGGTACGCAGGCGGAAGATGTGGATGCGGCCGAAGACAGGGAGCTGTTTGATGAGATCCTTGAAAAATGCGGTATTCCACGGCCGGCCGGTACGACGGTATTTACGACTGAGGAAGCGCTGAAGGCGGCCAATGAGCTGGGTTATCCGGTATTGATCCGTCCATCCTATGTACTGGGCGGCCAGGGCATGCAGATCGCGGTCAGCGACGGTGATATTGTGGAATTTATGTCCATTATCAATCAGACAGTCCAGGAGCATCCGATCCTGATCGACAAATACCTGATGGGTAAGGAAGTCGAAGTGGATGGTGTGTGCGACGGCCGGGATGTGCTGATTCCGGGTATCATGGAGCATATTGAGAGAGCCGGTATCCACAGCGGCGACAGTATTTCCGTTTATCCGGCACAGAATCTGTCGGAGCCGATCATCAAAAAGATTGAAGACTACACGAAGAAACTGGCCAACGGCCTGCATGTGAAAGGCCTTTTGAATATTCAGTTTATTGTCTATGAAAATGATGTCTATGTCATTGAGGTGAATCCGCGTTCCAGCCGTACGGTGCCTTATATCAGCAAGGTGACGGGGATTCCGATCGTGGATATTGCTTCTAAGTGCATTGTGGGAAAAACCATTCGCGAGTTGGGCTATGAACCGGGACTTCAGAAGAATGCCGATTATATTGCGATCAAGCAGCCGGTGTTCTCCTTTGAAAAATTGCGGGGCGCTGAGACAAGTCTCGGACCGGAAATGAAGTCAACGGGTGAGGTACTGGGTATTGCGAAGACATTTAATGAAGCCCTTTACAAATCATTTATCGGCGCCGGTATCAATCTGCCGCGTACAAAGAAAATGATCTGCACGGTCAAGGATTCCGATAAGGAAGAACTGGTGCCGATCGCCGCCCGTTTCCAGAAGCTTGGCTATACGATTTACGCGACCCGCAGTACAGCGGACAAATTAAATGAAAATGGGATTCCGGCCATTAAGATCAAAAAGATATCGTCCGGCTCACCGAATGCGCTCGATCTGATATTGGCCGGCGAAGTCGATCTGGTCATTGATACGCCGACTCAGGGGCGTGACAAGAGCAGAGACGGATTCCTGATCCGCCGAAATGCCATCGAGACAGGCGTCACCTGTTTAACAAGCCTTGACACGGCGGCCGCTTTGTTGACAAGCCTTGAAAATGCTGATATGGAAAGTCTGTCAGTTATTGATATTGCGGAAATATAAACAGGATAAAACGTTTGAAGTGAATAGAGAATAAATGGACCAAAGGCGGTCCGTGGGCAGCATCCGTTTTGCAGCGGGTGCGGTCTGCGGGCCGCTGTCTGTTTATCGTCCGGCGGGCCGTATTCCGGCGCGCTGCGGACAGTTTTAGCCTGAAAAAGTCTCTATTGACAAGGGTAATTGGTTATTGGTATAGTAAATTCGAACACAGTGTATGTTAGAACTGAATCATTGATAGATACATGATAATTGCAATAAAAGAGATTGTGATGACAGAAAGGGAGTGCTGGTATGGCAAAGTACACGAAAAAAGATATTATTCAGATGGTGGAAGACAATGATGTGGAGTTTATCCGCCTGCAGTTTACGGATATTTTCGGCGCGTTGAAGAATGTGGCGATCACGTCCAGTCAGATAGAGAGGGTCCTGGATAATGGCTGTATGTTTGACGGTTCTTCGATCGAAGGTTTTGCCAGGATCGAGGAGTCCGATATGTATTTGTTCCCTGATCTGGATACATTTGAGATATTTCCATGGCGTCCGCAGCAGGGGAAGGTGGCCCGGCTGATCTGTGATGTTTACAGACCGAACGGGGAACCGTTTGAGGGTGATCCGAGATATATTTTGAAAAAGGTGCTGAAGGAAGCCGCTGAGATGGGCTATACCTTCGATGTGGGGCCGGAATTGGAATTTTTCCTGTTCCATACGGATGATTACGGGAGACCGACGACCGTTACCCATGAAAAGGGCGGTTATTTTGATCTTGGCCCGATCGACCTGGGAGAGAATGCGCGCCGGGATATGGTGCTGACGCTGGAAGATATGGGATTTGAAATTGAAGCATCCCATCACGAAGTGGCGCCGGCCCAGCATGAGATCGATTTTAAATATACGAATGCTTTGCAGACGGCGGATAATATTGTGACTTTCAAGCTGGTGGTGAAATCCATTGCAAAACGTCACGGGCTGCATGCTTCCTTTATGCCGAAGCCGGTGTACGGCGTACCGGGCTCGGGCATGCATATCAATATGTCCTTAAATAATATGGAGGGCAAAAATATTTTCGATGATCCTTCAGACAAGAATGGCCTGAGCAAAGAAGCTTATTATTTCATGGCAGGTCTTTTGAAACATGCGAAGGGACTGATGGCATTGACGAATCCGTTGGTTAATTCCTACAAGCGCCTTGTTCCCGGCTATGAAGCACCCGTGCATATCGCCTGGTCTTCCATCAACCGCAGTCCGCTGATCCGTATTCCGGCTGTGCGTGGTACGGGACGGCGAATTGAACTTCGAAGCCCTGATCCATCTGCAAATCCATACCTGATCCTGGCTGGCTGCCTGGCCGCGGGTCTGGAAGGCATCAGAGAAGGGAAGATGCCGATGGAAAATGTGGATTGCAATATTTTTGAGATGACAGACGAAGAAAAGGCAGCAAAGGGAATCGTGGAACTGCCATTGAATCTTTATGATGCCATTGTCGAACTGGAAAAAGATACTTATATACAAAAGGTGCTCGGAACCCATGCAAGCAGCAAATATATTGAGGCGAAACATGCGGAATGGGATGAATACCGCAGGCAGATCACGAATTGGGAGATCGATCAGTATTTGTATAAGATTTAAATCAACTCTTTCTTATTGATTTTAAGAGGGAGGTGGGTCATTGTGGTTAATATCATCGTTGTTTTCTCAAATCAAAAGGACGCGGTGAATATTCGGAATCTGCTTGTCCGTCATGGTCACTCGGTGGTGGCGGTCTGCACGAACGGCGCAGCCGTCAATCAGGCCCTTGACCAGATGGAAGGGTCAGATGGCATTGTTGTCTCCGGGTTTCGTTATCCGGACATGACATATAGTGAATTATTGGGAAATCTGCCGGATACTTATCAGATGGTCGTTATGGCTTCGCCGGGGAATCTCGGGCATATTGATGAAGATCATGTTGTGAAGATACCAATGCCTGTCAAAGCCTATGATTTGTTTAATACGTTGCAGGCCATCGAGACGGTGATCCTGCGCAGACGCAGGAAACGGCGGGAAAAACCGAAGGAGCGCACACCGGAGGAAAAAGCTTTGCTGGAACGCGCCAAGCGTGTGTTGATCAGGGAAAAAAACATGACAGAGCGGGAGGCTCATCGCTATATGCAAAAATGCAGTATGGATAATGGGACAAATCTGATTGAGACGGCGCAGATGGTTATTGATATATATTCAAAGAGTTAACAAAGAAGAACAGGGGTGCTGCAGGACATTGAAAGGTCTTACAGCACCCTTGAGTGTTTTCTATAAGCAACGCTTATGAATAAGCGAAGGAATAACAATTTGGTGAATCCGGTCAAACTGTTGTATAATCAAATAGAATATGCAGACATTTATATATTTGGAAACAAATAGATGGAGGAATAGCAATGGGCGGTTTTTTTGGTGTTGCATCAAAAGAAAGTTGTACATTTGATTTATTTTTTGGCACAGATTATCATTCACATTTAGGAACAAGACGCGCAGGTATGGCTGTTTATGGAGAAAAGGGTTTCCGTAAATCCATCCATAGTATTGAAAATTCACCCTTCCGGACAAAATTTGAAAAAGAACTTGGCAAGCTTGAGGGCAACTATGGGATTGGATGTATTTCGGATTTTGAGGCGCAGCCGATCCTTGTCAGATCCCATCACGGCACATTTGCTATTACAACGATTGGAAAGATTAATAATTCGAAGGAAATCGTTGATAAAATTCTGAAAGACGGTACCCATTTTTTTGAAATGAGCAACGGGGAGATTAATCCGACAGAGCTGGTGGCAGCCATGATCAATCAGAAAGATAATATCATTGAGGGGATCCAATATGTGCTGGATACCATTGACGGATCCATGTCGATGCTGATTTTAACGCCAAAGGGCATTTACGCGGCCAGAGACAAGATGGGGCGGACGCCGGTTGTTCTCGGTAAAAAGGATGACGCGAGATGCGCGTGTTTTGAAAGCTTTTCTTATCTGAATCTTGGTTACCAGCATGACCGGGAACTGGGCCCTGGCGAGATCGTTGTGTTTGACGCAGATCATGTGCATACGCTGGAAGCGCCTGGTGATAAAATGAAAATCTGTACATTTCTGTGGGTCTATTATGGTTATCCGTCGGCCTGCTATGAAGGGGTCAATGTTGAACAGATGCGTTATAACTGCGGGAAACTTCTGGCCCGGAGAGACGATGTGGACGTTGATGTGGTGGCTGGTGTGCCTGATTCGGGAACAGCCCATGCGGTGGGATATGCCAATGAAACCGGGATACCATTTTCCAGACCGTTTATTAAATATACGCCGACCTGGCCGCGTTCTTTCATGCCGACGATCCAGACAAAGCGTGATCTGATCGCCCATATGAAACTGATTCCGGTGCATGATCTGATCAAAGATAAGAAACTTTTGCTGATCGACGATTCGATTGTCAGAGGCACACAGCTTCGGGAAACGACGGAATTTTTATATGAGAGTGGAGCAAAGGAAGTTCATATCCGTCCGTCCTGCCCGCCGCTGCTGTTCGGATGCAAATATTTGAATTTTTCCAGATCCACGTCGGAAATGGAATTGATCGCCCGCAAGGTTGTCAATGAGTTGGAAGACGGTGAAGTGACAAAGGAAGTCCTTCAGGAATATGCGGACCCGGATTCTGAAAAATATCAGAAAATGGTGGAACGTATTGGTGAAAAACTGAATTTTACATCTCTGAAATACCATCGTCTGGACGATATGCTGGAATCCGTTGGCATTGACCCGGACAAATTATGCACGTACTGCTGGGATGGTCGGGAATAGATGTGGTCGGACAGCGTGCAGCCGGATTTTATTCGTGTAGACGAAAAAATCAGGCTGAGAAAATATGACGGCGTTTATGATTTTGCGCTGCAATGGTATCAGGATGAAGAAACGCTACTTCTGGTTGATGGCAGGAATGAGCCATATACGATGGAAAGGCTGCAAAGGATGTATGAATATTTGCATCAGCGGGGCGAGTTGTATTTTATCGAATATCTGGATGGAGACCGGTTTGTACCGATTGGTGATGTGACCTTCTGGCAGCAGGATCTGCCAATCGTTATTGGCAATCAGTGTTACCGGGGCAGGGGCATTGGTGGAAAAGTTGTCGCTGCCCTTGTAAAACGGGGGCAAAGTCTGGGTTATGACTGCCTTTATGTCCATGAAATTTATGATTATAATGAAGGTTCCCGCAGATGTTTTGAGCGTGCCGGTTTTTTGCCTTATGAAAAAACAGAAAAAGGCCATCGCTATCAACTACGTTTCTGAGAAACAGACGTAAAGCAGGAAACTGTGTATTTGAATCAATGACTGCAATTGTTAACTAAAACATAAAATAGGTTGACAATCAAAGACGATATGGTATAATCTCTTTAAGAATATTAAAGAGAGGTGCCTGCTGTGGAAAATTCGATTTCAGGAAAAATATCTATAAAAAATATTGTTATGGTCGGTATGTTTGCCGCCATTCTGGCTGTTATGTCTCAGATCTCATTGCCGATGCCGACGGGAGTGCCGGTGACGATCCAGGTTTTTGCCGTTGCTTTGGTGGGCGTTGTGCTTGGATGGAAACTGGGCCTGATGGCAGTCATCGTCTACATATTGATCGGTGCGGTCGGAGCGCCGGTGTTTGCCAATTTTCAGGGCGGCGTTCATGTGATCGCAGGGGTGGCCGGAGGCTATATCCTGGCATGGCCGGTGATGGCAGCCCTGTGTGGGATCCGTCCGAAATTGGGAAGTGCCAGACTGAATCTGGCTGTAAATATTATTTTGTCCTTAATCGGTCTTGCTGTTTGTGAAGGCGTGGGGGCTCTCCAATGGGCCCTGCTTTCAGACGGTAATCTGCAGGCCATTATCATCTACTCCTTTACTGCATTTATACCGAAGGATATATGGCTGACGGTACTGGCCGTAATCGTAGGCCGGCAGGTTCGGCGTGTTGTAGAAAGAGCTGGACATTGATATATCAATTCTGAACTGACCTCCAAAAGTTAGACAATGACTTTAACAATTGGAGGCTTCTTTTAACGGGACCTCTATAGCAGGTTTGCTGCGATTCTTAAAAGTAATACACAGTTTTTTGATGTGCTGGTCGGTTGTTGAGACAAGGGCAAAGGAATTAGGCAAAGAGCTTGGCAAATCTTTCATTTGAAGAGAGGTCTGATTATGCCATTCGTAAAAGTTGATATTGAAAATGTGATTGAATCCAAACGGAAAAATGACCCTGTTTTTAAAAAAGTTTGGGATGATTCTAGAGAGGAATATAGACTAATTGGAGAAATGATCGCATTAAGGAAAGCGGAAAAAGTTACACAAGGAGATTTGGCAGAATTGACAGGAAGCAGGCAGCAAGTTATTTCCAGAATTGAAAAGAAAGAAAACAGTCCTTCTTTGCGGAGTTTTTGCAATATGCTCAGTGCATTAGGATATGAACTTCAGATTGTCAAACGTGGGAAAGCGTAAGAATATTTTGATATTAAAAATAGCCAACAAAAAGCATCAGTGTAAGAATTTATTGATTCTATCCAGTGGTGCTTTTTTGTGGCAATTACAGATTGTTATTGTTGAGTTGTGCAGTAGCTTTTTTAATGTTTCTTAATTCCGCTTCATACAGATTGCTTTTTGCTGGGGTTGCTGTGGATGGAAAACAATTGTCATTGTTCCAAAATTTGCTGTCTAATATAGGCTATCATTTATAGAAATGACATATTTTTATTGGACACGCAAAAAATGAAAAAGGAGGGCCCTCAGGTCCTCCCCCGGTCTCAGTCCTCGCGAGTATCTGAAA
>CAYURX010000082.1:0-11949 GCA_964447245.1 uncultured Coprococcus sp. | reverse complement strand
CAACAATCGTCATAAAATTGTAAAACTGCATTTCATCAGCAACCTGTGCAAGATCGCGAATATCCCTCTGCAGGTACGTATTGACATAGGAACGGTAATAGATCTCCCAATCCACATTTTCATCCGCATAAAGCTCCGGCATGGAGCCTTTGAAAATTCTGCCATAAATTTCGTTTAAGCCCTTCTGTGTCCGTTCAGATAAACGTTTCATCAAATGCGCCGTATCCGTTTGGAACGGCGCACTTGGCTCCTGATAAATTTCCGCATCCGACAATCCCAATAAATTCACAATGCCGACCCGTCCCGCAAGACTCTCACTCACATTTTTCATCAAACGAAAAACCTGTGATCCCGTAATCCAGAAATCGCCTTTCCGTTTGGAACGGTCAACGCTCATTTTGATATAGGGCAATAGTTCCGTTGCATACTGAATTTCATCAATCAGCACTGGCGGCGAATATCTTTGCAGCAGGGTTGTCTTTCCGACCTGTCTTGGACCAGTGACTAACAGCACAGGGAACTGATGGCTGTCAGAAATTCCGCCGGGCAAACAGGCGTCTGAACTGCTCTCAGCTTTTTATTTTTTATACGGCGTATTCGCCAACGGCAATACAGTCTGAAAATCGCCATTCAGCTTGTAATAAGCCCCCGCTATAGCCGGAGCCGTCGGGATCGACGTGATCTCACCAATACCGATTGCGCCGCAGGCCGCTTCAATGCCTTCCTTTTCCACGATGATGGATTCCAGTTCCGGTACTTTATCTGCTCTGAAAAGGCCCAGTGTCCCGTATTTTACCTTTGGTTCCCCGTTCTCCAGCGGATATTTCTCTGTCAGGGCAAATCCCATCCCCATGACAACGCCGCCTTCGATCTGACCTTCCACACTCAGCGGATTCACCGCTTTGCCAAGGGCATGAGCCGCCGCCATTTTCTTCACGGTGCCATCCTCGTTCAGCACGCATACCTGGGTTGCGTAACCGTAGGCCACATGGGAGACCGGATTCGGCACATCGGCGCCCATCTTATCTGTCTTTGCCAGATAGGTTCCGACAAAATCCCGGCCTTCAAGATCGGCCAGAGAATTTCCCTCCGCCATGGTATTTTTAAGCTGCAGGGCGGCCCGTCTGGCGGCTTCACCCGTCACCAGCGTCTGCCTAGACCCGGAAGTCGTTCCTGAATCCGGCGCCATGGCCGTGTTCGGCCTGCAGTATTTAAGAGATTCCAGAGGAAGACCCGTGATCTCCGATACCATCTGCACCAGCACACTGCCAAGCCCCTGCCCGATGCAGGAGGCGCCTGCATGGATCTGGACCCGTCCGTCTTTCACGAACAGACGGCAGCGTCCCCAATCCGGCAGCCCCACACCGACCCCGGCATTTTTCATGGCACAGGCGATCCCCGCATACGGCTCGCTTTCATACAGTTCCTTCACCGCTTCCAGCGTCTCCGCGATAGCCGTCGAAGGATCGGCGATCTGGCCGTTTGGCAGCACCTGTCCCGGACGCACCGCATTGCGGTAACGGATTTCCCATGGGCTGATCCCCACCATTTCCGCCAGCCGGTTCAGGTTCATCTCCGACGCAAAGCAGGTCTGAGTCACGCCAAATCCACGAAAAGCACCTGCGGGCGGATTATTCGTATACACCGCCGTCCCTTCAATATCAATGGTCTGGAAATTGTACGGTCCCGCCGCATGGGTACAGGCCCTTTGAAGCACCGGACCGCCCAGGGACGCATAGGCCCCCGTATCAGACACGACCTTCGCTTTCATCGCCACAATATAGCCGTTTTCGTCACAGGCCGTGGTCACATCCATCCACATCGGATGACGCTTCGGATGAATCAGAATGCTTTCCTTTCTCGTGAGTTTAACTTTCACGATCCGCTTTGTCAGATAAGCGATCAGCGCCGCATGGTGCTGGACCGTCACATCCTCCTTGCCGCCGAAACCGCCGCCTACCAGCTTATTCTCTACAATCACCTTTTCCGGCGGCAGTCCAAGCATCACCGAGCACTCATGCTGCGTATCATAAGTCCCCTGATCTGTTGAATAAATAAAGACGCCGTCGTCAAATGGCATGGCTACCGCACATTCCGGTTCAAGAAACGCATGTTCCGTCCATGGCGTTTCATAATGATAAGTTACCTTGTATTTTGCGCCTGCGATGGCCACATCGGCATCACCCCTGACTAAATGCTCATGGGCCAGTATATTCCTGCTACCCTCATGCACCCGGACCGCATTTTCCTGCATCGCCTCAAATGGGTCAAAGACGCCTTCCATCTCCTCATACTCCACTTCCACCAGCTTTTTGGCCGCTTCAAGGATTTCCGGCGTTTCGGCAGCCACCAGACAGATGGCATCCCCCAGATAATGGGTCGTCTTCCCCACAGGCACCAGGGCATCCCAGTCCTGTTTTAAATGACCCACTTTCACGCTGCCCGGTATATCGTCCGCCGTAAACACGCCCACTACTCCCTCAAGGGCTCTGGCCTTCTCCGTATGGATCGCCAGCACTCTGGCCCTCGGATACGCCGAACGAACGGCACTGCCGTAAATCATCCCGTCAAGATAAATATCATCGGGATATTCCCCGGTCCCAAGCACCTTTTCCCCGGCATCGATCCGCTGCATGGCCATACCGATACCCACCGGCCCGCTTTCCCCGGATACGGACAGATTATCACGGAATATGGCCGCACTGAGCAAAATGCCGTCAATAATCTTTTTATACCCTGTACACCGGCAGATATTATTGCGGATGGCCGCTGCCACCTCAAGCCTTATGGGATCCGGGTTGACATCGATCAATGCCTTCGCGCACATCACCATGCCCGGAATGCAGAAGCCGCACTGTACGGCCCCCGCCTTCGCAAAGGCATAACTGTAAACCTCCTGCTCGCGTTCGCTGAGTCCCTCAACTGTAATAATGGATTTGCCTTCCATCTTTGACACCATCGGAATACACGCTCTCATGGTTCTGCCATCCACAATAATCGTACATGTCCCGCAGGCGCCCTCACTGCACCCGTCCTTCACAGATGTCAGATGCAGATCGTCACGCAGAAAACGAATCAGTTTCTTATCTTTTTCACTTTCGTAAATCTTTCCGTTGATCTGTAAATGAAACACGGTTCTCCCTCCGATCCATTAACCCAGCAAGTATGTATAGTCCCCGGCAACCGCTTCAATCAGCCGCAAAATTCCTTCCGGAAGACGACTGTCCTCACCCTTTCTCCAGCTATATTCACTGCCAAGGAAACGGATTTTACAAGTCAGAGTTTCTCTGTCAAGAACGACAAATCCGTCATTTTTGCTGTCCGCCATATCAGCTTCGTTGGCAAACAACGTGAATTTATCCAGATACGGTGCGCTGGCGTAAGGACAGAAGCTCTTACAGTTACCGCATTCATTACACATCGCATCCACATGAATCACCTGAGCCTTTGCCATGCCCGGTACCCGAATGGCAATATTCGCGCGGTTCGGGCAAACATCGACACAATTCTCACAGACTGTATGACAGCTCAGGCACCGGTCCGCTTCACGGCCTTCACCCGGTTCCCGCAAAATGCCTTTCTTATCATAAACAGACTGCACATCCGTCTGGTCGCCCCACTCGCCGGATATCTCACATCCCGCAATAGCTTCCGCCGCCTGAATAGCCTGCGCCATGCCCTTCACAACGATAGAAGGCCCAAACAATCCGTCACCGATCACATAAACACCCGGTACATTGGTTTCCAGTGTATCGCTGACCCGCACGCGGCCTCTTTCATCCACATGGATGCCATTGGCTTCATAATATTCCGTCGGCACCTTCTCACCAACAGCGGCAATCACTGTATCCGCCCAAACGGTGGCTGTATCGTCGGTTTCAACTACGCCTGCGCGGCCGGACGCATCCATTTCACCAGGGCGCGTCACCCGACAGATCAACTGTCCGTTCTCCAACTTCTCCGGGGCCAGCAGTTCTTTAAATTCCACGCCATCTTCAAGGGCCAGCAGCAGTTCATGCTCATCCGCCGGCATATACCGCTTTGTTCTGCGGTAAACAAGATAAACATGTTCCACTCCTTCACATCGTCTGGCCGCCCTTGCGGTATCCATGGCCGTATTGCCGCCGCCGATGACAACCACATTGCGTCCAATCGCCATTTTGCCTGCTGTCCGGTTAAAATCTTCCAAAAAGTCCAGGGCGTTCACGGTCTCCCTGCCGCCGATCTTTAATTCACCACGCTTATAAGCGCCCACAGCCAGGATCACCGCGTCATACTGCTGTTTCAATCCTGCCACATCCGATACTTCTGTCTGATACAGGATTTTCACGCCCAACTGCTCAAGCAGCGCCCCGTCTTTGGCAATAACACTGTCGTCAATCCTGAAATCAGGTATAATGGCGCTGACAACGCCGCCCAGACGGTCACGTTTTTCATAAATGGTCACATCCGCACCAAGCCTTGTCAGATAATAGGCTGCCGCCATACCGGACGGCCCGCCGCCCACAATGGCGACTTTTTTCTTGCAGCGATCCAAAACCTTCACGCTGCCGATAACCGCGTCAAAGGCCGCCTCTGCACAGGCCAGCTTTGTCTCGCGAATCTGCACCGGCGTCTCATAAAAATTACGGGTACAGTATCCCTGACACGGATGGGAACAGATCGTACCTGTTATAAACGGCAGCGCATTCCTGTTCAGGATCACTTTCAGGGCCTCCTCATATTTTTCCTCACCAGCCAGCGCCACATATTCCGGTATCTCCTGATGGATCGGACATCCGTCATGGCAAGGCGCCGTATAACAATCCAGTAACGGAACTTTTTCATTGGATTTTCTCGAAGCCGGAAGCTTGGCCGGTTTCACATGGTGGCTGTCTGTCACCGCATCTTTTGCCACCTGTTCCAGTGCTTTTGCATCAACACCGTCAAACGGCCGGACACCCATCGTCCCGAGCTGTTTTGCCATCTGGATCAGGCGCTGATAACCGCCCGGTTTCAGAATCGTTGTGGCAACTGTCACCGGCCACACGCCGCAGGCTACGATCCTGTTTATATTAAAAGCGTCAGCACCGCCGGAATAAGAGATTCGAAGCTTTCCGTCAAATTTACGGGACAATTTTGCCGCCAGCGAAATGGACAACGGGTAAAGCGACTTGCCGGACATATACATTTCCTCGCTTGGCAATTCCCCTGCCTTCACATCCACCGGGAAAGTATTGGTGATCTTTACGCCAAATTCCAGTCCCATTTCACCGGCCAGTGTCATGAGACGGGTCAGCATCGGTACTGCGTCTGCGTACTGCAGGTCGTCCTCAAAATGAAAACGGCCAAAAGCCACATAATCATAACCCATCTGATCAAGGGTCTCTCTTGCAAATTCATAGCCGAGCAATGTCGGATTACATTTCACAAAGGTGTGCATCTTCTTTTCCGTCAGCAGATAACGGGCGATCCGTTCAATCTCCTGCGGCGGGCAGCCGTGCAGCGTGGAGAGGGTCACAGAATTGCAGATAAACGGGGTAATACTTTCAATATCCTCACGGGTCACACGGGTAAACTCATCCACATGATCCAGCAAATATTGTTGACATGCCTTAAACGTTTCCGTCTCAGAAGCATTTTTCATATTTTCAATAAATGTGTCAATTTTCTCCGACTGGATACCGGCCAGATCGTAACCGACACTGATATTAAACTGGAAACCATTCATGGCGCCAAGCCCATATTCCTTTGCCATAAAAGCCAGCATAAACCATGCTTTAATATACTCATCCTGAGCCTGAGGCACATACAGTTCCGTTGACCATTCACAGTTATAGCACTCATCATCGGCTTTGATGCAAGGCTTGCTCACACAGGCCGCCAGTTCCGCGCCGTCCATGATCTGCACCGTTTTCAATTCAAAGAAACGGCTGCCCGCGTAATAAGCGGCGGCTATATTCTGGGCCAACTGACTGTTCGGGCCTGCGGCCGGGCCGATCGGCGTCTCAAGTTCCCTCTCAAATAAGGTTAAAGTCCCGCCTTCCTCTGCCCGATAAGGGCGGTGTACGCCAAATACCGTTCCCTTGCTGTCATGTTCACTGCGCATCCAGTTCATCAATTGCCCAAAAGGCATACATGTCATTCGATCACTCATTTTTACCTCCCTGTTCTGTCTCCGGTCATCTATCCGTTAATACTTTTCCATAATTTTGCAGAAGATTCTCTGCATTTTGCCATAGCTTCTTCCACATCGATCACTTTAACTTCGCGGTCCTGCATCAGCACCTTACCGGCGCAGACCGTTGTCACCACATCCCGGCCCGTCATGCCAAACAGCATATGACCATTTATATTATTTTCATCAAGATGTGTCGGCGGATCATAATCCACAACGATCACATCTCCGGCAGCGCCTTCCTTCAAAACGCCAAGCGGCGTCTTAAAATAACGGTTGGCAATGGCCGCATTATTCTCAAACAGCATCTTCGGCACTTCACCCCAGGCCGCATTGGCGTCACAGAGATGATGCTTATGCAAGACATTGGCCACCTTGTAGGATTCCAGCATATCATGGGTATAGCCATCCGTGCCCAGTCCTGTCAGGATGCCCCGCTTCACCAGTTCCATGGTCGGCGGACAGCCGCAGGCATTTCCCATATTGGATTCCGGATTGTGTACCACCATTGTGTTTGTCTCTTTGATCAGTTCCATTTCATGGGGATTAATATAAATGCAATGGCCGAGTAATGTCTTTTCCCCTAAAATACCGCAATCCATAAGACGGTCCACAATACGTTTGCCATATTTTTTCAGACAGTCATGCAGATCTTCGATGCCCTCCGCCACATGAATGTGATAACCGACCTCCTCAGGCTTGTTGGCCGCAGCCAGCGCCATGGTTGCATCGGAAATCGTAAACTGGGCATGCATCCCCATCATACCGGCCAGCATATCCGTATCATCTTTTAAGGCATAGCGGATAAATTCCGCATTTTCCATGACGGACGCTCTGGCCTTCTCCATACCGTCCCTGTCCGAAACCTCATAACAGAGGCAGGCACGCAGCCCCAGCTCTTTTGCCACATCAGCAATCGTAAACAGACTGCCCTCGATCTGTCCAAAGCTGGCGTGATGGTCGAAAATTGTCGTCACACCATTGCGAATGGATGCGATCATTGTATCAATGGCGCTGTATTTTGTCTGCTCCAGTGTCAGATGGCGGTCGATCGTCCACCACTGTCCGTCTAAAATATCCAAAAACCCCTTTGGGTTATAACCTTTGATGCTCAAACCTCTGGCCATGGCACTATAAATATGCTCATGGGTATTAATGAATGCCGGCATGATCACGCCGCCCTTTGCGTCAATATAATCCGCATCCTGATATTTTTCCCTGATCAACCAGTTCTGGCCCACTTCGGCTATTTTGGTTCCTTCAATGGCAACTGCGCCATCTTCAATAAACGGACACTCACTGTCTCTTGTGATTAATTTTCCATTACCAATGACCAACATTTTCCATACCTCCTTATTCACACTCTGTTATTTTCAAATCTTCTTCGCTCTTTGGCAATATCTGATTTAACAATACGATGACAATTGTTGATAAGACAACGGCTGATTTGCCAAATATTAACGTTACCCAATCCGGGAACAGCATCAATGATTCCGGAACCAGTGTCACCCCAAT
Organism: uncultured Coprococcus sp.; assembly: GCA_964447245.1. Taxonomy (GTDB): domain Bacteria; phylum Bacillota; class Clostridia; order Lachnospirales; family Lachnospiraceae; genus Coprococcus_A. The sequence continues at coordinate 4,277 of CAYURX010000082.1, read as the reverse complement.
GCCCAGTCCTACGCCTAAACCGACGATCGCCGTATTGCGGGCTGTCATGTTGGATTTCATGATCAGTTTCATACCTGTCATGGCTATGGATGAGAAGACACTAATGGTCGCGCCGCCCAACACACAGGACGGCAGGGTCCGCAGCACTGTGGCAAACTTCGGAATCAGCCCCGCTATCAGTATCAATCCCGAGGCCATATAAAAAACTCTCCTGGATACGACTTTTGTCGTCGATACAATACCCACATTCTGACTGAAAGTGGCCGTCGGCAGTCCGCCAAACACAGCGCCGATCATACTTCCCAGGCCATTTCCGATAATGCCGCCCGACAATTCTTTCGTGGTCGGCTCTCTGTCCAGACCGCCTTCAGCCGTTGCTGTAAAATCACCGATAGCCTGTACAGCGTTAATGGCGTACAAAATTGCCATCGTGATAATAGATGACGGTTCAAATTTAATACCAAAATAGAATGGTTTCGGGAACTGGAACCATGACGCGTCGGCCACCGACGTAAAATCCACCATTCCCATGAACATGGCCAGCACATAACCCACCAGCACGCCCACTAATATGGAAGAAAGCCGCCAGAACCCCTTTGCATAATGGTTCAGAACGATCACAACGATCAATGTCACCAGAGCCACAAGCCAATTCTGCCAACTGCCATAATCATCACTGCCAACACCGCCGGCCATATAATTAACGGCTGTCGGATACAGTGAAATACCAATGACAAATACAACCGAACCGGCCACCATCGGCGGAAATAAAAAACGTAATTGCTTAATAAAATACCTACAGCCACACAGGCCAGCGCCCCCGCCAACTGGGCGCCAAAAAGCGTCGCCAGATCAAACCTTGCGGCAATAGCCTGCAAACTGGCCAGATAAGCAAAACTGACACCCATGATCACCGGCAGCCCTGAACCGATCCTATGGTTCAATGACAACAACTGCAGCAATGTTGCCGCCCCTGAAATAATCAGCGTTGCCTGTATGAGCATCGTCATATCTTCCGGTTGCATGCTGCCATTTTCAATGGCAATCTGTCCAATCATAATAGCCGGTGCCACACATCCGACAACCATCGCGATCACATGCTGCGCTGCCAAAGGAAACGCCTGCCTGACAGAAGGCTTTCCATCCAGCAAAAACAATGGATTCATACATCTACCTCCCCTGTTTCATCCTTCCTTTACCTTTTATTACACACAATTCCTGTTTCATATACTGTTTCATATAATCAGATACGATTTCCTGAGGGGAGACTGAATACCGTATACAATTACAAATAACCCGCATTTCTCCTCCGTTCCCATATTATGGAAATTGGACAAAGAACTACTTGCTATAAACCATTTTAACACCAAAATATCCAAACCGCAACTGTTTTCTAAAAAATTTTTTTGTAATCTAAAAATTTTTTGTGTTTTTCTCTTGCATTTTTCCAATAATCTGTTATGATGGAATCAGGGAGACAAAATTGGTAAATAATGGAGGGTCCATGATGAACAAAAAAACAGACGATCAAATCAAATGGGTATTGAACAAAATGCCAAAAAGTGATGACACGCAGGTACAGCACATGTCTCTTTCTGAGATGAAAAAAGCCAATGATTTTCATAAGAGTTTTCCTCAGTATACAGTGACGCCTCTGACATCGCTTCCGCATCTGGCCGGCTACCTTGGTCTTGGCCGAATCTATGTCAAGGATGAGTCTTACCGTTTCGGTCTGAACGCCTTCAAGGTGCTGGGCGGCTCTTACGCCATCGCCAGATACATGGCACAACAGTTACATAAGGATGTCAGCGACGTACCCTATGAAGTACTGACTTCTGACCAATTAAGAGAAGCCTTCGGTCAGGCGACCTTTTTTACCGCCACTGACGGCAATCACGGCCGCGGTGTCGCGTGGGCTGCCAATAAACTGGGTCAGAAATGTGTTGTGCGGATGCCGAAAGGCACAACCCAGACCCGTTTAAATAATATTGCAAAGGAAAATGCAACAGTTACAATTGAGGATCTGAATTATGACGACTGTGTGAGGATGGCCGCAAAAGAGGCCGCCGCCACCGAGCACGGCATTATGGTTCAGGACACTGCCTGGGAAGGCTATGAAGAAATCCCAACCTGGATCATGCAGGGCTACGGTACACTGGCCATGGAAGCCGACGAACAGATGGCTGCCGACGGCTGCCGTCCGACACATATTTTCATTCAGGCGGGTGTCGGTTCACTGGCCGGCGCGGTGATTGGTTATTTCGCCAACCGCTTTAAAGATGATCCGCCGATCATGACCGTTGTCGAAGCAAAAGCCGCCGACTGTCTCTACCGTTCAGCCAAACAGGGCGATGGAAGCCGTGTCTGCGTCACTGACGACATGCTGACCATCATGGCCGGTCTGGCCTGCGGCGAACCGAACACCGTTTCATGGGATATTTTGAGAAACCATGCCGACGCATTTGTTTCATGTCCTGACTGGACCAGCGCCAACGGCACACGTATTTACGGGGCGCCGCTGCGGGGAGACGAACGTGTCATTTCCGGTGAATCCGGCTCCGTCACCATGGGCCTTCTGGCTGCACTGATGACCCGGCCTGAACTGAAAGAATTAAAAGAGGCGCTGAAACTGGATGAGCATTCCCATGTTCTGCTCGTATCTTCCGAAGGCGATACGGATCCTGACCGCTACCGCGAAATCGTATGGGATGGATTATGCGGTACGGATAAAGAGCCCTTTGCTGATTTAACATAGCTGAGGCTGAATAGAGCACCATTAAATTTAAAAGGAGAGATCATTATGTTTAATAAAATCAAAGAAGCTGCACAGAGTTATGAAGCTGATATGACCAGGTTTTTAAGAGAGATCGTTAAGCATCCGGGCGAAAGCTGTGATGAAAAGGCGCATATCACCCGCATTGCCGCCGAGATGGAGAAGGTTGGTTTCGACAAAGTGGAAATTGATCCTCAGGGCAATGTACTGGGATATATGGGAACAGGCAAAAAGCTGATCGCCTTTGATGCCCATATCGATACTGTTGGCATCGGCAATATCAGCAACTGGGAATTTGATCCGTATGAAGGTTTTGAGTCCGAGACAGAGATCGGCGGCCGCGGCACGTCCGACCAGTGCGGCGGTATCGTCTCCGCCGTATACGGCGCCAAAATCATGAAAGACCTTGGCCTTTTGACCGATGAATACCGTGTACTCGTCACAGGCACGGTTCAGGAAGAAGACTGCGATGGTCTGTGCTGGCAGTATATTATTAATGAAGATAAAGTCCGCCCTGAATTTGTTGTATCCACCGAGCCGACGGACGGCGGTATCTACCGCGGACAGCGCGGGCGTATGGAAATCCGTGTTGATGTGAAGGGTGTTTCCTGCCATGGTTCCGCACCTGAACGCGGCGACAATGCCATCTACAAAATGGCAGATATTCTGCAGGATATCCGTGCGCTGAATGAAAATGACGCTGCAGACAGTACGCCGATCAAGGGGCTTGTTAAAATGCTGGATGAAAAATACAACCCTGAATGGCAGGAAGCCAATTTCCTCGGGCGCGGCACAATTACCACATCCCAGATTTTCTACACATCGCCAAGCCGCTGCGCCGTTGCCGACTCATGCGCCGTTTCCCTTGACCGCCGCATGACCGCCGGTGAAACATGGGAAAGCTGCCTTAATGAGATCCGTGCGCTGCCAGCCGTTCAGAAATACGGTGATGATGTGGTCGTTTCCATGTATGATTATGACCGCCCGTCCTACACAGGATGCGTTTACCCGATTGAATGCTACTTCCCGACCTGGGTCATTCCTAAAGACCACAAAGTGACAAAGGCCCTGGAAGCCGCTTATCATGGTCTGTACGGTGAAAAACGAATCGGAACAGCCGAGACCATCAAGATGCGCCAGGCCCGCCCACTGACAGACAAATGGACGTTCTCAACAAACGGCGTTTCCATCATGGGCAGGAACGGCATTCCTTGCATCGGCTTCGGCCCTGGCGCGGAAGCACAGGCCCACGCTCCAAATGAAAAGACGTGGAAACAGGATCTGGTCGTATGCGCCGCTGTTTACGCCGCACTGCCGACCATGTACTGCAAAGAAGACTAATAGAAAGTCGATTGATTGAAAGTCGATTGATTGAAAGACGATTGCTATAAATAAGGATCAACAGGATTAAAATAAGGAGAATGAATCATGAAAACTTTACAGGATTATATTGACAAGCTGAATGCGTTAAATTTTAAAGATATGTACAATGGCGATTTCTTCC
>CAYURX010000081.1:0-12099 GCA_964447245.1 uncultured Coprococcus sp. | reverse complement strand
ATTGATCTTCGGGAAATAGAGAATACCCTTTAAGTTAAATGGATAATCCATATTCAGATGGATCCAGAATAAAGGCTCCTTGTAATCATGGAAGACACTTCTGAAAAATTCCTTGTATTCTTCTTCCGTACAGTCATTCGGATGTTTTGTCCAAAGCGGATGAATCTCATTCATCAGAGAAGGACGTTTGTTGATCTTATATTTTTCCTTGCGAGGAGATACAACAACGACTTCCTTCTCGCCGTTCTCATTCTCTTTCTCTTCTGTCTTTTCTTCCTCTACGATCGTCTCGGCAATCACATCATCATCCAGCAGTTCATCTTTCTCAATGGTCTGATATTCCGGCTCGCCGCCCTCTTTGCTCAGATAAATCTCCACAGGCATAAATGAACAATACTTCGTGATAACCTCTCTTGCACGGTATTCATTGGCAAATTCAAGGCTGTCCTCATTCAGATACAGGGTGATCTCCGTACCTCTTGTTGTCTTCGAACCAGCCTTCATGCTGTATTCACTCTCACCGTCACATTCCCAGTAAACCGGCTCGGCGCCTTCCTGCCAGGACAAGGTCTCGATCGTTACCCTGTCAGCCACCATAAATGCGGAATAGAATCCAAGGCCAAAATGACCGATGATCTGATCCTCACTTGTCTTATCCTTATACTTTTCAAGGAAATCGGTGGCGCCTGAGAAAGCGATCTGAGTAATATATTCCTTCACCTCATCTGCGGTCATACCGATACCATTATCAATAAACTTCAATGTCTTGTCCTGAGAGTTCACGATCACATCCACACGGAACTTCTCATCATCGGCCAACTGATATTCGCCCATAACTTCCAGTTTCTTCACCTTCGTCACGGCATCACAGCCATTGGAAATCAACTCTCTGAAAAAGATATCATGATCTGAGTACAGCCACTTCTTAATAATAGGAAATAAATTCTCACTGTTAATTGACAAATTGCCCTGTTCCTGCTTAAATTCTGCCATCATCAACACTCCTTATCACTATCTGTCATTCTATTTCATCTGTTAGCAGTCACTCTGCTCATCTGCTAACACACATTGTAATACTGAAAAAAGAAAATGTCAAGAAAAATATTAGCACTCAATCAAATTGAGTGCTAATAAAATATTTTTACTGTTCTGTTTCCGTCACAATATGATTCTGCTTCATAAATTGTCTGGCCGTTTCATCCCACAACCGTTCCAGTGTCTTGTCCATCACAAAGGTTCTGTAGGACAATCCGGTGACACAGACAAGTTTCTGACCCTGATAACGAATATTGAGATAAAGCCCGGTCAACTGCTCTTTCACAGATTCCAGATGATACTTATTCAAAAGCCATTCCGTATTGGCCTCGGATAATTGCAGGACAAACCGGAAATGTACCGGCAGATTCCGCCCTTTCATCAACTGAAATATCACCGGCTTCACTTCCGCCCAGCGGCTGTATTGACGCCCCTCCAATATCTCTGTTTCATCGCTTGTATACCAGGCGCTGTTCAATTCTCCGTCAATTTTAAACGAAGCAAAGGTCGCCACTTCCCCTTCCAGCAGATAAAATTGGTCAAAGACCTTTTGAATCAGCAATTTCTGCATGAAATCTTTCGTATCTGCAATGTTTAAAGCGATCACTGTTCTCCCCCATTTTCTTTTATACGTTAATTTCGGCCTTCACGCCAAGCAATTCCTTATTGGCATCCAGAATCGGCCTGATCACATCCGCAACGAATTCTTCAACCTGCTGCGGCGCACGGCCCACAAAATTCTCCGGCTTCATGATCGACTGAAGCTGATCCATGGTCATATTAAAGGATGGATCGGCGGCAATACGTTCCAGCAGATCATTCGGCTTGCCTTCCTCCTTCACCACACGGCCTGCGGCCATGGAATGCGTACGGATCTTTTCATGCAGTTCCTGTCTGTCCCCGCCGGCCTTCACCGCATCCATCATAATATTCTCCGTGGCCATAAATGGCAGCTCATTCATCAGATGCTGCTCGATCACCTTTGGATAGACAACAAGGCCATCCACCACATTTAAGTACAGATCAAGAATACCGTCAATAGCCAAAAATGCCTCCGGCACGCTCAGGCGCTTGTTGGCCGAATCATCCAGCGTTCTCTCAAACCACTGGGTCGCAGCCGTAATGGCCGGATTCATCACATCCGCCATCACATATCTTGACAAGGAAGCGATCCGCTCGCTTCTCATAGGATTTCTCTTATAAGCCATGGCTGAAGAACCGATCTGGCTCTTTTCAAATGGTTCTTCAATCTCTTTCAAATGCTGCAGCAGACGAATATCATTGGAGAACTTGTGGGCACTCTGAGCAATGCCGCTCAGCACATTCAGTACCCTTGTATCCAGCTTTCTCGAATAGGTCTGGCCGGATACCGGAAAACAGGCGTCAAATCCCATCTTTGCCGCGATCCGCCTGTCAGCTTCTTTACATTTCTCATGATCGCCGTCAAACAGTTCCAGGAAACTTGCCTGTGTACCCGTAGTGCCTTTGGAACCAAGTAACTTCAACTGTGAAATGATATAATCCACATCGTCCAGATCCATGGTCAGCTCATTCAGCCAGAGGGACGCGCGCTTGCCAACGGTCGTCGGCTGGGCCGGCTGGAAATGGGTGAATGCCAGGGTGGGCAGGTCTTTATATTTCATTGCAAAATCAGCCAGTTCGGCTATGACATTGATCAGTTTCTTGCGAACCACATACAAAGCCTCACGCATGATGATCACATCCGTATTATCACCCACATAACAGGAGGTGGCGCCAAGATGGATAATACCTTTAGCTGTCGGACACTGCTGGCCATAGGCATACACATGGGACATGACATCATGACGCACTTCTTTCTCGCGTTTTTTTGCCACTTCGTAATTGATGTCATCCTTCGCTGCCTTCAATTCCGCGATCTGCGCATCGGTAATCGGAAGTCCCAGCTCCTGCTCCGTCTCAGCCAGAGCGATCCACAGTCTGCGCCATGTTTTGAACTTCATATCCGGAGAAAAAATATACTGCATTTCTTTGCTTGCGTAGCGCTCTGAAAGCGGGCTGTTGTATTTATCATAACTCATTGATCTCCAACTCCTTTTTCATAAAATTCCTATCACCATTGTACATGATTTATAATTATCTTACAAGAAAAAAAAGTGACGCACGCTGCCTTCTGCTAACGCACGCCACCGGGTAAGCTTCATTAAAGTTCCATATCTCCGCGAATATCCCGTGTCGGCGGATCCACCGGATAATCGCCGGTAAAGCAGGCATCGCAATAGGCCAGATCATTGACCATCTCATTCATACGGCTGCAATCCAGATAACCAAGGGAATCCGCCCCCAGTAAATCTCTGATCTCATCAATGGAATAATGATTGGCAATCAACTGATCGCTGTTTGGAATATCCGTACCAAAATAGCATGGGAATTTAAACGGCGGCGAACTGATCCGCACATGGACTTCTGTCGCCCCCGCGTGCCGGAGCATATCAACAATATTCCCGCTGGTGGTTCCCCGCACGATCGAATCATCCACCATAATGATCCGCTTGCCTCTGACATTTTCTTTCAGTACATTCAGCTTGATCTTCACACTCTGCTCACGCATACTCTGCTTCGGCTTGATGAATGTCCGCCCGACATAATTATTTTTCACAAAAGCCTGTCCATAAGGAATGCCGGACTCCAGGGCATATCCCATGGCCGCCGCGTTGCCCGATTCCGGTACGCCGACCACCATATCCGCCTCCACCGGATGGCTCTGGGCTAAAATACGCCCGGCCATGATCCGCGAAGCAAACACCGAAACACCGTCGATCACACTGTCCGGCCTCGCAAAATAAATATATTCAAAAATACATCTGGCCGGTTTCACAAGATTGCAGTACTGACGGTTTGATCTGACACCATCTTCTGTAATCGTAATAATTTCACCCGGCTCCAGATCCCTGATAAATTCCGCGCCAACGGTATCCAGCGCGCAGGTCTCAGAGGCAACCACATAAGTATCGTCACGCCTGCCAAGGCACAGCGGCTTAAAACCGAAAGGATCTCTGGCCGCCGTAATTTTTCTCGGGCTCATGACCAGCAGCGAATAGGCGCCCTTGATATAGGCCATGGCCTTCGCAACAGCTTCCTCGGCAGAACGGCTGGTCACACGTTCTTTTGCCACCAGATAGGCAATGACCTCCGAATCAATGGTCGTCTGGAAAATGGCGCCGTTTTTTTCCAGTTCTTCCCGCAGATCAACGGCATTCACCAGATTGCCATTATGGACGATCGCCAGCGTCCCCTTCACATACTTTGTGACAAGAGGCTGCGCATTGGCCCTCACGCTGCTCCCCGCTGTCGAATACCGCACATGGCCAACGGCAATATCCCCATGCAGTTTATCCAGATTCTCAGGGGTAAATACTTCGCTGACGAGACCCATATCTTTGTAATAACGGATATCACGGTGTTCACTGACCGCAATACCGCAGCTCTCCTGACCGCGGTGCTGTAACGAAAACAGCCCATAATAAACCCAATTCGCAATGTCTTCCCCCTTCAGATTGTAGGCGCCAAAAACACCGCATTCCTCATGAAGTTCATCCTTGTATCCGGCCGCAGCATGACCGCACCCTGAATTCAGCTCTTTCACAATGACCTCCCGCTTTGCTGGCTTATGCCAGACCAATTCGTCTGTAAATCTCCTCGTAAGCTTCTTCTACGTGACCGAGGTCCCTTCTGAAACGGTCTTTATCCAGCTTTTCATGGGTCTCGCTATCCCAGAAACGGCATGTATCCGGTGAAATCTCATCGGCCAGAATAATTTGTCCTTTATAACGTCCGAACTCGACCTTGAAATCAATCAGGTCAACCTTCAGACCTTTGAAATAATCAACCAGAATCTCATTGATTTTGAAAACAAGTTCTGTAATGGTACTGATTTCCTCTCTTGTGGCCGCGCCGATGGCTACCGCATAATAATCGTTGATCATCGGATCGCCCAGATCATCATTTTTATAGGAAAATTCAAGTGTCGGGCTGAGAAGCTTGAAACCTTCTTCAATACCAAGCTTCTTGGAAAAGCTGCCTGCTGCCACATTTCTGACAATCACCTCCAAAGGTACGATCTCAACCTTCTTAACCACGGTCTCTCTGTCGCCAAGTTCCTCCACATAATGGGTCGGAATTCCCTTTTCTTCCAGCATTCTGAAGATGTGATTGGTCATTCGGTTATTCACAACACCCTTGCCAACGATGGTTCCTTTCTTGACACCGTTAAATGCGGTTGCATCATCCTTGTAATCCACAATTAATAAATCCGGATCTTCCGTCGTATAAACTTTCTTTGCCTTACCTTCATATAATAACTCTTTCTTTTCCATGATTGCCTCCATCCCACACATCCTGTACATTCATATGCAGCTCATCGCCGTGTACTCACATTCATCGTGTCCAGTACCTATTATACAATCCGTTTTATAATCTATACTTATAGTTCTCATAAGTATATCCATCAGCGCAATCTGCATTTTTTTCGCTTAAGCGCTGTTTCCGCCCCTATTTTATCGCATGTACATTATTTTATCAATAGGATTTTCTTATTTGTTTTTAAAAAATAAGCCCTTATTTCCCATAAAAATCAGCAAATTGACAATTTATAATTAATACTTATAAGTCGGTGTACTGAACCCTTATAGCACGCAAAAATCGCCGCAAAACAGATACTGATCCTATCTGTTTCGCAGCGATCATTTCAATGATTTATTTTGTACCGGATAACTTTCTCAGCATATCATCTACCTGCGCGGCATCTATCATCCCCCAGCTCTTGGCAATACTGCTGTTATTGATCCACCGGCCATGCTCACGGGCAATTTCTTCCTCTGTTATCATGATCCCGTATTCCGGCAAAATATCTTTGATGATCTGCAGGTATTCCGATTCCGTGCATCCGATTTCCCATAAAAAACGTTCCGTCAGTTCCGGCATCACTCTGCGATTATGCGCATAAAAATCCGGCAGAAAAACAGCACAGGCCACGCCATGGGGCAGACCATGCTGCTCCGTCAAAAGATACCCTGCTGCGTGCGGCATGGCCGTTCCCGTAATATTGATAGCCAGCCCGCCGTAAATCGACGCATGATAAAGTGATTCCCTGTCCTCATAAGACAAAGCCGCACAGCCCTCATCCCTGATTTTTGCAAATGACTGCATCAGCATCCTTATTCCCCGTACCGCATACATCTGCGACAACTCATTGGCCAGACGGCTAAAATAACTTTCCACACAATGGGCCAGCGCATCAATGGCCGTTGATCTTGTAAATTCATCCGAAACAGTCATGGTATAAGAAGGATCACCAAAAGCCAGCACCGGATAGATCGTTTCGTGATGCAGGCTTTTCTTGCGTCCGTCCGGTACGGTAATGACCGCCACCTTCGTCACCTCGCTGCCCGTTCCCGATGTGGTTCCCACAGCCACCACCGGCAGTGGCTTCAACGGCCACTTCAGACTATAGAGTGCCTCCTGATCCATGCCCGGATTGGCCGCCAGGATCGCCGTGCCTTTAGCCGCATCCAGCGGTGAACCGCCGCCGATACCAATGATAAATTCAGCCCCGAAGTCCGCCGCCATTTTGGCCGCATCCATACAATCTGTCAATCTCGGATTCTGCCCGATGCCATCAAACAGTATCCACCGGATCCCTTTGCCATCCAGCACCGCCGTCACATCGTCCAGTGCCCCACAGGCCTTTGCCGAATGCCGCCCCGTCAGCACCAGACAGGATTTTCCCACTTTTTCCAGTTCATCGCCGGCTGCCGCCACACAGCCCCGGCCCGTCACCAGCCTTGTCGGCATAAAAACATTCATATTCATCTTCTCACCATCCTGAAATCAAGTTGACATCTGATCATCCTTTAGCTGATGACCATTTAAGAATAGTATACCATGCCAATCCGGCTCACGCTATGTTAAATCCTTTCTTTTCGGTCGGCTTATGGCGCAGCAGGCCGCCAATACAAAAATATCTGTAATCATCCATGAAGCCGGATAGACATTCATCAGCATTTCAAAGGAATGAATATGTACAAAAACCGTATACACCCATACCAGCCTGAACCCACAGCACCCAAGCATTGTCAGAAATGCCGGCAGCATGGAATGTCCCAGCCCCCGAAGGAAGCCGCCGCCTGTCTCATAAACCGCCGTCAGGCCGTTAAAGGCAAGGGCATATACCATTCGAATAAGCGCAAAGTGAATGACCCCTTCTTCCGTTGTGTAAAAACCAATGAAAAAACGTCCCGCTCCGACAAAAAGAAGGCTCATGACTTCACACAATACAAACCCGAAAACCATACTCAGCCACAAAGTCTTTTTGCACCGCTCCCACTGTCCGGCTCCATAATTCTGACTTGTAAAAGTTACAGCCGCCTGTCCAAAGGCATTGGAAACATAATACGAAAAATACTCAAAGTTCAGAGCCGCCGACGCACCCGCAATGGCATCCGCGCCAAAACCATTGACAGCCGTCTGAATACAGACATTGGAAATCGAAAAAACAATACCCTGCAGGCCCGCTGGCAGACCGATTTTAAGCACGCTCATAAGGCAGGATTTTTTCAGTGCCAGCCGTCCAAAATCCACCCGGATCATATCTTCCTCATGGGTCAGAAAATACAGAATCATCCCTGCGCTGATACCATTAGAAGCCACCGTCGCGATCCCCACACCGGCCACACTGAGTTTAAACACAATGACCAGCAGCAGATTCAGGCAGACATTGATCACTCCCGACAGGATCAGGCAATACAGCGGCCGCTTTGTATCCCCCTTACTTCTCAAAATGGCCGCGCCGAAATTATAAATCATGATAAACGGCATACCAAGAAAATAAATACGCAGATATAAAACAGCCAGATCCACCACATCATCCGGTGTATCCATAAAAACCAGCAAAGGCTTCGCCGCAAGCTGCCCCACAATAAGCATAAAACCGCCGCTGATCAGCGCAAGCATAACAACCGTATGAACGGCCTCCCGTACTTTCTCCGGTTCATGCCTGCCGATCAGACGGGCAATGACCACATTGGCTCCCACCGATAAACCGACAAACAGATTGACCATGAGACTGATGACCGAACTGTTGCTGCCGACAGCCGCCAGGGCCCGACTGCCCGCAAATCTCCCTACCACCGCCACATCCGCTGAATTAAAGAGCTGCTGCAAAATACTGCTGCCCGCCAGCGGCAGCGAGAACAGCAGTATTTTATCCCACAAAGAACCGTGCAGCATATTCATTTGACGCATAATAACTATTTGCCTGCTTTTATCTGCCCATAATAGGCATTTTTACCATGCTTACGATTGTAATGCTTGTCCATCAATTTCTGAGGCGCCGGCATAACCTGCGGGTTAATCGACTCGCAGCGTGCGGCCATTTTGGCCACTTCTTCAAGTACAACGGCATTGTGAACCGCTTCCCCGGCGTTTTTCCCCCATGTGAAAGGTCCGTGATTTTTACAGAGTACAGCCGGTGCCGCCATATAATCGATCCCTCTCTCTTTAAATGTATCCGCAATCAGCATACCTGTATTTTTCTCGTAAGCATCCTCAATTTCTTCCTGAGTCAGATTTCTCACACAGGGAACCGGGCCATAAATATAATCTGCGTGAGTCGTCCCATAGCATGGGATATCCCGTCCGGCCTGCGCCCAACTGGTTGCCCATGAAGAATGGGTATGAACAATACCGCCCACCTCAGGAAAACGGCGGTACAAAACAACATGGGTCGCCGTATCTGAAGACGGATTATATTTTCCTTCAATTCTATTGCCGTTAAGATCAACGACGACCATATCATCCGGCGTCAATTCCTCATACGCCACACCACTGGGTTTAATCACCAATAATCCCTGCTCCCTGTCGATGCCGCTGACATTTCCCCATGTAAATGTCACCAGTCCGAACTTTGGCAGCAGCATATTTGCCTCATAAACCTCCTGTTTTAATTTCTCCAGCATCATAGCCTCCTGCTATCTTCTACATTTCAACCGTATACATCGCAACTTCGTCTATTTCACGATTAGTGGAAATCACAATATCCCTGCCATCTTTCTCATAGTGGAACACATTGGCAGAACCGCAGTCATGATCCATGATCTCATATTCATACACCTGCCGCTCCGCATTCCAGAAAAAAGCAATCAAATCTCTTTCGCCTTTTCTGTGTCCGACGATCAATGCCTTCCGCCCGCAAAAATCACCGCCGTAGATGGCGTGGCTGAATTCCGCCGTTTTGTCATATTCATAAACCTTTTCAAAATGACCGTCCTGCTGCCGGTAAATGCTGATCTGATCTCCATGAAACGGCGATAAAACCGCCAGTTCCTTCCGTCCGTCTCCGTCCAGATCCACAAGCACCGCATCACTGGCCGGCGTATCAAGAAGCTGCAAAATCGTCCATTCACCTGCCGGATTTTCCGGCGGAATAAACTGAAAGACCCCGCAATCCGCAGAAATCACACACGTATCCATGTTTCCCTCAGGTACGCGATAATAACCATGATTTTTCAGCATATGATCCTTGATCACCGTCAATTCCAGTGGATGTGATTCGTCAAAACCACTGAGATCATCCGGCAGTACTGCCCCATAAACCTTGCCTGGCATGGTCCAGTCCTCTTTATAATTGTGGCCGGATTTCAGCGTACAGGCAATCAGGTAATTGACATGATTCCGCTGCACAATATCAAACCGGTGAACATGCGGCAGCCGGACCAGTGTCCGAACTTCCCATCCGCCCTCTGCCTTCGGTGTTGCGATCACAATTTTGGCATTCTTTGAATCATTCGGTGAATAAAACTGTTGTGTCGCCAGAAACTGCCCATCACTTCCCGGCACCTGCACCATGCTCATCGTACCGCTTGGGCCTTCCCACACCGTATCCAGCTCATTGCCTTCCTGATCAAACAAAAGACAGGCATCCTGTTTTTCCGCTGCCACCAGAATGCAATCCTGATTCCGGTAACGCAGCGGGGCAATTGAATAGCATTTGGTAAGATTTGAAATCACTTTTTTATCAATTTTCATCCAAAACATTCCTCTCCTGCAAATTAAGCCATTTTATCCAGTATCTGCGTAAAAATCTTATTCGCCGAGCGCAGATCTTCTTTCCAGTCCGGATTCCCTGTATACCAGAATTCTGCTACAAATTTGCGCACCTGCAATTGCCATGCCGCCGCAACCGCCGCCTGGAAATCCACATGTCCGGTTCCAAAAGGGATCTCCCTGAATTTACCCGGTACAGTTTCCTTTAAGTGCATGGCTACCACATGCCCCCGGCCCAAAGACAGATCTTCCCAGACATCATTTCTATATGTACACGCCGCGTTGGTCAGATTTCCGATGTCAGGATATATCTGCAAATAGGCGGAATTCACCAGAGTCACATATTTCATGGCTTTTTCAACTGTATTCATAAAATCCGTTTCCATCGTCTCAAATCCAAGGCATACGCCAGCCTTCTCGGCCAGATTCGCCGCTCTTTTCAAATTCTCCAGAAACCGCTTTTTTGTCTCATAGGTAGATGGCTCATAATAGACATCATAACCGGCCAACTGAATGATCCGGATACCCAAATCATCCGCCAGACGAATGGCCTTTGCCATGATTGCCATACCTTTTTCGCACACCTGCGGATCGCTGCTGCCAAGGGGATACTTCCGATGGCCGCTCAGACACATGGTACGAATCGGAATACCGACCTTCGCCATCAGCTCTACAAGCGCTAAACGTTCTTCCATCGGCATATCCAACCGGGCCAGTTTCTCATCCGTCTCATCAATACTGATCTCAACAAAGTCAAAACCCGCAGCCTTCGCCGCTGTCAGCTTTTCCTCCCAGGTCAGATCACCCGGCATTGATTTCTCATATAAACCAAGCGTATATTTCTTATCCATACTGACTCTCCCGCGCGCTTACAGACAGGAGCGGTACGGTATATTCTGCGGCGCTTCAAAGCAGTCTTCAAAACCCCGGCGATGATGATAAGCTCTCTTATCTTTGTCCGCCGGATAGATATATTTACCGCCCACTTCCCAGAAAAACGGATGAAACTGATAGTTCAGCCGGTCTTTTTTCATATCATAGAGCACCCGGATCTCATTGACATCCGCCATGAAGTTTGTCCACACATCATAATGAATCGGGATAACCACTTTACAGCGCAGCGCTTCCGCCATTCGAAGGATATCACAGGACGTCATCTTATCCTGCATACCGATTGGATTTTCTCCATAGGAACCGAAAGCCACATCAATATCATAATCCTTGCCATGTTTTGCAAAATAAATGGAATAATGGGAATCGCCGCTGTGATAAATGTTGCCGCCCGGTGTTTTGATCAGATAATTGACAGCCTTATCATCCATATCCGTCGGACATACGCCGGTGAGTTCTTCTCTGTCCGGACCCTGGGAATCCGTTGTCACAATGCAGGTTCTGTCAAATGAGTCAAGGGCAACAATTTCCAGATCTTTGATCCTGATCGTATCACCCGGTTTTACCGTTATGCAGCGATCCGCCGGAACACCCCACTTCTGCCACAATTCAACAGATTTTTTAGGGCCGATGAATGGCACCGGTATTGTTTTCCCTGATGCGTCCGTTGTCTGCATATTGCTTTGAATGACATGCGCTGCATATTCCGCGCTCATATGATCCTGATGATAATGGGTCGCTAAAACAGCGTCCACTTTTTTAACTGCAAACGGGTCAATGACAAAAGGCACAGCACGAAGATTCGGCTGCATGGCCCTGGCGCCGCACATATTAGCCATCTGATGACCCACCTTCATTTTTCCGTCACCATGGGTACGTTTACCATTGCCGCACCATAAATCAACAGAAATATTACAGTCGCCCGGCGTCTTGATCCACAAACCTGTACAGCCAAGCCACCACATCGCCACCTGTCCCGGCTGAACCTGTTCCTGCTCAATTTCCTCATTCAGCCATGTTCCCCACTCCGGAAATGTACTCATAATCCAGCTTTCTCTCGTTATCTCATCAATTTTTGACATCACTTATCCC
>CAYURX010000080.1:0-12348 GCA_964447245.1 uncultured Coprococcus sp. | reverse complement strand
ATGTGGCTGTGTCGGTACATTCGGATTATTCTCTTTCTTTGGCCATGCGCCTGTTGTTGCTACTGTGATAATTCTCTTGTTTGATAAATCTGCCATTTTAATTACTCCTTTTCTCATTTAAATTTTAATTGTTAAGGTCAACCTATTACTTTACATAGTTTCTGCAGGCTTTTAATTGGGTAATTAATCTTCTGTTGAAGTTTTCCATGACCTCCGCCTTTGCATTTTCAGGATAATCATAGAATCCCCTGCCTGTTTTATAGCCATAATGGCCTTCTTCAACCAGTTTTCGCATCGTTTCGCTTGGCTTGTCTGAATTGGCCAGATCCGGGAAGAAATTGCTTTCGGCCGCATACCAGACATCCAGTCCGCCCATATCCGCGCATTCTAACATACCTGTTGTGGCATTTCTAAAGCATGGTCCAAACATCAGCGCTCTGTCCACATCCTCCGGCTCCGCGATTCCCTGATCAATCAGGTAAAAAGCTTCTCTGGCCTGAGCGTGCAGCAGGCGGTTAGCCACCATACCGGTCACATCTTTCAAAACCCTGACAGGCGCTTTCTCACATTTTACAAAGAGTTCCCGCACTTCATTGAAATCAGGTTCAGACATATTGCCAAAATAGGATAATTCAATAATCGGGATCAGATGCGCCGGATTATAGCAGTGGGCGATCATTACCTTTGCTTTTCTTGCTTCCGACACCTTTGCTGCCATATCAAACAGTTTCAAACTGGACGTATTGCTTGCCAGAATCGTTTCAGCCGGGCAAAACTGATCAAGCTGTTCAAACAGGTTCTGCTTTAGTTCCAACATCTCCGGTGTGGCCTCAATGACAAAATCCACATCCTTTACCGCAGGTTCAAGCTCTGCATAGAGGGTAATATTGTCCAGCGTGGCCTGAATATTCTCTGCCGGAAAATACCCTTCTGCCACCATCACCTCAAGCTCCCCTTTGATACGTTCCTTCACTGTCTCTCTCACGTTATCAAAGGATTCAAACAAATTGACCTGAATGCCATGGCTTGCAAAATTATTGGCGATGGCATGTCCCATGGTTCCCGCACCCAATACCGCTACTTTTTGAATCATTTTTTAACCTCCATTTTATTCTTGTTTTTATCTTTCTGACCTAATATAGAGCAAGTGTTGTGCCAATATTTACAGAAATCATTCATTTTTTTATTCTATATCCCCGAACCCATTGAAAACACTGGATTTTTTCAGGATACTTTTACTTTATCCAGTACTTCACCCTTACCCGTCGTTTGGACAATCATTGGACAAAAATGTCTAATGTGTCAAATAAAATTGACATTCGTCTTGAATATTGGACAATCTTTATATATAATCATTTTAGAGGAATAACGATGAATTCACGATGGAGGGAATGATTTTATGGAACAAACAATGCATACTTTAATGATGAAAGCCATTGAAGCGTTGCCGAATTTTCTTTTAGTCGATCAGAAAGGAACAATTATTTATATGAATCAGGTCTATGCCGACCTTCTGGGCCGGTCCTTGACAGATATTATCGGCAAGCCTGTAGGCAGCATCATTCCCGGCACCCGCATGCTTCATATTCTTGAGTCTGGCCAACAGGAAATTGGTGATGTCATGACCTTTTACGATCACCATCTGCAAAAAAATGTTGAACTCGTATGTAACAGGCTTCCCCTTTTTGAAAACGGGAAAGTCATTGGTGCTGTCGCCATGACAACTTTTGAAAATATCACAGATATCCACCACCTGTATACAGAAATGGAAAGAATCAGACAGGAAAACGAGCGGTATAAAGAAAAAATCAAACAACTGCAGCAAACACCCCTTAACAAAATTATTGGCACTTCCTCGGCGATCATGGATATTAAAAATACGATATCCGAATTTGCCGCATCCAATCTAACGATCCTGTTGACTGGAGAAACCGGTGCCGGTAAGGAAGTTTTTGCGCGGGCCATCCATGAATTAAGCAAAAGAAGCAAGAATAATTATGTGAAAATAAACTGTGCAGCCATTCCAAAAGATTTGCTGGAATCAGAACTGTTCGGTTACGAGGAAGGCGCTTTCACAGGCGCCAGAAAATCCGGAAAAATCGGAAAATTTGAACTTGCAGATAACGGCACACTGCTTTTAGATGAAATCGGAGAAATGCCGCTGGCCCTGCAGGCCAAGCTCCTGCGTGTTCTCCAGGAAAAAGAAATTGAACGTCTTGGCAGCAATAAACTGAAAAAAATCAATGTGCGTGTCATTTGCAGCACCAATGTCAATATCCGGGATATGGTAAGAAACGGACAATTCAGAGAAGATTTATATTATAGAATCAATACCGTCGAGCTGGCCATCCCTCCACTGAGGAACCGCACATCCGATATCCCCGCCCTTTGTCATTATTTTATTCAGAAAATCAATGAAGAAAATGATATCCACACCCAGGGAATATCCGACGAGGTACTGGAATTGTTTCAACAATATCCATGGCCGGGAAATGTACGTGAACTGGAACATACGATAGAAAGGCTCGCTTTCCAGAACCAGAACAGTATGATTTCCATACAAAACTGTGAATTTCTTATTAACAAAATGAACGCTCTCACGCCACTGGCTGTTGCGCCGTCCGCACTCCCGGAGCAGACATACCCCGGCTCCAATACGGCTACCCTTCAGGACCAGCGCAGCCTTTCAGAGATTGATGCCATCCGCAATGCCCTGCAGCAAACCGGCGGCAACAAATCAAAGGCCGCTAAACTCTTAGGCATCAGCCGGTCAATGCTCTATATCAAACTTGAAAAATATCATCTATAAATAAACCAGCGGCCGTTCATGGCAATATTCACCACTGACCGGCCGCCGGCTTATATAACGCTAATAAATTTTTTCAACTTCCTTCAATCCGTACATTTGCTTAAAGTTCTCAAGGTCCTGGCTGCTGCGTATGAGCATCACTTCCGTGAAATGTCCTGTACGGATATCCTGAAATCCCGCCGACTGCTCTCCGGTACAGATACTGCACCGAAGCACCGGCTTCAGATTTTCTTTATCATAGGTCTTTACTGTTTGTTTTTTCCTGAAAAACATCATTTTCCCCTTTCGGCGCCATTCCCGGCCAGCCAACGCCGCAGCGTTTCCATAATCTTTGGCACATCCACCGGTTTTGACAGATACCCGTCCATTCCGGCGGCCATGGCCTTATCAATATCCTCTGAAAATGCATTGGCCGTCAGCGCAACGATCGGAATACGACTGTCCGTATCCTTCTCCAGACGCCGGATCGCAGCCGCAGCCTCGTAGCCATTCATTACCGGCATCTGGACATCCATGAAAATAAGCCGGTAATAATCCAGCGGATGGGCCGCCACATGATTCACCGCCACTTTCCCGTTTTCAGCCTCATCGATCAGAAGTCCCGTAGAATCCAGCAGTTCCAGCATAATTTCCCGGTTCAGTTCATTATCCTCCACCAGCAGGATTCTTGTGTCTTCATAAGTATCTTCACCGATTTCTTCCGGCTCCCATGTCTCCGGTGCCTTGTATTCCTCCTGGCCTTCCAGCTCCCGCAGCCGCAGGGTGACTGTAAAGCAGGAACCTTTGCCCGGCTCGCTCTCTACCATTACATCGCCCTGCATCAGATTGGCCAGTGTCTTTGTAATGGAAAGTCCCAGCCCGGTTCCCTGAATCTTTGCGGTCTGCTCTTTTTCCTCTCTTGTAAAAGGTTCGAAAATCCTTTTCATGAATTCCGGTTCCATGCCAATACCCGTATCACGGAACGTAAACCGGTACACATAGAATTCGCCTTCCTTCTCCGGCTTCGTACTGGCAGTAAAATAAATGCGGCCGCCTGCAGGCGTATATTTGATCGCGTTGCTCATAAGATTCAAAAAGATCTGCTGTATTCTCGAAGCATCACCGTAAACCATCACATGCTTCAATTCGTCTGTCTCCGTCTCCACAAGCAGTTCCTTTTTCTGGGCCTCGGTCTGTGTCATTGTCATCATATCCCGAATGAGTTCCGAAAGGTTCAGCGGCTTTTCCTCCAGTTCCACCTTTCCGCTTTCGATCCGTGACATATCCAGCACCTGATTGATCAGTTCCAGCAAATGAGAAGACGCTGCTTTTATTTTCTTCAGACAATCGTCCACTTTCTGCGGTTCTTCAAGATGCATGGAAGCAATCTGCGCCATACCAATAATGGCATTCATCGGCGTACGGATATCATGGGACATATTGGAAAGAAACACGCTTTTTGCCTGATTGGCCTTTGTGCCTGCGAATAGGCCAGCTCCAGCGCCGTCTGCATCTGATGTCGTTTCCGCTTCGATTCATCAATATCCTGGACAGCCAGCGTAATACTCACCGGAATGCTGTATTTTTCCTCCGCAATAATAAAACGTATACGCGCCCATCGCTGTTTATCCTCGCGTTCAAGCAAAACCTCCTGCTCAAACTGTCCGCCGGATTCCAGCAATCTGTCTGTCAAAACTCCGTAAGAAAGCAGTCCTTTCAGCTTCTCCCAGCTCTCCCTATTCACTTTCGCCCGCAGGTAGTCTCCGATAAAGATTCTGAAACTGTCCGTATCAAGATCATCAAACCATCCGCCATTGCCTCTGTAAATAAGCTTTATTGTATCTTCTCCCGGATAAACCTGGAGGATCAGCAGGGAAGCCCTCGCCAGCGACATCAGGACCTGTTCAGCCTCATGGCCCCTCTTTTGCATATCTCCCAAAATGTTATTCTGGAATTCCAACAGGCTGTTCAGCTCTGCCTCTTTTGCTGCTGCGTCTTCTTCGCTCCGCTCAGCCTTTTCTTCCGCCAGAAAATCACCATAGACCTCATAGTATGCCCTGTTTCGCCCAAAAGTACAAATATACCCAAGTGTTTCCAGTAAATCAGGATTTTCTTTGAGGAAACGGACCAGATCAGGATTGTAAAACTGTCCGGCCCCCAGCACCAGTTCCTCCATGAATGTATCCATACTTTTCCCGCTCTTATAGCTTCGTCCAATGCTGTCGGTGGCCGCTTCCATACAATCGCATATATGGATCAGGTCCGTCAGCACACGCACAGGTGAAGCGGTATTATCATAATCCACGGGATATCCGCTTTTACCATCATAGCTTTTGTGATGTCCCAATATCACATCACGGTACTGTTTCAGACAGGGAACCTGGTCCGCCAGTCTGCATCCGATAATCGTATGCTTACTCAGACATTCCCGTTCCCATTCATTCAGCTTCCTGATCTGCCGGCTGACAATATTTGTCAGCCCGATTTTTCCGATATCGTGAACCAGGGCCGCTTCACTGACAAAGGTCTCATATTTTCCTCTCAGTTCCAGCACTTCCAGCACGTTCTCCGTTCCGAATATTCCGATCAGAAGTTCCGGCTTCCGATCCAAAATTGCACGAAGGCAGTTCAGTGCCAACTGCTGCACGATCATCGAATGGATCAGTGTCGCCGCATCCCTGTTGACTGTGATGTCCATCAGGAATCGGAAATCAAACAAATCCTCCGGCAAATACGGAAGGATCTGGCAAAGCGTATCAATGACCGCCACATTCACATAACCAGCGTTGCGTCTTCTTGGCAATTCACGCACAAATTCCCGGAAAATTCCAAAGCAATACTGATGAACCGCTTGCCTGTCCTGAGGCGCAAGGCCCTTCGCCTGATCCAGCACATTCGGGATATCATACATACACACATGATAATAGTTACTGTTAATAAAATCCTCCGGATCCAATTTCTCATGCTCCTGAATATATTTACAGTACCCCAGATACTTTTCAAAAAATGTGTCCAGCGTAATTTTGCCGCAGACATACTGGCATTTCCAGTAATTACAGTAAATCGTATCCACCATGGCATAGGGATCGGCATTTTCTTCAAGACTCTGCTGGTACAGCTCCGTGAGCACCGCGTCCGCCTGCAGGGCAAAATCCCCCTTCAGCTTCTCATTGCCTTTCAGACCGCAGACCCAATTGCCATAAATATCATGGATCAGTTCTTTTTTCAGGCCATCCAGATCGTATTTGTCCCCATCCAGCGCCCGAATAGCCGGATCGTCATAGACGGCAATAGCCCGTTCGATTTCCTGTTTTAACTGTTCCTGTACCTGCAAAGTTTCGCCGATTTCAATTACCTCGCGGCAATTAATCATGACGACCGGATAATTATAATACGCAAATAGAATACTCCGGCGCAGTTCCCAATCCTCAATATCAAAATAATCCTTTACCGCGCCCCGAACAATGTCAAAATACGCCAGACTCCGTTTGTAGCCTTCCTCCGTATCATAGGTATTGAGCACATTGCCAAGGTAATGCGCCGCCCACAAAAGACCATTGCGGTTTCCATGCCGCTTAAAATAGTTTTCCAGAAGATAGGCCACATCCACACAGAGCAGTTCATCATCATAACCGGCATTATGGTAATCCTGTATCTGCCTATGAAACTCCGCCGCCAGGGCATCCGTCAGCCGCACCTCTCCGGAAAGAAACGGACGGATATACAAATTGAGCAGCGCTTCATTTTCCACATAATAATGCCGCTGCATCTGCGCATTCATTTTAAGCCGTTCGATCCATCCTTCCTGATCCTGTGCCCGCAGGGAGTTCTCCTGAATAAGTTCCTCCCGCTCCATGTTTTCTCTATATTTTCGATAGCATTCCGCTATATTCGCCTGCGTAATCATAAGGTATACTTCCCCCTCCTGCAGAATTTGTCACTGACACTATTCTACCATAATTTTCGTATACCTGCCAACTATACCTCTGCGGATAGCCCGAATTTTTTTCTCCAGCGCGCATGCATACCGATCGCCCGGCAGCACTCATCCAGACCAAGAGCCAGCCACACACCGGCCAGCCCCCATCCAAGGCTAATACCCAGCACATAACTCATACCAACAGAAAATCCCCACATGGAAAATACCCCAAAATAAAAAGGAAATCGCACATCCCCGGCAGCCCGCAGCGCATTGACATAAACCAGATTCTGACTGCGTCCGGCCTCTCTTACAAAATTAACCAGAAAAACCGCGCAGGCCATTGTTAAAATCTCTTTGTCCCCGGTAAACAAAGCAAAAACCGAATGCCGGAAAATACAGACAACCAGCATAATGGCCATACTCACCACAAGGGAACACCAACCCGAAAAACGGCATTGTCTGTCCGCCTGCCTGTAATCTCCTGCACCGATACTCCATCCTGTCATAATGGCCGTTCCCTGTCCAAGGGCCATTGAGAACATATAAATAAAACTTACGCACAGATTCAGATAGGAATAGGCCGTCACTGTCTTTGTTCCCAGCATCGTTACAATAGCCATCACAAAAAACTGGGAAACATTATAGGAGATCTGTTCACCCGCCGCCGGCAGACCATAAACGACAACATCCCGTCCGCGCTCCCGGATAGCCGAAAGCGTACCGTATCTCCCTCTGCCTGCTTCCTCTGTGCCGATCATACGCCACCCGCTGGCCTTTTGGCGCATCCGATAGAGCATACCGCCAAAGCATACAAATCCGATACTTCTCCCAATAACCGTTGCAATAGCGGCACCTTTGATTCCGAGCGCCGGACATCCCCACTTGCCGAAAATCAGCAGGTAATTGAGTCCGACATTTGCCAGGTTCATTGAGAAAGACACAACCATACACTGGGAAGCTTTTCCATAAGCGCGCAAAATGGTCGAAAAAGCGGATAAGGCCATCTGTCCCCAGATAAACAGACTGACGATCCACACATAATCCTCTGCATAACCGAGGGCATCACCCTCCAGATTCAGAACTCTTAAAAATACCGGATGAAAAACTGCCAAAACCACGGTCAACACCACACCAACACCCGTATTCATAATAATAGAGGCCGCAATCAAATGATTCTGCTCCTCCTGCCTTTTCCCTGCTCCAATATACTGCGCACACAGAATCCCGCACCCTGTTGTGACGATACAGGCCATAACCTGAATCAGAAACATGACCTGATTGGCCACACTGACAGCCGCCACCGCGTCATCACTGAATTTTGACAGCATCACCACATCCATACTGCCCATGAGTGACATCATCATTGTCTCTATAAAAATTGGGATCGTTAGCTGCCATAAGTTCTTTTTCATACTCTGCCACCCTCCATATTGCTTGACACAAAGCCATAAATTTCCTATAATAATCGCAGTATATAATAAAATAATCTAAAAATCTTGCAAAATGTAGGCTATTTTATAACACAATCCCACTCTCACCAAAATAGTCAGGAGGCGGCCAATGTCTTTACCAACCATTGATAAAGTATCAAAATATGAAAAAAAACAGCATGGCAAAAACGAATTCCCATTTGTCGTTTATTTTACACAGATCCCCCGCTTTATCTGCAATTATCCGCTGCACTGGCATGATGAAATGGAAATTATCATCGTGCAAAAAGGCCGCTGCATTGTGACCATCAATACAACGCCCTATACGCTCAATGAAGGGGATATCGCCTTCATTATGCCGGGAATGCTCCATGCCATTGACCAGGTAGCCGATCAGGAGGCTGTCTACTATAATATCGTATTTGATCTCTGCCTCCTTGGCAGCACCGAAGATAAGGACAACTGCTTTGTAAAGAATCTGCAGCCCTATATGGACGGCACGGTACTGCTGCCTCCGGTCCTTTTGGCCAGCCATCCGGCCGCCGGGGAACTGGGCCGCCATTTAATGGCCTTGGCCGGATGTATGCAGCGGCATGACAACCGCACCTGGCTCCTGATCAAATCCCACCTGTTTGCCATTTTCTGGCTCATGGAACCGCTGCACACTGAACCCATCCATCATCTCCCCGGTTCGACGCCAAAAACGCATATTCAGAAAATGAAAGAGCTGCTCCGATACCTCGACAGCAGCTATATGAAACCGATTTCCCTGAGGGAAGCTGCAGCCATCTGCGGCTACAGCTCCTCCTACTTTATGAAATTTTTTAAATCATTTACCGGCACCACCTTTGTGGAATACCTGAATAATTGCCGCCTGAAAAAGGCTGCCGAACTATTGACCGATACCGATGAAACTGTCCTTGCCATCTCCGAGGCCACCGGTTTTGAAAATCACTCGTATTTTATCCGGCTGTTTAAACGGTATTATGGCACTACGCCGTATCAATACCGCCTCCGGCACCGCTAATCAGCCAACCGGCCATATATCCTTGTATAGTCTCTGATTTCTACCAGCAGCTCCGGTGTGATTTCCCCTTCGGTCAGCCGCCATTGCCAGTTACCGCCCAGCGTTGACGGTGTATTCATACGGGCACGATTATCATAACCAAAATAATCCTGAATCGGAATGATACATATATCCGCAACGCTGCCCATGGCCAGGCAGATAATCTCCTTGTACATCCACTTATCCGCCACTTTCTGATTGTGTACATAGTTCCGGATCATTTTCCGTTCCTCCGGCAGAATATTCCTGTACCATCCAGCAAGCGTTTCATTATCATGGGTACCTGTATACACAACACAATTTCTGTCATAATTATGGGGCAGATAATCGCTGGCTGAGCCCGTGTCCCTGCAGTCAAATGCAAATTCCAGCACTTTCATATTCGGATAACCGCTGTCTTTTACGAGAGCCCGCACCGTATCCGTCATAAAGCCCAGATCTTCCGCAATAATCTTTCTCTCTCCAAGGCGCTGCCGGACTGCATGGAACAGTTCCATGCCCGGCCCTTTTTCCCAATGACCGTTTTCTGCCGTCAGATCACCGTAAGGGATGGCGTAATACTCATCAAAGCCACGGAAATGGTCGATACGCACCACATCATACAAATCAAAACAATGTGCAATACGTTTCACCCACCAGTCATAGCCTTGCGCACGGTGATAATCCCAACGATAGAGTGGATTTCCCCATAATTGTCCCGTTGCAGAAAAAGCATCCGGAGGACATCCGGCCACGGCCACCGGAATATTTTTCTCGTCCAGTTGGAACAGTTCCGGTCCGGCCCATGTATCCGCGCTGTCAAAAGCCACATAAATCGGAATATCACCAATTATCCTGATGCCCTGACGATTGGCATATGCTTTTAGAAGCAGCCACTGTTTGCGGAACTCAAACTGAAGATACTTATAGAATTCAACATCATAATAAAGTTCACGCCGGTAATAATCAAGGGCATAGCCCCATCTCAGACGGATATCCTCAGGCCACTCGATCCAGCTCTTGCCGTCAAAATGATCTTTGATGGCCATAAAAAGCGCATAATCATCCAGCCACCAGCCATGAACTGCGCAAAATTCTTTAAATTCTTCATTTTCATAAATTTTGCTGCGTTCATAGGCTTTTCGCAGTAATTTAAAACGTCCGGCGTATAATTTGCCGTAATCCACACAGGCCGGGTCAGAGCCAAAATCGACCGCCTCACATTCTTCCTTTTCAAGGACTCCCTCCTCAATCAGATCTTCAAGACTGATGAAATACGGATTCCCCGCAAAAGTTGAAAATGACTGATAGGGAGAATCCCCGTAGCTGGTCGGCCCCAACGGCAGGATCTGCCAGTAGCTCTGCCCGGCCACCTTCAACTGATCGACAAATACATAGGCACTTTTTGAAAAACATCCGATCCCGTATTTTGAGGGTAAACTGCTGACCGGCAGCAGGATACCGCTTGCCCTCTTTGATTCCATTTCGCACTCCCCCTTATCTCTCACCTAAAATAGTCACCGATTTTGCTTCGAGAATGATCACGCTGTCTTTCACATTCACACCAACCGGATGATACGCCTGTACACCGTCGGATAAAAGCCGCCACTGGCCCGGCGGCAGCGAAACTTTCTCGCTGTACTCATAAGGATTATAATAAACAACGGCCCTCTGCCACTTTCGTCCCGAAGGTTCTTCACTCAGCAGGAAGCCAATAATGGCATCTTGCCGCTCCAGAAAACAGATACGCTCTGCCGCATCCGGACCGGATTTTTCAAGAAGCGGCAGTTCCCGGCGCAGGGCAATCAGGAAACGATAGTAATCCACCAGTTCCCTGTAATCAAAAGCCCTCTGCCAGTCCAGCTCATTCAGCTGCGGCGGCTGATTATAGCTGTTTGCGCAGCCCAGCTTTGTCCTTCCGAATTCCTCACCGGCCATCAAAAACGGAATACCAAGGCAGGTCATCACGATCCCCGCCGTCATTTTGTTCATCTGAAGGATCTCCTTATCCATGATCGTATAATCCGGCTCCTCTTTTACGGAGACCACCAGTTTATCCCATAAAGTCCTGTCATCATGGGCCGACGCGTAATTAACAATCTGACGCGGCGCTTTTGGGTGCAGCAAGTGCATATCGCCTTCTTTTTTGCACCAGGCACAGACAGCCGCTTCAATATGCGGTTTCCATGACATGACCGTCTCTGAATTGCCGCTGACATAGCCCGTTTCCATATCATAAAAAGGGCTTCCTTTGAGAGCATCCCTCGTTTTATCACAAAAAACGGCGATTCTCTCGTCAAGCATCTGCAAATTGTTCATATCTGCCGGATAAGCCATATTTTCCCAGGCGGTTCCCGACGCGGCCCATGGTTCACCGTACATCAGAATATTTTCTCCTCCCGGCAATTCATCCAGCCGCCGCCTGATCATATTCATCGTGTTGACATCGTGCAGCCCCATCAGGTCGAAACGAAAACCATCAATATGATATTCCCGCGCCCAGTAACAGACACAATCCGCCATATACTTGCCAAACATTGGACGTTCGCTGGCTGTATCATTGCCGCAGGCCGAACCATTGGCCCAGGTCCCGTCCTCATACATACGGTAATAATACCCCGGTACACTCCGCTGCAGCGCGGAATCCCTTACATAAGTATGGTTAAATACCACATCCATGATCACACCGACTCCGGCTCTGTGCAGCGCCATGACCATTTCTTTGAACTCCCGGATGCGCACATGGCCATCCCACGGATCCGTTGCATAAGAACCTTCCGGCACATAATAATTAACCGGATCATACCCCCAGTTAAATTGATGCCGCTCCGGATGTTCCTCGTCGACGGAACCGTAATCAAAGGCCGGAAGCAAATGCACATAGGTCACGCCAAGCCGCCTGATATAATCCATACAGGTCGGAAATTCTCCTTTCCCCTCCAGGGTCGTCCCGCTCTCTGTAAATGCCGGATACCGTCCCCGCCATTCCTCGCGGATATTGCTGCGCCAGTCATTGGAAAAATCTTTAATATGCAGTTCCCAGATCACCGGATGTCCGATGATTCCTTCCGGCCGTCCATCCCTCTCCCAGCCATCGGGATCGGTTCCTGCAAGATGCACGACCATACTCCTTTTGCCATTGACGCCGCAGGCCCTGGCATAA
>CAYURX010000079.1:6327-12368 GCA_964447245.1 uncultured Coprococcus sp. | reverse complement strand
CCATCGTTCAGGCGCTGACCTCGGTGCCATGTCTTATGATGCGTTTGAAGCTCTGTTGAAGGAAGAACAAAGGAATAAGGTGATTAAGTAAACGAGTTTCAGAATGTACTTGTTCGAAATATCTTTTTTATCGCTTTGAGACTGGTGTCCGTTTGACAAATCGTTTGCATGGTAGCATAATATAGTAAAAGGACAGCGGAAGGTGAGCGCAATTCACCCACTCTGGCGAAAATATTGAACTGTGAAATAGCCGTTTACTTTCTCAGGGTAGGACGACTATTTCTTTTTGTGCATTTTAAGGGCGAAAAAGTGCATCTTGCGGGCAGAACCATTGCAAGATCATGAGAACATGGTACGATAGAGAATATAGATATAGAAGTGATTGCGGCAGAAAGGCGGAAGAATTTCATGAAATTAGAGCTGACACGGATACAGGAGGGGGAAGATGAGGTCATCGTCCGGTATCGTGAGATGAATGAACAGATTGAAGCGATTGCAGCCATTGCACAGGGGTCAGAGCAGAGGATCCAGGCTTACTGGGAAGGACAGACGCTGCTGCTGCGGCCGGAGCATATTTATTATATGGAAAATGTGGACGGTATCACCTATGCCTATCTGGAAGACCGGGTGGCAAGGGTGCCGGAGAGTCTCAGAGCGTTGGAGATATGTTATGGCCGCCGGGGATTTTTCCGCTGCTCGAAATCTATGATACTGAACATATACAAGATTCATCATTTAAAAAGTGAACCATGCAGCCGCATCCGTGCCACCATGGAGAATGGGGAACAGGTGATCATTTCCAGAAAATACGCAAAGGAGCTGCGGCAAATACTGAAAGGAGGGAACGGAAATGAAGAATAAACTAAGGAAGGCATTGGGCCGGGAGATTGCCATTGAATATAAAGCCTGTCTCTATTTTTGCTGCATTTTGTTTTTTGAATGTGCTTATCTGTTTATTCTGAGGGCCGATGCGATTCCCATGCTGCATATGTGGGAAATGATATGGACGGCTTATGGCATCGCTTATCTGCAGGTCTATCTGTTTGACAGCTTTGATGAGGCGGAGCGTCTTGGACCGGGAGAAATCGCCAGACTGTTCGTATGTACCGTTTTGTATACAATTGTATCCCTGGTATTTAACTGGTTCGGGAAGAACCTGTGGGTGACGGTTCTGTTTTTTGTTTTTATTATCCTTATGTATTTATGTGTATTTTTATGCAATAAAATTAAAAGAAGGATCGATACGGAAAATCTGAATGCAATGCTGGAAACATACAAGAAGGGAGAGGCCCATGAGTGAAATGAAAATGGCCATTGAGATCCATCAGTTGACAAAAAATTATGGGAAGCACCGGGGACGACCTGCTTTTTATCTTCTCATGTGCTGCCGGAGGTCAGGCGCTATTGCAGACATGCAGCCATTATCAAGGAAGGGGAACTTCTGAAAGCCGATTCGGTGGAAAATCTGTTTCAATCTAATCTGCGGCGTGTGAAAGTGTGGGAAAACGGGGAAATGGAGGAATTTTCCTATGCCGGAGAGATGAGAGAACTGGTTGCAAAGCTGCAGGAAAGAGCAGTGGATGATCTGCTGATCGAAGAACCGTCACTGGAGGAATTGTTTATGCATTATTATGCATAATGTTTGCATGAAAGGGACAGGTGTGAAAATGATACTGTTAAAGCATGAATTAAAAATAAATATGAAAGCATTATGTATCTGGTCATTCTGTATCGGCATCATCAATTTTGGGTGTATCTTATTGTATGAAGGACTTGCGGATACGATGGAACAGATGTCGGAGGTCTATGCGCAGATGGGGGCATTTTCAACGGCCCTTGGACTGGATCGCTTAAGTCTTGATACAATGGAAGGTTTTTACGCAACGGAAGTCGCGCTCATATTTGCTGTCGGCGGGGCCATGTTTGCGGCTATGACGGGTGCTGCCATGCTCTCAAAGGAAGAAGAAGGCCATACGGCGGAATTTTTGCATGCATTGCCCTTTGGCAGAAACTATATCCTGGGATGGAAATATGTGTCGGCGGCCGCGCTTATTGTCCTGTTTCAGATCATTGTCATTTTTCATACAGGCGGATTGGTTTGGTGTAATAAATTGTCGCCAACTGTACAGAATATTTATGAAGTTGGCAAATGATCACCGTTTGAAAATGCAAACATATTTGAGGCAGCGGTGATCATGGAAGGGAGAACTTATGAGCAACCATTTGAAAGACCAAAGCAGTCCTTATTTATTACAGCACGCCGAAAATCCTGTGGAATGGTATCCCTGGAGTGACGAAGCTTTTGAAAAGGCCATGCGTGAGGATAAGCCCATATTTTTGAGTATCGGTTACAGCACCTGTCACTGGTGTCATGTCATGGCCCATGAAAGTTTTGAAAATGCGGAGATAGCGGAAATCCTGAATAAATATTTTGTATCTGTGAAAGTTGACCGGGAGGAGCGGCCCGATATCGACAGCGTTTATATGACAGTTTGCCAGGCGCTCACCGGGAGCGGCGGCTGGCCCATGAGTATTTTTATGACTGCGGATCAGAAACCTTTTTTTGCAGGGACCTATTTTCCACCGATATCCCGGAATGGCATGACAGGATTTGGCGATCTGCTTCTTGTGATCGCAGATGCATGGAAGGAAAAAAGGGACGAACTGCTGGAATCGGCAAAACATCTGATTGAATATGTGAATGCCAAAATGAAGACCAAAATGAAGGCCAATGTCAATATCAATAAGAATGATGAGGATGGGGCGCAGATGGAGACGGGGGCGGACGGCTTTGCCATCAATTATGACCTGCCTGAAAGAGCGGCACAGATATTTGACCGCAGTTTTGACCGGGTGCATGGCGGGTTTGGGCAGGCGCCGAAATTTCCAACGCCTCACCATCTGCTGTTTCTCATGCTATATTCGGAAATGACCGGCCGGACGGCAGCTTTTGAACAGGCGAAAATAACGCTGGAGCAGATGCGGCGGGGCGGTATTTTTGACCATATCGGATATGGATTTTCGCGGTATTCTACGGACGCCCGTTATCTGGTACCTCATTTTGAGAAAATGCTTTATGATAATGCGCTGCTTATGATGGCGTATACTGCGGGATTCAAAATGTCCGGCAGCAGGTTTTTTCTTGATACGGCCGAGCAGACAGCCGATTATATATTGAGGGAAATGACGGGCAGAGACGGTGAATTTTATTCGGCTCAGGATGCGGACAGTGAAGGTGTGGAAGGCAAATTTTATGTCTGGGATTATGAGGAAATATGCAGCATTCTCGGTCGGGAAAAAGGAGAGAACTTTTGCCGGCATTTCGGGATCACGAAACAGGGTAATTTTGGGGGCAGCAATATTCCAAATCTATTGAATCTTATGAATGGCAATGCTGCGTCCAGAACCTTTGAGCAGGAAAGAAAGCTGCTCTATGATTACCGCAGAAAACGCATGGCGCTTCATCTGGATGACAAAATTCTTACTTCATGGAACGCATGGATGATCTGCGCCATGTCGATGCTGTACAGAGCCACGGGCAGGGAATGCTATTTGCTTGCGGCGGAAAATTGCCATAAGTTTATTGAGGAACATCTGACTGACGGCGATATTTTATATGTAAGCTGCCGTAATCAGGTCCGTTTGGTCAAAGGTTTTCTGGATGAGTATGCCTGCTATTCGGCTGCATTGATCAGCCTGTATGAAGCGACTTCAAAAACGGCCTATCTGGAACGGGCAAAACAGATCTGTGGTGAGGCCATGCGGCAGTTTGGAGATGATGAGGGCGGTTATTTTTTGTACGGTAAGGAAAACAGCCCGCTGCTCATGCGGCCAAAGGAGACCTATGATGGCGCGCTGCCTTCGGGAAATTCAGTCATGGCCTATGTGCTTGTGCGTCTGTCGCAGCTTACAGATGGAGAGCGTTTTTTGAACCGGCAGTATTATGATCAAATGGCAAGACGGCAATTGGCCTTTATGTCGGAGTCGGCTGCGGATGATCCGGCCGGTTATTGTATGTTTCTCATTGCATTATTGATGTATGAGTATCCGCCGCAGCAGATCAAAGTTGTTCCGGCGCGGGGGGATACGGCTGCAAATATTCTGCCGGGGCTGCCGCTTTATGCGGACATTCAAATCATACCGGAAGGGACAGAGGAGTATCATCTGCTTGACGGAAAAACAACCTATTATGTATGTAAACATCATGCTTGTCTGCCTCCAACTAATAAGGTACCTTGATTATTTGCGAAAAGGGTGTAAAATAATCAAGGTACCTTAATGAAAGGAGTGGAATAATGTATGTTTAAGCGGTATGAATCATTTGATGTGAATAATAAGCTGATTCAAAATTTTTGGAATATCAGTCATACCATGCGCCATATTTCTGAAGGAAAAGGAAGCCAAAAGAGGATTCTGATCGTACTGAAAGAAAACGGAGTTATTAAGCAGTGTGAATTGACGGAATATCTGGGCATCCAGCCTGGCTCCGCCAGTGAAGTCATTGGGAAACTGGAGGCGGCCGGATTGGTCAGGCGGATCCCAAGTCAGACAGACCGAAGAACAGCCGATATGTATTTGACGGATGCAGGAGCGGCGGCTGCGGATGAAGCCTATGAAAAACGTCAGCAGCGCCATGAAAAAATGTTTGCCTGCCTGACAGAGTCGGAACGGAAAGTGCTGCTGGGGCTTTTGGAAAAAATCAATGCATCCTGGGATGAACAGTACAATCACAAAGAAGCGCAAAGGACTGCAGACCGCATGGCCGCAAATGATACGGGTAATAGAAATGTGGAAATATATTAAGCAGTATTTGCATTTTGCAGTCATAGCAGCCGTGTTTATGTTTGGCGAGGTTTTGATGGACCTGTTTCAGCCTGAAATCATGAGCCGGATTGTGGATGACGGGGTATTAGGCGTTACAAACGGCGGCGTGGGCGATATGAATTTAATCTGGTCGCTGGGACTGAAGATGGGCGTACTTGTTCTTTTTGGAGGATTCTGTGGTTCCGTGAACAATATATTTGCCCACATGGCCGGACAGAATATTGGCAATGAAATGCGGAAAGATGCATTTCGAAAAATAATGACATTTTCTTTCCCGCAGGTTGATGCATTCGGTACAGGTTCACTTGTAACGCGTGTGACAAACGATGTGACACAGGTACAGAATTATATATCTCTGTTTGTAAGGGGAATGATTCGTACGTCTATGCTAATGTTTGGGAGTATCTATTTTATGTTTCGCCTGAACCGGGAGTTTGGGTTGATCGTGCTGTGTGCGTTTCCTTTTATTGTGGGATGTATGGCCTTTTGCCTGAATAAAGCGAATCCGCTGTTTGGAAAATTGCAGGCGCAGCTGGACGGTATCAATACCATCATGCAGGAGGATGTTTCCGGTATCCGCATGATCAAAGCCTGTGTCCGGGAAATCTATGAGAAGGCACGCTTTGGTAAGGCAAACGACGCATTGATCAAATCCCAGCTCAGGATACTGACAATTTTTGCGTTTATGAATCCTGTGGTCAATGCCCTGATGTATCTGGTGGTGACCGTTATTTTGCTGACGGGTTCTTATGAGGTCGGCAAAGGAACGGCAACACCGGGGAATATTATGGCGGCGATTACATATACGACACAGCTTCTCAATGGCATTTTAGGACTGGTGATGCTGTTTCAGGGTATTTCCCGCGGCGTTGCATCCTGGAAGCGTATGAAAGAAATTTTGGACAGTCAGCCGCAAATTAAGGATGGCAATTTTGACGGCAAAGGAGAAATGCAGGGCCGGATTGAGTTCAGGGATGTATCCTTTGCGTATCCGGGCAGTTCTCAGACGATTTTAAAACATATCAATCTGACGATCTACCCTGGGGAAACAGTGGCAGTCATGGGGGCTACCGGCTGCGGGAAATCTTCTCTGGTGAATCTGATTCCCAGATTTTATGATGTGACAGAAGGAACAATTCTGGTAGATGGCGTGGACGTGAGGGAATATAAGCAGCAGATTTTAAGAGACAAGATTGCCATGGTTTTGCAGAAAAGTG
>CAYURX010000079.1:0-6227 GCA_964447245.1 uncultured Coprococcus sp. | reverse complement strand
AAAGGCAGTCTTGCCAGTACGCTGACGCTGATGCTGGTGATCTATTTGTTTTACAGTGGATGCCAGTTGTTTCAGGGGGTGATCAGTGCCCGGCTGAGTCAGCGCATTGTCAGGAGAATGAGAGAGGAATTATTTGGTAAGATCGTGGATTTGCCCATTCGTTATCTGGATACACATTCCCATGGGGATGTGATGAGTCGTATGACCAATGATATTGAGAATATTTCCACAACCGTTTCTCAGTCGCTGCCATCGTTGTTTTCCGGTGTGCTGACAATTATCGGAACTGCTGCCATCATGCTGTATTATTGCTGGGAACTGGCGTTATTAAGCTGTGCAACGGTTCTGCTGACTTTGCTTGCAACTAAAATTTTATCGAATAAAGTGCGCCGGTTTTCCAGAAAACGGCAGCAGCTTTTAGGGCAGCTGAACGGTACGGTTGAGGAAATGATTTCCGGCTACCGCACGGTGGTGGCTTACAATCATCAGGAGGCAACTGTTGAAGAATTCTGCGCAACATCGGATTCTCTGACAAAAGCAGGTATCCGCACGGATGCCAGCAGCGGCATCATGGGGCCGGTCATGAATTGTATCGGGAATATTGGTTTTGTTATTATTGCGGCGTTCGGCGGATATTTTGCAATCCGGGGTCTGATCTCCGTCGGAATTATTTCCGCGTTTATAGTTTATGCGAAACAGTTCAGCCGTCCAATCAACGAGCTTGCGCAAATATATGGGCAGCTTCAGACGGCAATTGCCGGAGCTGAGCGGGTTTTTTATGTGCTGGATGAGACAGATGAAGCAATGGATGGGGATGACTGGGCCGAAGGCGAAGAAGCGGCCGTAACTTTCCAAAACGTCAGCTTTTCTTATGTACCGGGACATCCTGTGATTCAGGATTTTACTTTGAAAGTTCCGTCTGGAAGGAAAGTGGCGTTGGTAGGGGCCACCGGCAGCGGGAAAACAACAGTTGTAAATCTGCTTATGCGTTTTTATGATATAGACAGCGGAGAAATCAGAATCGGTCATCAAAAGCTTGCAGAGATCAATCGGAAAAGTCTGCGTAAAAAAATAGCGATCGTTTTGCAGGACACGGTGCTGTTTGCGGATACGATTCGCAATAATCTGCTGTATGCCAATGAGGATGCCCACGAGGAACAGCTTGAACGGGCAGTGCGCATGAGTCACTGTGAAGAACTGCTGCGTACGCTGCCAAAAGGGTGCGACACAGAACTGACAGCGGCCGGTGCCAATATCAGCCAGGGACAGCGACAGCTATTGGCGATTGCCCGTGCCTTTGTCGCTGATCCGGAAATTTTGATTTTGGATGAAGCGACATCCAATGTGGATACCCGGACAGAGAAAGCGATCCAGAGTGCCATGCATCTGGCCATGCAGGGACGAACCAGCATCGTCATTGCTCATAGATTATCTACAATCCGGGATTCGGATCTGATTGTGGTCATGGACAGCGGCAGGATCGTCGAGTACGGCAATCATGATGCGCTGCTGGCTCAAAAGGGCAAATATTATGAGCTTTATATGACACAATACGCAGGTTTTGCAACCTGATAAGAAAAAACTTTTGATACGGGAGAGGGATCTTATGATACATCTGCTATTGGCAGTGATTTATTTGTCATTTATCAGTCTTGGATTGCCGGATTCGCTGCTGGGGTCCGCATGGCCTGTGATGTGCAATGAGTTTGCGGCACCGGTTTCTTATATGGGGATCGTTTCCATGATCATATCGGCGGGGACGATTATTTCCAGCCTGCAAAGCGACCGCATGACGAAGAAATTTGGCGCGGGAATGGTGACGGGCGTGAGTGTGGCCATGACAGCGGCGGCTCTATTTGGATTTTCCTTCAGCCATTCATTCTGGATGCTCTGTGTATGGGCGATTCCTTATGGCCTGGGAGCAGGCGGCGTTGATGCTGCTCTGAACAATTATGTGGCGCTGCACTATGCCAGCCGTCATATGAGCTGGCTTCATTGCATGTGGGGAGTGGGGGCTTCCGTTGGTCCGTACATCATGGGTTCCGCTGTGGAAGCGGCGCGCCCAGGCTGATGGCATCCATACGGACACAGCCGGCAGTACAAAACCGCTGACACTGAGACGGATTTTATCTATTCCGGGAGTTAAATCTGTCATCATTACCTTTTTCTGTTACTGTGCCCTGGAGCAGACAGCGGGACAGTGGGCCAGCAGTTATCTGGTGCTTGTAAGGGGTATGACAGAAGAAACGGCGGCCGGATTTGCCAGTATGTTTTATATGGGAATTACCATTGGACGTGCGGCCAGCGGTTTTTTAACAATGAAATTGAATGATGTTAATATGATCCGTCTGGGACAGGCCATTATTGCCGCCGGAATCCTCATCTTTTTTTTGCCTGTGGGAAATATGGCGGCGATTGTGGGATTTGTATTGCTGGGATTGGGCTGCGCGCCCATCTATCCATGCATTATCCATTCAACCCCGGCTTATTTTGGTGCTGACAAATCACAGGCGATCATAGGCGTGCAGATGGCCAGCGCCTATGTGGGATCATGCCTGATGCCGCCTCTGTTTGGTGTGCTGGCCAGAGTCATCAGCGCATCGCTGCTGCCGTTTTATCTACTGTTGATATTGGTACTTATGGTGTTGATGCATGAGCGGCTGTGCAGAAAATGATCGACTAGATGGTAAATTGAACGAGATTCATATTTTCGTCGTAGGCAATGGTATATTGAATATCGCCGCCTTCGTGTTTGCAGATAATGACAATGACGGCGTAGTTGATACCGTTTTGTTCCTGACCGACAATGGCGGATTTGCCGAATTCTTTAAATGTACCATAGTTTTCCAGTGTCTTTAGATAAGCGCTGTAACTGTCTTCGGTGACGTCGGACTGGAGTTCCGGTGCAAAGCGGGCCTGCCAGCCTGTGAAATCATTGGATTCCGCCATTTTGATGTCGGCCATGGCCTGTTCTTTGACTGTGGCCTCATCAAAGGCATCCGCCAGTTTATTTTTGCTGCCGCATCCGGCCAGCAGACCGATGATAACAGTGAGAATGAATAATAAGGACATCAATGTTTTTCTTTTCATGATTCAATACCTTTCCTTTCTGTTTCTTTCTTTTTGCTTTTTAGAACAAGTATGATGGCAATTAAGCCTTCGATGGCAATCAGACCTTCCACGATCCAGATATTACCGATAACAATAAGAAAATCGATCAGGGTGTGGAGGGCAATGGCCAGCAGCACATAGCGTTTTTGACCGGTTTTGACGGCGTGAAGAACAATAAAACTCAGGCCGATCTGTATCATGATGGTGAACAGGCGCTCCCATGAGCCGATAACGACTCCGAATCCGGCCTGACCCTGTCCGGCCAACGGCACCACCTGGGTAAAGAACAACCAGGCGGCCTCGCAGCCGCCGTGACCGAGACCGTAGGCCATACCGTCCATCCAGGCCGTATGTCCTTTTCTGAATATTTTCAGTCCGATATAACGGGCGGATTCCTCGAAAAGTCCCGCTGTAAAACCGGCAAAAAGGTAATAAAGAATTATACTTGTGTAAGGCAGCAGGGCGAAAGTTGTACTGTTGTGCATCAGCAATTGTATCAGCGGTATTCTGAGGACCGGCTGTGAAATGTAAAAGCCTGAAATTCCGGTGATAAATGTTAAAAATGTACCGTCCCTGCGGCGCAGAAAATAGATGGCCCCTGCAGCGGGGATGCCTGCGCAGACAATGAATGAGAGAATGACAGGCAGCATATTAGACCTCCTTTCCTGGAAAAATGACGGTGATGCAGTATTCTTTTGTAGTTTTGCTTTGCTCAAAACTGCCATTATATTTGTTGATCGTCTGTTGGACATTGATCAGGCCAAGGCCCATATGGGGGAGACGGGTCCTGGTATTTGCAGTCGTATTTTGAGTACCGGACAGATGGCCGGGCGGTGTGACGGCATTGCGTAATTTAATCACACGAAAATCCTGTACATTATCGATTTTAAGTTCCAGCCATGGCCGTGTACTGCCGCTGCCGCATTGGCTGGCAGCTTCAATGGCATTATCCAGCAGATTGGCGAAAATGGTGGTGATATCCATATCTTTTATGTCATTAAAATCCACATCACCCACTTCGGCCTTCACCTGAATGCCTGCCATTTCAGCCTGATTCAGTTTTTCATTCAGAATAATATTC
The DNA here is from genome assembly GCA_964447245.1 of uncultured Coprococcus sp. Taxonomy (GTDB): domain Bacteria; phylum Bacillota; class Clostridia; order Lachnospirales; family Lachnospiraceae; genus Coprococcus_A. Next base: position 2,035 of record CAYURX010000079.1, on the reverse strand, counting down.
AGCATCGGATTGGCGCTGTAATATTTTTCACCAAGGACGTTGATCATATGATAAAGATCCTGCACATAATTGTCCCCGGCTCTTTGACCCTGGCCTTCATAAAGCTGTTCAACAGCCTGAAGATGATTCTTCATATCATGAAGGATTTTTCTGGATTCCCGATATTTCCTTTCAAGTTCTTCATAATGACGGTACTGTAATTCATTTTGCAATTGAATGATCTGCATTTCCTGTTCAAGCTTATTGACCCGGAACAGATAGCTAAACAGATACAGAAAATAAATATTCAGTAACAGGAGAGCAGCCATTGTTGCCAGCACGAGCCAGACGCCGTAAAGTTGTGTGTATATAATCTGCATCCGCATGATGGCATACATGAAAAATACGGAAAACAGGGGAAGAACCAGAACGGAAAGCGTTTGCCCCAGGGACAGGGCGCCGCTTGAATGAACCTTTTTCCAGTAAACCATGGCGTTTGATAAAATCAAAATAATGATAATTTTTATCAGCATAGCGATACATCCGACACAGGCCAGATTGGGAAAAATCTGTATACCCGTATGTAACAGGACAATATTAAAAATATAAATGCCGCATTCCATGCCGATCAATAAGACCCCTGAAAAGAGAATGTCCAGGATCAGGGGCAGTATTTTCCTGTGAAAGAGAAGGAAACCAAGTATCACCGGCAGGACAAATAGCAGGGTGGGTCCCATCCAGCTGTCAGGCAGGAAGGCAGAAACAAGAAGAAAGACAATACCAGCCATGATGAAGCTGATGATATACCAGCATTTTCTGCGGTAAATGGTGCGGCTGTTGACTTTCATAAAACGGTAATGACCCCGCCAGATCACAGTTGTTTCAAGAATACTTAATAGAAGATTCAATATTGCCCAGAACATTTGCGGCTCCTTTTCTTTGTATGCAGTATGACAGGTGACGGCGGCCGTTATTTAAATACGGGAAGCCAGATAACTTGCCAGCTTTTTCCTGAAAGAAGAAGATTTCTTCTGGGAAAGCGGGAGAGTGCTGCCATCGGTCATGAAAATATCATAGCCCTTTAGATTTTTGATGTGATACAGGTTCACAATAAAGCTTTTATGAGGCATGAGAAAGCCGTAGGTTTCCATGCGCTGAGCCATATGGTGCATGCTGTCCGCAATCAGGTATTCCCCGGATACTGTGACCATGCGCAGCTTCCGGTTCTGATACTCAAAATAGCAGATGTTTTGAACCTCAATATCCAAAAGGCCCTGGTCGGTATGAAAACAGATGGAAGGTCCGGTTTCTTCGGTCTCAGTATATTCCAGCGCTTCACGGAGAATGGCCTGTATCTTTTCACGATTCACGGGCTTTACCAGGTAGGCAAAGGCATGGACAGAAAAGGCATAGTCGCGGAAATCCTCATAGGCCGTAACGTAGATGATTTTGGCTTTTTTATCTTTCTGGCGAAGCATACGCGCAGTATCAATGCCTGAAATTCCTCTCATATCAATGTCAAGAAAGATAAAATCATAATTTTTCCCGGCGGCCAGAAGTGCCTCGCCGCTATTGTACACATCAATGCAAAAAAGCTTTTCAAAATCTTTCAGGTACTCTTTCATTTTTAATTGTGTCATTTGATCGTCGTCACAAATTGCAATATCTGGCATGCCTTTATTCTCCTTTTGCTTTGACTGATTTAAGTATAGATGAAGGCGGCGAAAGGTGCAAGGGGTGTCGCTTAAGAGACAGAAAAATTACCTGAAAGACAGAAATTGTGAGATAGAAACAGATAATTTTATAGACGTTATGGGAAATGGGATGTAAGTGCGATAAAAATGTATCATATTGAGCTAAAAGAGGAGATATGGTATAATTTGAAGCACGAACAACCGTGTTACAGGGTGGCTGACCTCTATTCTTACATAGGATGGGGGTGGTGCTGATGAATAGGAAGAACCATAACTTTGATTTCAAAGATTTAATGGCTTTTGGAATGTTCATTCTGGCATTACTGACATTCGTTTTTACGTTTATCAGATAATGTTTTAAG
>CAYURX010000078.1:0-12521 GCA_964447245.1 uncultured Coprococcus sp. | reverse complement strand
ATTTTATCCACAAAATGTGGATAACTTGTGGATAACTTGTGGACTATTATCCCCGAAATCCAATTTTTCCTGTATTTATGCACATTTGAATGGTGTGAATAACTTGAATAAGTTATTCACCGTACATACAATTGTAACATTTATGAAACATTTTATGTCAATCTACCTTTTTTATATCCACTTTATTCACATCGGTGGATAAAAGTTATCCACCATTTCTTTTAAAATTTTCACTCAAAGCATTGCGAAATAATTTTAAATGTTATAGAATTATAGATAAGTAAACTATAATTAGGGGGATTATCGTGATTAATATAATTCGAGAACACTGGGACGAAATACTTGATATTATGAAAAAAGAACATGACATTTCCTCTGTTGCATTTAATACATGGGTAAAACCTCTGTCTGTTTATTCAGTCAATGGCAAAACAGTCACAGTACTCATTAATGACGGACTCGCTCAGATGAGCAGCTATATAAAGAAAAAGTTCGAACAACCTCTGAAAGTGACCATTTCAGAGTATTTTAATGATGATTACGATGTCAGCATCACGACCAGCGAAGAATTAGATAAACTCGACGACAACCATGTTTTACAGCCAGAGAAAAAAACGGCTGCAACTTCGTCCAATGCGGCCAACAAAACATTGAATCCAAATTATACATTTGATACATTTGTTGTCGGCAAGAATAATGAACTGGCACATGCTACGGCTTTGGCTGTTGCGTCTGAACCTGGTGATTATGGCAACCCGCTGTTTATCTACGGTGGTGTTGGACTTGGTAAAACCCATTTGATGCATTCCATTGCGCATTATATTCTTTCCTATAATCCTGATTTCAGAATTGTATATACAACAACCGAAACATTCTCCAATGAACTGATCTCGGCGATCAAGAACAAAACGCAGGAAGCTTTTAAGAACAAATACCGCAATGTTGACATGCTGCTGATCGATGATATTCAGTTCATTGCAGGCAAAGACAGTACAATGGAAGAATTTTTCCATACATTTAACACGCTGTATGAGAATAAGAAGCAGATCGTTATTTCATCCGATAAGCCGCCGAAGGATATTGTCGGTGTTGAGGAACGACTGATTTCACGATTCAAAGTCGGACTGACCGTCGATGTTCAGCCTCCGGATTATGAAACGCGTGTTGCCATTCTTGCCAAACGTGCAGAGATCGAACATATTAATATAGAAGAAGAAGCTTTACATTACGTTGCCGATCATATCAGTTCCAACATCCGAGAACTTGAAGGCGCCCTGAGACAGATCCACAATTTCTCACGTCTGAAACGAACCGATCAGATCGATGCTGAACTGGCCAAAGAGGCACTCAAAGATATTATTGCTCCGGATGAAGCCAGACCGATCACACCTGAACTGATCGTTGAAACGGTATCCGAACATTATAATTATAAGGTAACGGCTGCAGATATACTTGGCAAGAAAAGAAGCCGTGATATTGCCTATCCAAGACAGATCTGTATGTATCTATGTGAAAAATACACCGGCCTGTCTCTGGCAGCCATCGGTACAGCCCTCGGCAATAAAGACCATACAACGGTTTTGCATGGCACCAAGAAAATCAAAGAAGATTTAAAAAAAGATGAGCAGCTTCGCAGTACGATCGATATTATCACCAAGAAGCTGAACCCGCCTAAATAGCGGACTTCCATGAGTTATCAACAGTAATTCACATCATTTCCACCGCTGTTATTCACAAAATGTGGATATGTTTTTTTTCTGTTGATAGCCGGTGGATAATTCAGTGAAAATCCGGTGAATATCCCGTGGATAGTTATTTTTCCGGCTTTGCCGGCGCGCGGTAAAAAAAACGCCAATTGTGGAAAACTCGCAACTTATCCTTATTTTTTACAGGATTTATTCACATGAGATTTTTGAAAAAATCCTGTATTTTTCAGGCTTTCGAGACTTATCCACATTATGAACGGCCCCTACAACTACTACAACATTATAATTTATATATTTATGTATATGCACAGCTCTCTTTTTTTATGACAAACAAATCTGTGGATAACAAAAATCTTTTTATTTTTGAAAGGATGACCTATTATGAAAATCATTTGTAATAAAGCAGCTCTGTTATCAGGCGTCAATACGGTTCTTAAAGCTGTGCCAGCCAAGACAACGATGCCGATTCTGGAATGTATTCTTATTGATACAACAGACGGCACGATCAAACTGACCGCCAATGATATGGAGCTGGGTATTCAGACAACCATTGACGGCGATGTCCTGGACAAAGGCTGCATTGCCCTTGAAGCAAAGCTTTTTTCTGAAATTGTAAGAAAGCTGCCGGACAGTGAAGTTTCCATTGAAACAGACAGTTCCTGCAAAGCATTTATCAAATGTGAAAAAGCTAAATTTAATATTGCAGGTAAATCCGGTGAGGATTTTGTTGAATTGCCTGAAATAGAAAAAAATAATTCTATTTCATTATCCCAGTTTTCTCTGAAGGAAATTATCAGACAGACGATTTTTTCAACTGCAGATAATGAAAGCAACCGGCTGATGTCCGGCGAACTTTTTGAAATCAATCAGGATCAATTGAAAGTCGTATCTCTGGATGGTCAGCGTATATCCATCCGTAAAATCAATCTGAAGGCGGACTATGATCCGCTGAAAGTCATTGTTCCGGGCAAAACATTGAATGAGATCAGCAAAATTTTGTCCGGCGGCATTGAAGATGATGTACAGATCTATTTTACGGACAGGCATGTATTGTTTGAATTTGATCAAACAATGGTTGTATCCCGCCTGATCGAAGGCGAATACTTCCAGATTGAAAAGATGATTTCTGGCGATTACAACACGAAGATCACCATTAATAAAAAAGAACTCCAGAGTTGTATCGAGCGTGCGTCCCTGCTGATCCGGGAGAATGAACGCAAACCGATCATCATCAATATTACCGATGGTTCTCTGGAACTAAAAATTCAGTCAGCCATCGGTTCCATGAATGAAGACATGGATATCAGCAAGGAAGGCCGGGATATAATGATCGGTTTCAATCCGAGATTTATTCTGGATGCCCTGCGTGTCATTGATGACGAGGAGATCAACATGTACCTTGTCAATCCAAAGGCACCGTTCTTTATTAAAAATGAAGAACAGTCCTATGTTTATCTGATTCTGCCGATCAGCTTCAACCTATGATAACATGACTTTACTTTATAAGCACGACATGACAATTGGCCACGTATGCTTGCAATGTGATGACAATTGGCCATGCACGTTATATAATATATTGACGAAGGGGATATTTTATGCAAACTTTTGCTTTAAAAGATGAATTTATCAAGCTTGGGCAGCTCTTAAAAGCAACGGGGCTTGTGGGTTCCGGTGTTGATGCCAAGATCGTTGTTCAGGAAGGGCTTGTCAAAGTCAACGGCAACGTTGTGTATATGCGGGGCAAAAAGATCGTCTCGGGCGACATTGTTGAGTTTGAGGGCGAAAAAATAGAAGTCGTTTAGCGAGAAGCAGGGTGTAGATTGTGTTTGTAGAATCGTTGGCATTGGAGAATTACAGAAATTATCAGCATCTTTCGATTCAGTTCAGTCCGGGTATTAATATTTTTTATGGTGATAATGCCCAGGGCAAGACGAATATACTGGAAGCAATGTATATGTGCGCAACGACGAAGTCACATCGGGGCAGCAAAGACAGAGAGATGCTGCGCTTCGGGGCTGATGACGCACATATGCGTTTGATTTTATCAAGGGACAATGTGGGTCACAAAATCGATATGCATCTGAAAAAGAATAAGGCCAAAGGAATTGCCATAGACGGCATTCCAATCCGCAAGTCCGGTGAGTTATTTGGATTGATTCATATGATCTGTTTTTCGCCGGAAGATTTATCCATGATCAAAAACGGTCCGGGTGAGCGAAGACGTTTTCTCGATATGGAGTTATGTCAGCTTAACCGCGTTTATCTCCATGATATTGCCAATTATAATAAAATTGTGAACCAGAGAAATAATCTTCTGAAACAAATTGGTTTCGATTTCTCATTAAAGGATACACTTGATATATGGGATATGCAAATGGTAAATTATGGGAAACGTGTGATTGAAGCAAGGACCGCATTTATTCAAAAGCTGAATGAACGGGTCGGCCCGATCCACGCACGGCTGACCGGCAATAAAGAACAGTTAGTGATCGTTTACCAGCCAAATGTTTCAGGCGATGATTTTGAAAGACATCTGGCCGAACGGCGTGAGACGGATATCCGTATGAAAATGTCGGGGACCGGACCGCACCGGGATGATTTTCTATTTATGGTGCAGGGCATTGATATCCGCAAATTTGGTTCGCAGGGACAGCAGAGGACGGCCGCCCTTTCACTGAAACTGGCGGAGATCGAACTGGTGAGACAGATTATTCATGACCAGCCGGTTCTTTTGCTGGATGATGTGCTGTCGGAACTGGACAGCTCCAGACAAAATTATTTGCTGGAATGCATTAAAGATATTCAGACTGTGATCACATGTACAGGCCTGGATGATTTTGTGAATCACAGATTTAATATAGATCGAATTTTTAAAGTAACTGATGGGACTGTTGATTTGGTGAATTAACCATTTAGGAGGTATGTTATGAGTGAAGATTACGGCGCAAGTCAAATTCAGATATTGGAAGGACTTGAGGCAGTTAGAAAGAGACCTGGTATGTATATCGGGAGTACTTCGTCAAAAGGTCTTCATCATTTAGTATATGAGATCGTTGATAATTCTGTAGATGAAGCACTTGCAGGTTTTTGTAATGTGATAGATGTGACGATTAACGAAGATAATTCCGTTACGGTTATTGATAATGGCCGTGGTATTCCTGTCGGAATGCAGGAAAAGGCCCACAAACCGGCCGTGGAAGTTGTATTTACGATCCTTCATGCGGGCGGCAAGTTCGGCGGCGGGGGATATAAGGTATCCGGCGGTCTGCATGGCGTCGGCGCGTCGGTTGTCAATGCTCTTTCAGAATGGCTGGAAGTCAATGTTTACGTGGACGGTTTTGAATACTATCAGCGCTATGAGCGGGGCAAGGTCATGTGTGATCTGCAAAAAATCGGACCGACGGACAGGCGTGGTACGAAGGTCACATTCCTGCCGGATAAATCAATGTTTGAAGAAACAGTTTTTGATTATAAAATCTTAAAGCAGCGTCTGCGGGAAACGGCCTTTTTGACGAAAGGTCTGAAAATCATTCTCAGGGATAACCGTGAGGAGAAGCCGGTGGAAACGGTGTTCCACTATGAGGGCGGTATCCGTGAATATGTAGAATATTTGAACAAAGCCAATACGCCGTTGTATGAAGATATTATTTACTGTGAAGGTATCAAAGATGGTGTTATGGTCGAGGTGGCCATGCAGCATAATGACGGTTACAATGAAAATGTTTATACATTTGTCAATAACATTACGACGCCGGAGGGCGGTACACATCTGGTTGGCTTAAAGAGTGCGCTGACCAAGACTTTTAATGATTACGCGAGAAAGAACAAGTTCCTCAAGGAAAACGAACAGAGTCTCAGCGGTGAGGATATCCGTGAAGGATTGACGGCTATCGTCAGTATCAAGATCGGAGAACCGCAGTTTGAAGGACAGACGAAGCAGAAACTTGGCAATACGGAGGCCAGAGGCGCCGTTGATAGTATCGTCAGTGAAAAATTGGGCATTTTCCTTGAGCAAAATCCTGCAGTCGGCAAGATGATCATTGAAAAATCCGTGATGGCCCAGAGAGCCCGGGACGCGGCAAGAAAAGCAAGAGAACTGACGAGACGTAAGGGTGCGTTAGATACCATGAGTCTGCCTGGTAAGCTGGCCGACTGTTCCGATAAGGATCCTGCCAACTGTGAAATCTACATTGTTGAGGGAGATTCTGCCGGCGGTTCCGCAAAGACTGCGCGTTCAAGAGCAACACAGGCGATCCTGCCGCTGCGTGGTAAAATTCTGAATGTCGAAAAAGCGCGTTTGGACAAAATACTTGTCAATAACGAGATCAAAGCCATGATCACAGCTTTTGGCACAGGCATTCATGAAGATTTTGATATCTCGAAGCTGCGTTACCACAAAATCATTATCATGACGGATGCCGATGTGGATGGCGCGCATATCAGTACATTATTGTTAACATTTTTATATCGTTTTATGCCTGAACTGATCCGTCAGGGCTATGTTTATCTTGCGAAACCGCCGCTTTATAAGATCGAGAAGAATAAAAAAGAATGGTATGCCTACAGCGATGAGGAATTGAATCAGATTCTTACGGAGATCGGCCGTGACCAGAATAATAAAATCCAGCGTTATAAAGGTCTTGGAGAAATGGATGCGGAACAGTTATGGGATACGACCATGGATCCGGAAAAGCGTATTTTGCTCCGTGTTTCCATGGATGACGCGGAAAAGGTCAGCATTGATGAGACATTTAATATATTAATGGGCGATAAGGTTGAACCGAGACGGGAATTTATTGAAAAGAATGCCAGGTATGTGAAGAACCTGGATATCTAATGGAGGAAATTAAATGGACGATCAGAGTAAAATCTTTGATAAGATTCATGAAGTCGATTTAAAAGAGCGAATGGAGACCTTTTATATCGACTATGCCATGAGTGTTATCGCATCCCGTGCCCTTCCAGATGTCAGAGACGGTCTGAAGCCGGTACAGAGAAGAATACTTTATGCAATGATAGAATTGAATAACGGGCCTGACAAACCGCATCGTAAATGTGCGCGTATTGTCGGTGATGCCATGGGTAAATATCACCCGCACGGTGATTCATCCATCTACGGGGCCCTGGTCAATATGGCGCAGGAGTGGTCGACCAGATATCCGTTAGTTGACGGACACGGCAACTTTGGTTCTGTCGACGGCGACGGCGCGGCTGCCATGCGTTATACGGAAGCACGTCTGAGTAAGATTTCCGTTGAAATGATGGCTGATATCAACAAGGATACCGTTGATTTTATGCCGAACTTTGATGAGACGGAGAAAGAGCCGGTGGTACTGCCGTCCAGATACCCGAATCTTCTGGTGAATGGTACAACGGGTATTGCCGTTGGTATGGCGACCAATATTCCGCCGCACAATCTGCGCGAGACAATCAATGGCGTGATTAAGATTATTGATAACAGAGTGGAAGAAGGCCGTGAGACGACCATTGATGAATTAATGGAGATTATTAAAGGGCCTGATTTTCCGACGGGCGCCATGATCCTCGGGAAAAATGGCATCAATCAGGCTTATAGAACGGGCCGGGGCAAATTGAAGGTTCGGGCGGTGACGGATATTGAGACAATGCCGAATGGCCGGTCACGCATTGTTGCAACAGAACTGCCGTATATGGTCAATAAAGCCAGACTGATTGAAAAGATTGCCGAATTGGTCAAGGATAAACGGATCGACGGTATTTCTGATCTGCGTGATGAATCCAGCCGTGAAGGTCTTCGGGTCGTGATCGAGCTTAAAAAAGACGCCAATGCCAATGTTGTTATGAATCAGTTATATAAACATACGCAATTGCAGGATACATTCGGCGTGAATATGCTGGCGCTGGTCAATAATGAACCTGTTGTGCTCAATTTAAAGCAGATGCTTGAACTGTATCTGAAGCACCAGGAAGAAGTTGTGACAAGAAGAACACGTTTCGAACTGAACAAAGCTGAAGAACGTGCGCATATTTTGCAGGGCTTGCTGATTGCGCTTGATCATATTGATGAAGTGATCCGCATTATCCGTTCGTCGAAAAATGTCGCTGAGGCAAAGACACGTCTCATGGAGAATTTTGGGTTGACGGATGTGCAGGCTCAGGCCATCGTCGATATGCGTCTGCGTGCGCTGACCGGTCTGGAAAGAGAAAAGCTTCAGAATGAATATGATGAATTGATGAAACGGATTTCTGAATTGAAGGCGATCCTTGCCGATGAAAATCTTCTGCTTGGCGTTATCAAGGAAGAAATCTCAGTGATCCGTGATAAATATGGCGATGACAGACGGACTTCTCTTGGTATTGATGATGATGAAATTACAATTGAAGACATGATCAAACGTGAAAATAATGTTGTGGCCATGACACAGCTTGGCTATATCAAACGTATGACCATGGATAATTTCAGGAGCCAGAACAGAGGCGGACGCGGCGTTAAAGGCATGACCAAGCTGGACGATGATTGTATCGTTGAATTGATGATGATCAATACCCATGATTATATCATGTTTTTTACAAATAAAGGCCGTGTTTACAGGCTGAAAGGATACGAGATACCGGAGGCATCACGTATCGCCAGAGGAACAGCCCTTGTCAATCTGCTGCAGCTTGAGCCGGGCGAACGGATCACGGCCATGATCGCCTTTGAAAAATATGAACCGGATCAGTATCTGTTCATGGCAACGAGAAATGGTATGGTCAAGAAGACATCCATTATGGAATACAGCAATGTCCGCAAGACAGGACTTCTGGCCATCGGACTTCGTGAGGACGATGAACTGATCGAAGTGAAGATTACGAATCAATCCAACCGGATCTACATGGTGACAAGAAATGGTATGAGCATTTGCTTTGATGAAAATGATGTCCGTCCGACAGGGCGTACTTCCATGGGTGTTATCGGTATGAATCTGGATGCGGATGATTATATCGTCGGTATGCAATTGGATACCCAGGGTGAATATCTGCTGATCGTATCTGAAAAAGGACTTGGCAAGCGGACGGAGCTTGGTGAGTTCAATGTTCAGAAGCGCGGCGGAAAGGGTCTGAAATGCTATAAGATCACAGAAAAAACAGGTTCGGTCATCGGAGTAAAGGCTGTGAACACAGAAGATGAACTGATGATAATCACAACAGGCGGTATCATTATCCGTATGCCGATTAACGGTATTTCTATTTTGAAGCGTATTACATCCGGTGTTAAGCTCATTCAATTGGATGAGGACACAGTTGTAGCCAGCATTGCGAAAGTCAAAGAAGAAATGGCGGATACGGACGACGAAGATGATGATGACAGTGAGAGTGATCGTGATACTGTTACTGAAAATTCAGAAAGTGAATGAGAATAAACGAATTGACAACGGTGTAACCTTTAAGGTACACCGTTGATTTTTTGTAAAAACAGGAATATAATAAAAGTGTGATTTTAAACACATAATTATATATAAAAGTGTGAGAGGATGGTGGAATATGGAAAGGCTTATTTTAAAACAACTGTTAAAATGGAAAAATTCTCCTTACCGAAAACCGTTGATTCTAAAAGGCGTGCGTCAGGTAGGTAAAACATGGGTTTTGAGAGAATTTGGCCAGCGCTATTATGAAAATACTGCCTACTTCAACTTCGATGAAAATGAGGAATATAAGCAATTTTTTGAAACAACCAAAGATGTGGAACGAATTCTTCAAAATCTGATGATGGCCAGTGGTCAGAAGATTCAGCCGGAAAAAACTTTGATTATTTTTGATGAAGTGCAGGATAGTCCAAAGGTTATTAATTCTATGAAATATTTTTGTGAGAATGCGCCGCAGTATCATATTGCCTGTGCCGGCTCACTTTTGGGAATTGCTCTTGCAAAGCCAGCTTCTTTTCCGGTGGGGAAAGTCAACTTTATGCAGATTGACCCGATGACTTTTACAGAATTTTTAATGGCGAATGGCGACGAAAATATGGCAGCCTATCTGTCATGCGTTGATACGCTGGAACCATTGCCCGACGCTTTTTTTAATCCTTTGTACGAAAAATTAAAGATGTACTATGTCACAGGGGGGATGCCGGAATCTGTGCTGATGTGGACTGAAGCACGGGATGTTGATGCGATGCAGGATGCATTATCAAATATTATCGGTGCCTATGAACGTGATTTTGCGAAACATCCTGATGTCAGTGAATTTCCAAAAATATCAATGATCTGGAAGTCGGTGCCGTCGCAGCTTGCCAGGGAAAATAAAAAGTTTATTTATAAGGCTGTGAAAGAAGGTGCCAGAGCCAGAGAGTATGAAGACGCGTTGCAATGGCTGGTGGATGCCCGGCTGGTGCATAAAGTATACCGCAGCAGTGCGCCGGGACTTCCTATTGCCGCCTATGATGATGTTTCAGCATTTAAAATATATCTTGTGGATGTAGGACTGCTTCGCCGTCTGGCCTTGCTGTCCCCGACAGCTTTTGGTGAGGGAAATCGTTTATTCACCGAGTTTAAAGGAGCGTTGACTGAAAACTATGTACTACAAACATTGATGACGCAATTTGAAGTCATGCCCCGGTATTGGAGTCAGAGTAACCCGCCTTATGAGGTCGATTTTCTCATTCAGCGGGAAAATGACATTTTTCCAGTGGAAGTAAAATCTGAAACCAATATTCACAGCAGAAGTCTGAAAAAATTCAAAGAATTATTTGGCGATAAAGTCAAGCTCAGAATAAGATTTTCATTAGATAATTTGAAATTAGATGATGATGTATTGAATATTCCTCTTTTCATGGCCGACCAAATGGATCGGCTAATAGGAATAGCTCTAAAAAAATAACACCCTGTCACCGTCCAATCAACTGATATCTGAACGGTGACAGGTCGTTTTTTTGAAGAAATATGCAATAGCTTTTGATGCGCATGTGCATTATTTAATGCGTATGCGCATTGATATATTCTGTTCTTGTTTTTGAATAAACGATTTTCTGGCTGCTGTACAGGCCGTAATAGCCGGACAGCATATAGCAGACGGCAATTGTGATGAGATAATAGGGCATACCCTCAAAGCCAAATAATTCAAAAGCCATCAACAGTGATGATATCGGTGTATTTGTGACGCCGCAGAAGACACCGATCATACCGCAGCCGGCACAGAGCGGAGCGGGTAATTCAAGGAGAGGCGCGATCACGTATCCAAAGGTGGCTCCGGTAAAGAAAGAAGGCACGATTTCACCGCCTTTATATCCGGCGCCAAGGGTGGCGGCCGTAAAAATAATTTTCAAAATAAAGGCATAGGCAGGAACACCGCTTTCAAAACACCGGGCGATCATTGGCATACCGGCACCGATATAGTCTTTGGTGTGAAAGATTAGTGTCAGGAAAATGACAATAATACCGCCTGCAAAAATTCTCAGATAAGGATTTTGAATGTACTGACGGTAATAATGCTCCGCAAAATGCAGCGCGACACAGAAAACAACACTGATGCCTGCAAAACATGCGGCGGCAAGAATCATCTGGCCGGCTGTCAGCGGGGTCAGTTCAGGAATAACGGAAATGACAAAGTTTTCAGGAACGGCGCCGAAATGCCTGGCCAGCATGGAGGCCGTCAGGGAGGCGATCACACAAGGTACCAGGGCGGAGTAGTGCATAATGCCGACACTGATAACTTCCATGGAAAAGATTGCGGCTGCCATGGGAGTCCCGAAAACTGCTGAAAAGCAGGCGCTCATACCGCACATAATCGCAATTTTTTTATCTTTTTCATCAAATTTGAAAATATGGGCGAAAAAATCACCGAGGCTGCCGCCAAGCTGAAGTGCCGCACCCTCCCGGCCGGCTGAACCGCCGAAAAGATGGGTCAGCAGGGTGGAAATAATAATCAGCGGCGATACTTTGATGGAAATATGCTGTTCTGTCTGAATAGCCATGAGCGCCAGATTGGTTCCCGTATTATTATACTGTCCCGAAATTCTGTAAAGAAAAATAATCAAAAGTCCGGCAAAGGGCAGCAGATATGTAATAGAAGTATGCATGGTACGGTAATTGGTTACGAATGTCATTGCATGATAGAAAAAGGTTCCTGCGCCGCCGACGATCAGACCAATCACCACGGAAGTGACCATCCATTTGACCAGCAGGATAATGTTGTGGATAGAAGGTGTAAAGTAACATTTTAAGTGGGTCATTTGTTCATTCAGTTTCATTTTTAGCTCCTGTAAAGTAAATATACTGTAAAATAAATATAAAATCATTATAAATTCTTATGAAAAAAAATGCAAGATATTCAGAGGTTTGACAGGCTGAAAGTGAGAGTATATAATGTTAAAAAAAACAGGAGGCCGGAATGAGAGAAATAAGTTGTGAACAAATCATCAGCAATATGAGAGATATGTGTATTCAGGCAACACATTATCTTTCTGACGATATGAGAACAGCATTATATCAAAGTGTTGAAACAGAAGTTTCACCACTTGGCAAACAGGTATTGGAGCAATTATGTGAGAATCTGCAGATTGCCGGGGAAGATATGATCCCGATCTGTCAGGATACAGGGATGGCTATTGTATTTGTGGAAATCGGGCAGGAAGTACATATTACAGGCGGTGGTCTGGAAGACGCCATTAATGAGGGCGTCCGCCGGGGATATGTAGAGGGATATCTGAGAAAATCCGTTGTCAGTGATCCGATTGAAAGAGTGAATACACAGGATAATACACCGGCCATTGTGCATTATTCCATCGTACCGGGGGATAAGTTCAAAATGACACTGGCGCCAAAGGGATTTGGCAGTGAAAATATGAGCAGAATATTTATG
>CAYURX010000077.1:0-12582 GCA_964447245.1 uncultured Coprococcus sp. | reverse complement strand
GCGAAGCTGATTCGGTAACTTCCTGCGTGCAGCGGCGCTTAGCGAATCCGAGTTTAACGAAGGATGAGCTTAGCAAAGTCGCTGTGCGAACGTGTTTCACGGTGATGACTGTCAGAAATTCCGCTCCATAAACTGTCATTTGAACTGCTGCCGCCTGTTTGCAATTTGTCCAGGGTAGGCAATAGCGTTGGATTGCCAAAACACAGTTAGGAGGACTGCCATGATTATTATTGCCTGTGTGGATGATCGAAAAGGAATGATGTTTAACCGCCGCCGACAGAGTCGGGATAAGGAAGTATGCCGGGACATTTTGCGTGAGTGTGCGGGAAAAAGGTTGTATGTCAGCCAGTATTCCGGCAGTTTATTTGAAAATGCGGAAGATGTGGAAGTAAAGGTATGCGATGATATACTGTCGCAGGCCGGGGAGGACGATTTTTGCTTTATTGAAAATACGGACATCGGAGCCAGTGAGAAAGACATTACAAAAGTGATTTTATATCATTGGAACCGGCATTATCCGGCGGATCGTTATTTTCCGCTGGTACTTTCAGAGAAAGAATGGGAATTGGTGAAACAGGAAGAATTTGCTGGTTCATCTCATGAAAAGATCACAAAAGAGGAATATAGACGAAGGAGTGCTTTATGAAATTATATAAGAAAATAGGCATTTTGCTGATCGTACTGCTGTGCGGTCTGAATATCTGGGCCTGTGCGGAGGCTCATGTTACGGTGGATGCAGGGTCACAGGTACTTAAGATGGATATTTCAGCAGCGTCGGCGCAGCAGACCACGGCTGATTTATCCGCTGATTTGCCGGAATACGCCGGAGAGCCATACGTTGTGCTCAATGATAATAACCCCGGATTTACGGAAGATGATTTGACGGAAGAAGCTTTTGAAATGTACAGTGAACTGGACAGCCTGGGGCGGTGCGGGGTGGCGTATGCCAATATCTGTGTGGAGCTGATGCCGACAGAAGAACGCGGCAATATCAGTCAGATCAAACCAACGGGCTGGCAGAGTGTCCAATATGACTTTGTGGATGGCAAATCTTTGTATAACCGCTGTCATTTGATCGGATTTCAGTTGGCCGGAGAAAACGCCAATGACAAGAATCTGATCACAGGTACAAGGTACATGAATGTGGAAGGAATGCTTCCCTTTGAAAATATGGTGGCCGATTATGTCAAAGAGACAGAGAACCATGTGTTGTACCGTGTAACCCCGGTTTATGAAGGGGAGAACCTTGTGGCCAGCGGCGTCCAGATGGAAGCGATGTCGGTAGAAGATAACGGCGAGGGAATTTTATTGAATGTGTATGTCTATAATGTGCAGCCGGGAGTCGAGATCGATTATGCCACCGGAGACAACAGGCTGGCTGCTAAGAACCAGGGACAGGAAGACGCACAGGGAGAAATCCGCGGCAATTCCCGTTCCATGATCTATCACTGTCCGGGGCAGGCTGCATATGAGGACATGGCGGATTCTAAATATCTGGTCGTTTTTCAGACAGAGCAGGAGGCCATTGACGCCGGATACAGGAAGGCAAAGCGCTGAAAAAGCGTATGAAAATAAAAAGCGTATGAAAATATGAGTAGACTTTTTGAAAATTTTGCATAGGCTGTATTAACCCTTTTTTGGGAGAACGGCCTATGCAATTTTTATTTTATACGAACAGTGAGGAGAGCGCCGTGCCTGCGCAGGCATTTGACGAAAGCTGCGATAACGAATGGCGGATGTGTATGAATGATAAGCGGATGTTGATAAAGATTGCGGGAATACTGCGGGAGAGTGACATGATCACGCCTGAAGAAGAAGCGGCGATGCTTGAAATGATTCGGCTTGAGGCTTAAGTATGGAAAAAGGAGTGGTGAAGGCAGTGATTTACTGCCGCTGTTCAACAGAGGAAGAATCCCAGCGGATGGCGCTTTTGCAGCAGGTACGGGAGAGTCGGGAATCGGTGGAGCGTCATGGGTGGCTGCTTGTTGATGAGTACATCGAATCCGCCAGCGGGACGACAGTTAAAAAACGTGATGAATACCAGCGTTTGTATGAGGATATGATGACGGATAAATTTGATATTATTCAGATTAAGAGTCAGGACCGTCTTATGAGAAATACAAAAGACTGGTATTTGTTTTTGGACCGGCTTGTGACCAACGGGAAAAAATTGTTTATTTACATAGAAAACAGGTTTTATTCAACGGATGATTCGCTGATCACGGGTATCAGGGCCATTCTGGCGGAGAATTATTCGAGAGAATTGTCTGTCAAACTGAATAATGCGCACCGGCAGCGGCAGAAGCAGGGAAAAGTCTTGATTTTGCCGCCGGATACGCGCGGGTACAGAAAATTGTCCAGGGATCAGGTGATCGTTGACGAGGAAGAAGCGGAGGCCATTCGCCGGATGTTTCAACTGGTAATGGAGGGAATGGGAAGCCGCACGTGCGCCTGGCTGCTTTTGCAGCAGGGAAAAAAGGATCATCGGGGCCGTTATTATGATGAACAGAGTATACGCCGTATTATACGGAACCCTTTGTATTGCGGAACGGTCGTGCAGAATAAAGTCCATTACAATTTTGAAACGAAGAAATATGAACCTGTTCCCAGGGAGCAATGGGTGGTGCATGAAAATGCGGTCCCGGCTATTGTGTCAAAAGATGTCTGGCAGGCGGCCAATCAGGCCATGGATCGACGGGTCAATGATCATCAAAGGGGTAAGAACACCGGAAAATATGACCTGTCCGGAAAAATCATCTGCGGGCTTTGTGGCCGGCCCTATTACCGTGCTTTTCGCAGGCGTTATAAAAATGGGGAATTGCTGGTTGAATGGAAGTGCAGTACGTATCTTAAATATGGAAGAAAAGATAGTCATACGATGCGGCCGCAGCTCTGTAAAGTTCAGGCGGATCAGGCGCGGAAGGGGTGTGAGAATATCCATCTTGACGAACGGCGCCTGTATGGATGGTTGGATGAATTTTGTGGTCAATGCGGCGCGTCATCTCCGATGCATGCGGAGGTATTGAGGGATCAAACGCTGCATATTCTGGAAAAGGTATTTGACCAGGATAAAGCTTTGAGGAAGCTCGAAAAGCTGAATAAAGAGCTGGAGAATCTGCGGCAGTTGAAATCCCGGCTGCTGGATAAGCTTTTGCAGTCGGTGATATCGGATTCGGATTTCCAGGCAAAGAAGGCGGAGCTTGAAAAGCGGATCCAGTCGCTTTCTGAAGAAAAGGACGCCATAGGCCACACACAGGCTGCGAAAGCAATGACAAAGCAAAGACTTGATGATATCCGTGCCTGTCTGGAAAAAGGAGTGATCCAGAAAGCGGCAGTTCTGACATTGATCGAGCAGATAGAAAAAATCGTTGTGTATCCTGAAAAGCTGGAATTGCATTTGAAGATGGATTTAAGCAGCACATCCAGGGGTGAAAGAGCATTTTCAAATGTAAAAATCATAGGGCCTGTGGATGAAAAACTATCATCGAAAAGACAGAAGATGAAGGCAATGGAAGATATTGTCGCCATGATGAAAGATGATCCGCATATCACAGCCCGGCAGATCGCTTCCATTCAGGGCATCAGCCTGAGCGCGGCCAATGGGCGGCTTGGACGCCTGAAAAAAGCAGGACGGATACGTTTTCATGGCCGGGGCGGCAAGGGAGTCTGGGAGGTGCTGGATTAGAGACTATACTTTATATCTTTTTGTCTTCACACGGTAATACCTGGCTGCCGTAGATGATCAGATAGCCTAATCCCGCATTGGCAGCGAGAAATTCACCGATGATGACGCCGACCAGACAGAGGCCGATATTGACTTTCATGTTGCTGATGATGGACGGGATGCTGGCGGGAAGGATGACGTAGCGCATCGTGTCCCGGCGGGTGCCGCCCAGTGTTCGCATCAGCAGCAGTTTGTCATTATCCACATGGATGAAGGTGGTATAAAGATTGATAATTGTACTGAAAACGGCCAGAGATACACCACAGACAATGATGGTTTTCACATTGTTGCCGAGCCAGACGATCAGGATCGGTGCCAGCGCAGTTTTAGGCAGACTGTTGAGCACCACCAGATAAGGTTCCAGGACAGCAGCCGCGGCATGATTCCACCAGAGCAGGATGGCGGTCATTGTACCGAAAATCAGTACCAGTATAAAGCTGACCAGTGTTTCGCCGATGGTGATGCCAAGATGATAAAACAGGCTGCTGTCGGCGGCCATTTCTATCATGACTTTTATGATTCTTGAAGGACTGCTGAATATAAAGGCATCCAGCAGATGCACGCGTGTTGCGGCTTCCCATCCGGCTATGACCAGCACAAGGATCAGGCACCGGAGCAGAATGATCAATTGCCGCCGCCGACGGTTCTGCCTGAGAAATTTTTCACGGGAAACCTGCACAACCGGGTAGTTGATATAATTACTGCTCATTGAGTTCCCCCCAAATCTGATTAAAATAGTCTTTAAATTCAGGTGCCATACGGGCATGGAAAGGCGTTTTTTTGCCGGTAATGGTTAATTGGACATCCAGTGTCGTTTTGACGGTGGCCGGGCGTCTGGTTAAAATAATAATCTGATCGCAGAAACTGACGGCCTCCGAGATATCATGGGTCACAAGGATGGCACTTTTATGCTGACTGCGGAGAATACCATAAATATCATCGGCAACGTTTAATCTTGTCTGATAATCAAGAGCCGAGAAAGGTTCATCCAGCAGCAATAACCGTGGTTCCAGAGCCAGTGTCCGAATCAGAGCCGCCCGCTGGCGCATACCGCCAGACAACTGGGAAGGGCGGGCATCGGCGAATTGGGCCAGACCATATTCATCCAGCATACCGTCGATCCATTTTTCTTTTTCGGGTGTCAGCCGGTGATGAATTTCAGGTCCGAGAGATATATTTTCCTTTATAGTCAGCCAGTCAAGCAGATGATCTTTTTGCAGCATATAGCCGATACCGGAAATGCTGGAGGAATCATTCTGAAGCCGGATCGTTCCTTGGGATGGCAGCAATAAACCTGCAATGAGAGAGAGGATCGTTGACTTTCCACACCCGCTTGGACCGATGATACCAAGAAATTTGTCGGGATAGACACAGAAATTCAGGTGACGGACAGCAGGTGTTTCATTTTCAAGTGTCTGATAAGTGTAATCGACATCGGTCAATGTTAACAGCGGTTCCATAATAACCTCCTGATTGTTATATTGCTATCATATGCAGAAAAACATGTGATGTACCGAGGTTGCGCCATCCGGCACTTTATGCTAAAATGCAATCATGAATGGCGGAAGGAGAGAAAATCTTTGGGAAATCATAACGATAAACGATATGGAGCCGGTGTGCTGGCGGTCAGTCTGATCATCGGTTTGAGCATTGGTTTTTGTGCCGGCTATCTGACTGGTACACATGGGGCTGCGTCTGCAGGTCCGGGCGAGATGCAGATGGCAGAGTCTGTAGATCCGGAATCGAAAGATCAGATTCCGGAAAACGGACAATCTGCAGAAAACATGGAAAGTACCGGGAACGTGGAAAGCGGCGGATATGAAGATGTGATCGGACAATTTTCAGTAGATACGGAACCGGTGATCACCATTGGGACGACAACGATCTATCTGGATGAAATCAATGCAAGAGTCTATATGGCCCGTGACCAGTATGTATCATTATATGGTGAGGAGCCATGGGAAACAGAACTTGAGGACGGCGTAACAGTGGCCGAATACGCGAAGCAGACCATGTTTGATGAAATGGAACGGGTCACGATTCTGTGTGACCATGCCGCAGACTATGAAGATATGGCCCTGACGGACGATGAAAGGCAAAGCTGCGCCAGCCAGGCGGAAGATTACATGGCTGACCTGGGTGTGGATGTGGCCGGACAATTCAGCGTTACAAAAGATGCGATGATGACCATTTATGAGAAGGACGCATTGTCCATGAAAGTTTATAACCGGATATTGGCAGATCTGACGGAGGCCCTCCGTGAAGATGATGTCTATAAGAATATGGAAGAAAATGAATTTGAAACAGTGCTCATGGACAAATTCAATGAAAAATATGAAGCATGGAAAAATGACTGCAAAGTCGAGACGACGGAGACATGGGAGCAGCTTGTCATCGGCGCTGTAGGATGATGTGAGACGATGCGGTACAAAGAGATAACAGAAGGTATTTTTCAAAAACGGCTCAATCGTTTTCTGGCGGAAGTCAGGATCGGCGGCAGGGTTTGCCGTGTCCATGTGAAGAACACGGGACGCCTTGGCGAATTGCTACGGCCGGAGGCCAGGGTGTGGCTGGAGCCGTCGGATAATCCAAACAGGAAAACGGACTGGTCGCTGATCAGTGTGGAGAAGGATGGTCAGACGGTGAATATTGATTCGCAGGCGCCTAACCAGATCGTTTATGATGCCATGACGGAGGGCAGGATCCTTCCGGGGGTGACGGCGGTCAGGCGCGAATACACCTTCGGGCATTCGAGGTTTGATATTTACGCGGAGCGGGGAAGCCGGAAAATATTAATGGAAGTCAAAGGCGTTACACTGAATGTCAGCGGGGAAGCCAGGTTCCCGGACGCTCCGACGGAGCGGGGCTTAAAGCATGTGAAGGAACTGGCCAAAGCGGCGGCCGAAGGCTATGAAACCTATATCGTCTTTGCCATTCAAATGAAAGGCATCGACAGGTTCAGGCCAAATGACGCAACCATGCCGGAGTTTGGACAGGCTTTAGCGGAGGCATCCGCTCAGGGCGTCCATATCGTGGCCCGTGATTGCATGGTGACCCCGGGCAGCATTTGCCTTGATCAGCCCGTGCCGGTGCTGCTGCCGGAAAAAGTTTCGCCTTGATTCGATAAAATGTGAGGAATTTTTTTTCTTGTGGCGATACAGGTAGTGTGGTAAAATGAAAGCAATGCACGAGAACGAGGATATTGGGAGGTAAGAAGATGGGATTGAAAAATTTAATTAAAGGACAGCTTTTATCAAGTATCAGTTATCGTTCGTCAGATCCGACGGAACTGGCTGCGGTTTATGATAGAGACGGACGCAGGATCATGTATGAATCCGTGCTGACCGTTATGCCGGGTCAGGCTGCGATTCTGGTGAATGAAGGTCAGATGACAGATATTTTTATGCCGGGCCGGTATGAACTGACAACGAGCAATATGCCTGTGACAACCACACTGAATCAGTGGAAATATGGTTTTCATGATACATTTATTGTCGATATTATCTTTGTGAATACGAATGAAATCATTGATATTCCATGGGGAACAAGTGAGCAGGTCACGGTGAAGGACGCAGTGTTCGGTCTGGTCAATGTGGGCGCCAACGGCAAGTATTCTTTTTGTGTCACAGATCCGAAATTATTCGCTGAAAACCTGCTTGGCACGAAGAACCGTTACACGGTAGCGGATTTAAAGAGTTTTATGACACCTCAGATCGCCATGTATTTCAAGGAAATCGTAACTGAAAAGCAGATGGATTTCTTTGATATACAGGGATATTGTTATGAGGCGGCACAGATACTGAAGGCAAAGAGTGATGATTTCTTTGGACGTTACGGCATCGAAATGCAGAAGATGGCCATTCAGGTTGCATTGCCGGAGGTTGTGAAGAAATCCATCGACGAGCGGGCGTCGCTGGGAGCCCTTGGCGGTATGGATGCCTATGCTTACAAGCGCCAGGTTGACGCACAGGCGGACGCCATGGTGGCCATGGCAAAGAATCCGAACGGCGGAATGAACAGCATGGCCGGAATGGGAATGCAGATGTCGGCCGGTATGGCGTTGGGCGGTATGATGGCCGGCAGCATGAAGCCTGCTATGAACGGTGGTATGGGCAGAGGCGGCGAAAGCGGTATGGATGGCCGTATGACAGGGCAGAATGGTCCGGCCGGCAAAAATGCGGAGGCGTTTGCGGTATGCCCGAAATGTGGGGCACATGTGAAGAAAGGCACGAAGTTTTGCTCTGAATGTGGAGCACAGATGCTGGTTCAGACAAAGAAATGCGTGAAATGTGGCGCTGATATGAATGCCAATGCAAAGTTCTGTCCGGAGTGCGGGGCCAGTCAGATGGAGAAAACCTGTCCGAAATGCGGGACTGTATCCGGTCCGGGAGTGAAGTTCTGCCCGGAATGCGGCACCAATCTGACAGTATAGAGGAGAAAATGAATGAGTATTTATGAATCATTGAATCCTGTACAGCAGGAAGCGGTCTGTCATACGGAAGGGCCGCTTCTTATTCTTGCAGGTGCGGGATCAGGCAAAACAAGGGTATTAACGCACAGAATTGCCTATCTGATTGAAGAATGTCATGTGAATCCATGGAATATTCTGGCGATAACCTTTACAAATAAAGCAGCCGGGGAGATGCGGGAGCGTGTCGATCAGAACGTGGGTTTTGGCGCGGAAGATGTGTGGGTCAGCACTTTCCATTCGACCTGTGTGCGTATTCTGCGGCGTTACATTGACCGGCTGGGGTATGACAGGAGTTTTACGATTTATGATTCGGATGATCAGAAAACGGTCATCAAGGAAGTCTGTAAAAAGCTGAATATTGATACAAAGATCTACAAAGAGCGGACGCTGATGTCGGCCATCTCATCGGCCAAGGATGAAATGATCGGCCCGAAGGAATATTTGCTGAATGCCGGAGGGGATTATGCGAAAAACCGGATCGCGCAGGTTTATGAAGAATACCAGAAGCGTCTTATAAGCAATAATGCGCTGGATTTTGATGATCTGCTGTTTAAGACGGTGGAACTGTTCAGAACGGATCCGGAGGTTTTGAGTTATTATCAGGAGCGGTTTAAATACATCATGGTTGACGAATATCAGGACACGAATACGGTGCAGTTTAAGTTTGTCAGCCTGCTGGCGGGAAGATATCACAACCTCTGTGTGGTGGGCGATGATGATCAGTCCATTTACAAATTCAGAGGAACCAATATCAGAAATATTCTGGATTTTGAGAAGACATTTCCGGACGCGAAGGTTATCAAGCTTGAGCAGAATTACCGTTCGACAAAAACGATTCTTGATGCGGCTAATGGCGTGATCCGTCATAATATAGGCCGTAAGGAGAAATCTCTCTGGACCGATAATGAACAGGGAAGCCCCATTGCGCTGAATCAGTATAATACGGAATATGAAGAAGCCTTTGGCATTGTAAACAGCATTGCGTCCTATGTTGAGAAGGGCATGGCCGATTATAAGGATTTTGCCGTGCTGTACCGCACCAATGCCCAGTCCCGTGTGCTGGAAGAAAAATTTGTGACCCGTAATGTTCCATACCGTGTCGTTGGCGGTGTCAATTTCTATCAGCGCAGAGAAATTAAGGATATTCTGGCTTATTTGAAGACGATTGATAATGGTCAGGATGATGTGGCTGTCCGAAGGATCATCAATGTGCCGAAGCGGGGCATCGGTCAAACGACGCTGGCGAAAGTGGCCGAATACTGCGAACAGTGGGGCATCAGTTTGTTTGAGGGACTCAAACAGGCCGACGGCGTGCCGGGACTTGGCCGGGCCGCCGGGAAGATCGGAGGCTTTGTCAATCTGATCCAGGTTTTCCGTACGAAGGCACAGTATATGTCTTTGTCGGCCCTTTATGATGATATTCTTGAGGAAACGGGTTATTTGAAGGAATTGCAGGCTGAGCAGACGGATGAAGCGACAACCAGGATCGAGAATCTGGACGAACTGCGCAATAAAATTGTTGCCTATGAAGATGAAAGTGAGCAGCCGACGCTGAGTGAATTGCTGGAACAGATCGCTCTTGTGGCGGATGTGGACAGCATGGATGATTCTGATAATAAAGTGATTCTGATGACTTTACATAGTGCCAAAGGTCTGGAATTTCCATATGTTTATATGTGCGGTATGGAGGACGGTCTGTTCCCAGGCTATATGACGATCGTCAATGATGACCCGATGGAAATTGAGGAAGAACGCAGGCTCTGTTATGTAGGGATCACCCGCGCAAAGAAGCGGCTGATCCTGAGTTATGCTCTTTGCAGGATGGTGCACGGCACCACGCAGTATAATAAAATTTCGCGGTTTGTCAAAGAGATTCCTGCGGGATTGATCGGCAACAGTCTGCCAAAAGAACGTTTTCCGGCAAAAGCGGAGGCAGAGGTGCCGTTTGGTAAAAACAGATTCACAGAGAGATCTTACGGCGCAGGAAATTCCGGCGGCAGCTACAGAACGCAGAATAAAAAATTTGATGTGAACGTGTTTGCCAAAAAAGGTTCCGAGTTGAAAAAGACGGCCATCGACTATGGTGTCGGTGATACAGTGAAGCATATCAAGTTCGGAACCGGTGTCGTTACAGCCATCAAAGACGGCGGAAAAGACTATGAAGTAACTGTTGAATTTGAAAAATTCGGTGTTAAAAAAATGTTTGCGGGCTTTGCAAAATTGAAAAAGGTTTGAGTAGTATTTTTTGAGAAAGCGTGTTATACTATAAACAAATCTGTTGTAAGAAAGGACGTGCAGCTATATGAATAAGATGGAAGAACTTTTAAGCATGGCAAAGATTTCTGAGTTTATGCATCGTCAGGAGCTGGAAGAAGAAAAGAAGAAAACAGTATGTCTTGTATTAACTATTATCGCAGGTATCGCTGCGATTGCAGCAATCGCGTATGGTCTTTACAAGTATTTATCCAGAGAAGATGATGTCGATGATTTTGAAGATGATTTCGAGGACGACTTCGAGGATGATTTTGAAGATGACTTTGAAGAAGAAGATTTTGTAAAGGAAGACGAAGCTGCTCCAGCAGCAAAGGCTGACGATACAGAAGAATAGTCGCGCGGCGCACGAGGATACAAGAAGCTGTTACAGATGAACCGTATTTGTAGCAGCTTTTTCCTGTTTGGCAGACGGCATGTTATGTATCAACGGTATGCCATGCATCGATGGCATGTCATGAATCATTTGCAGCAGATGTAAAAGGATAGAAAACAATCGGCAATAATGCGTATAGCATGACAGATCATAAGACAGAGAGAGGGATTGTAGTGATAAAAAAAGGACAGACATGTGAAGGTGTGATCGATCATATAGATTTTCCAAATAAAGGCCGGGTATGGGTGGAAGATCAAATGGTAACTGTGAAAAATGGTATGCCGGGGCAGAAGGTGCGGTTTGTGATCAACAAAAAGCGCGGCGGCCGGTGTGAAGGCCGGCTGCTGGAGGTGCTTGAGCCGTCACCACTTGAAGTGGCAGCGCCTGTATGCGCGGAATTTCCGCAGTGCGGCGGCTGTATGTACCAGACCATGGCCTATGAGGAACAACTGCACATGAAGGCCGGTCAGGTAAAAAATCTGCTGGATGAAGCCATTGCCGGGGCCGGTCAGGTCACGGAAGACGGACAGCCGGACTATCTGTTTGAAGGAATTACGGCCAGCCCGAAGCAGTGGGCCTACCGTAATAAAATGGAATTTTCTTTTGGCGATGATCATCTGGATGGCCCGCTGACCCTTGGTCTTCACAAAAAAGGCAGCACCTATGATATCCTGACGGTTGATGACTGTAAAATTGTTCATGATGACTTTACGGCTGTACTGCGCCTTGTATTGGATTATTTTACCGAACACCCAATGCCGTATTATAAAAAGATGAAGCATACCGGATACCTGCGTCATTTGCTGGTGCGCCGCTCGGTCACAACTGACGAACTGCTGGTGCATCTGGTAACGACCAGCCAGGCCAAGATCGACCTGACAGGACTCACAAACCGGCTGCTGGCTCTGCCGCTGGAGGGCAAGATTGCGGGTATTATGCATATTATCAATGATTCTCCGGCGGATGTCGTGCAGAGTGATGAGACGAGAATCCTGTATGGCCGCGATTATTTTTATGAATACATACTGGGCCTGAAATTCAAAATATCCACATTTTCATTTTTCCAGACCAACACGCTCGGAGCGGAAGTGCTGTATGATATCGCCCGTTCTTATATCGGCGATACAAAGGATATGACCGTTTTTGACCTTTACAGCGGGACAGGTACGATTGCACAGATCCTGGCTTCCGTTGCAAAAAAAGTCGTCGGCGTTGAGATCGTGGAAGAAGCTGTTGAAGCTGCCAGGGTGAATGCAGAATTGAACCATCTGAATAATTGTACATTTATAGCGGGCGATGTCCTGAAAGTGCTGGATGAAATCGGGGACAAGCCGGATTATATCGTCCTCGATCCGCCAAGAGACGGCATCCATCCCAAAGCCCTTGAAAAAATAATTAATTATCAGGTTCCGAATATGGTCTATATTTCATGCAAGCCAACCAGCCTGGCCAGGGATCTGGGCGTGCTGATCGCAAGGGGCTACCGGGTGAAAAAAGTACGGTGTGTAGACATGTTTCCTGGTACAGTTCATGTGGAGTGCGTAGTCTTGATGTCACGGATCCCGGACTGAGGTGTAAAAAAGTGCTGGATTTCAAGGCTTTTTGGGCATCTACCTGTCATCGGCAGAGAGCAGCTTGAGCCGCAAAAATCCCTCCATGGGAACATATCCACAGAAAATTCCGAAGGGTTGAGTTGACCATTTAGATGTCATGGGGTTGAGTGGCCGATTTGGATATTTG
>CAYURX010000076.1:0-13135 GCA_964447245.1 uncultured Coprococcus sp. | reverse complement strand
GGCGTCAGGATAACAGAACTTTTTTTCGGGAAAATAAGAGAGGTTATGTCTTATTCTCTTATCGGATGGGGATGGCTTATTATTATCTGGCTGAGGGAAAGGGAGATAAATCACGGGCTTCAGGCTGGTTTCAGAATGTGGCGGATGCGGATATGGCACAGCTTGATTTTGGCGAGGACAATATCTATAAGGACGCGTGGCAGGCCAGGGCGCGGATACTTGGAAGGATCGGCAGTTATTACCAGTACAGGCTGGGACAGTCAGGTCAGATGGGAGATCTGTCCGTTACGTATGGAGATTATTGGGAAGATCTGATGGCCTTAATGGATGAGGAGGTGGCTGCGGCGGATAGCAGGATAACAGAATTGCGTCTTTATTATGAAATTGTGATACAGATTTATGACCGTACCATGACATTTAAGAATGAGGCGGGATTGGAGCAGACAGAGCTTGAAGGTGTGCTTGATGAGATAGAGGCAAGGATCGATCGGATGTCTGCATCAGAACTGCTGTCGGCGGATGATCTGGCAGCGGATATTCATCAGGTAATTGGCAATGCCAGGAAAAATATTCAGGCAGCTTATAGCAGCGGAGAATAGAACACAAATGGTCATTGCACTGGAATTGAGGAGAATGGGGTATGAAAAACAGAAAAATGCAGGGGATTTTATTGGTTTTGATGGTTGTATTGACAATGGGAAGCATCTGCTTTCAGGGACGGGCCGAACTGATCGGGGCCGGAACAGAAATAGATACGGAAGCGGATTCAGATATCAAAAGCGGGATGCCGGAGGAGACGGATGAATGGATCAGAGAAACGGAAGAATCCATAAAGGAGAGCGAAGAATCTATGGGTGAGACCGAAGTAGAAAAGCCGGAACTGAATGTGAAGCTGGTTCCGGAAGGAGATTCGCCGCTGAATAATTCTTACTACAGGAGTGAGGTGACCATAAAGGCTGTTGTGAGCGGCGGGGATGCTGCAGCGGAAGATATGATGTGGACGATTGGATTTGCCGAAGCATCTGGTGATGAATACGCGGAAACAGTGGAAGAGGGCAAAGATTGTCTTGTTTTTGCGGAAGAAGGCAGTTATAAGGTTCAGTTGTGCGTGACAGATGCGGAGGAGCATCAGGTGGTTTCTGAACCTGTGGCATTTAAGATCGACTGTTCAGCCCCTGAAGCATGGATCGTTTATCAGCGGCAGGGTGGGCGGCCGTTAATACAGGCCGGAGACGCAATGGCCGGACCTGTATATTTTAACGAGACGGATGATGCGGCTTATGCCTGTCTGGTCTTATCGGAACGGAATATAAGTGAAGCAGGTATTCATATACATTTGTCCATTCAAACTGATGAGAACCATCAGAAAAATGCCGATGAACGGGCCATGCAGTTAATGGAGAAGATACAGCGTTTATCAGAGTGGCAGCGAAGCGGCCAGGATACACTGATCTACAGGATACCCATAGAAATGGATGGTCATTACCAGATCGCCTTTGATTATACGGATCTGGCGGGTCATGCTTTGAAGAAGGCGGTGACAGGTGATGCGGTGCGGGACACGGAAAGCCCTTTGGTGCAGTTTGTGTGGGAGGAAGCAGAGAATGGTGCGGAGGATCATCATGGACGGTATTATAAGGGCGACAGGGAGTTGAATATCGTTGTCATGGAACAGAATTTCAATTTTGCCTGTCTGCCGGAGGTAGTGACAGATAACGGGAATGATTATGATTTCCTGGGGTGGGAAATCCAGGGTGATGCGGTGACCGGCACGATGATTTTTTCTGATGAAGGTGATTACAGCGTTGCATTTGAATGTGTGGATCTGGCGGGCAATCATTCCAAACGGATGGAATCGGATGAATTTACGATCGATAAGACCCAGCCGGTGATTCAGGTAGATTATGATAATACGGATGCAGAGGAAGAAATATACTATCAGGATGCACGAACGGCCTCCATTATGATTTGTGAACGTAATTTCCGGCCGGAGGATGCCATTATCACTGCAGTGGCCAAAGACGGGGAGACGATGCCGGTCATCAGTGAGTGGTCAGACGACGGTGATTATCATAGCGCTACGGTTCATTTTGAGTCGGATGGCATTTACAGTCTGACAGTGAAGTGTGCTGATCGTGCGGGGAATACGGCAGAGTCCTATCAGAGTGAAACATTTATCATTGATAAAACGGAACCAATGCTGTTGATCAGCGGGGTAAAGGATCAGTCTGCCAATCATGGCGTGGTTGCGCCTTTAATTTTGCTGTATGACAGAAATGATGACGGAAAAGGCATGACGATTTCCTTAAAGGATGGTTCAGGGACGGAGATCGACCTTGGTGACCGGATGACAAGTTCCTCCAGTGTTCACGGGCAGATGGTTCAGTTGGATGATTTTGATGAAAATATGGATGGTTTTTATACATTGACGGCATCGGCTTCTGACCGTGCCGGAAACAGGGCGGTGCGGCAGATCTGTTTTTCGGTGAATC
This sequence comes from uncultured Coprococcus sp., assembly GCA_964447245.1. GTDB lineage: Bacteria > Bacillota > Clostridia > Lachnospirales > Lachnospiraceae > Coprococcus_A. Next base: position 10,643 of record CAYURX010000076.1, on the reverse strand, counting down.
GTCATGGATCCTCTTATATTCTTCCCCAGTACGTGCAGAATCTTGTGAAAAAGCAATATGTCAATCGGTCGCAGAATATTATGATTGATGAAGTTAATGTGGATGATCTGGTATATCAGCAAGTCTCGTACAATCATGACGGTGAGTCTGTTTTATTGGAGCAAAGCAGGGATTACACGGTGGAAGAGACAGAAAATGATAATCATATCAGGACCTATACTTATACGATACCGGCAGCGTGCTTTCAGGAAGAAGGCCATTATAGCATTCATCTGTATTCGGAGGACAGGGCGTCCAATGTGATGACCAATCAGGCGAAGGGAGCGGCCATAGATTTTATTGTCGATGACACAGCGCCAAAAATTGTTGTGTCAGATCTGGAAGACGGCGGTTGTTATTATGAAAGGACGCATGCATTTGCTGTCAGTATGATTGATAATACGGTTACGGAAAGCTTGATGTACTATGTGGATGATGAGCTGGTTCGGTCATTTGATGCGGATGAACTGGCGGATGTGATGGCAGGGGCGGATGGTGTGATCCAATTAACGCTTGAAGAAAAGACAGATAATCAGAAAGTGAAGTTTGTCAGCCGTGACGCGGCGGGAAATGAATCGGAGCCGGTGGAAATGGATGTATTTGTTGGTTCAAAGCAGCAGGCGGAGCCAGAACAAATAAAAAGAACAGGTGCGCAGCATGGGAGTGCAGGAATGTTCGCTGCGGTCTTGATGACGGCTCTGGCTGGGATTTTCGCATTTGGCATCATGAGGAAAAAGCATCATTGAGAATCATAAAAAAGCTTGAATATGATTTCTATATATTGGATAATAAAGAATAGATATGGATATTTTGGGTGGAAGTAATGATGGGGAGGGATAACGGGCAGTCATGGCATGGACAACGATCACTTATCCGGAAATAGATATGGTTCGCACAGGAGAGCAGCTTAGATATCTGATGGACGCAAATGGCTGTGACGTGAAAGAACTGCAGGAAATCTTGCAGTTATCCTGTCCACAGCCAATTTACCGCTGGCTGAAAGGTCAAATACTGCCATCGGTCAATCATTTGCTGGTATTAAGCAGGATGTTTAATGTACATATAGAAGACTTGCTGGTTGATAAAAAATCTGCGGCGGCTGCAGTGGGTGATGGGCCTGGTTATATGCGCCTTCGTGTTTATTACCACAGGATAATGAAGATGATCAGGAGCCGTAAAAGTATCCGCGAATCAATGGATGAAAGGAATTTTGCATGATTATTAATACAGGAAGCCGGACGGATATACCGGCTTATTACAGTCAGTGGTTTTATCAGCGTATCAGTGAAGGGTACGTGCTGGTGAGAAATCCTTATTACCCACAGCAGGTGCTTCACTACAGATTGTCGCCGGATGTTGTCGATATGCTTGTTTTCTGCAGTAAGAATCCGATACCGATGCTTAACCGTATCAATGAACTTGCGGATTTCAGGCAATTCTGGTTTGTGACGATTACTCCCTATGGGCGGGATATTGAACCAAATGTTCCTTCCAAGCACAAAATTATAGAAGCATTGATAAAATTATCCGAAATAACGGGTATACGTTCAGTGAGTTGGCGCTATGATCCTATTTTTATCAATGAAAGATATACCGTTGACTATCATATCAAAGCTTTTGAGGCCATGGCAAAAATATTGAGCGGTTACGTGGATCATTGTGTCATTAGCTTTATTGATCTGTATGAAAAGACGAAGCGGAATTTTCCCGGCGTCCATGAGGTTACGAGAGAAGAACAACATGAAATCGGCCGGCGGTTTGCAGAGATTGGCCGGAAGTATGGGATACTGATTCGTACCTGCTGTGAAGGGACAGAACTGGAGAAATATGGAGTAGATGTGTCCGGCTGTATGACAAAAGAGGTATTTGAGAGGGCCATGGGCTATATCCTGGAAGTGCCGGCAGGAAGACAGGCAGCACGGGAAGGATGCCGGTGCTTATTAGGAAATGATATTGGCATGTATAACACCTGCGGCCATGCATGTGTTTATTGCTATGCCAATTACGACCGAAAAACAGTGCTGGAGAATATGCGTCGCCATGATCCAAAATCGCCTTTTCTGATTGGGGGACACCAGGAAGGCGATATTATTCGGGAGGTTGATCAAAAATTATATTGCAGTGGACAATTGAAGCTGATATTTTAACGATTGGCCAGTATACTGGTAATGAAATATCGCAGAGTCAAGTTGATATGTATATTAATCAGGCCGTCATAAAATAATTAAAAAATTCAGACGATTTTTAAAATATAGAATGAAATTTGGAATATATTTTATGATGGCCTGACGAGTATGAAAAAGAAATTAAGAAATTGGATGGCAGCATGGATGTGCTTGATATTAGTATGCGGAATGTTTCCATTAACTGTATTTGCAGAAGAACAGCCAGAGATGATCGAATCGGAGATTGTTGGACCGGAGATTATTGAAAAGACGGTGAACGGTCAGATGCATGAAGGGGTCACAAGAGAAGTGCTGGAACTGGTAAATGCCCAGAGAATGGCAGCAGGATGCAAACCGTTAATGATGACGGCTGTACAGGAAGATCTGGCGGAGCAAAGGGCTGTGGAAATTACAGCATTGTTTGATCATGACCGCCCTGATGGAAGAAGCTGCGCTACGGTTGCTGATGATGTTAAGCTGACTTACAATGCATTTGGAGAGAATATTGCCGCCGGACAGGCAAATGCGCAGGAAGTTATGGATTCCTGGATGAATTCAGAAGGACATAAGGCAAACATATTGAATAAAGACTATACCCATATTGGTATCGGCTGCTTTGAATATTCGGGGAAATTATACTGGGTGCAGATTTTTACCATGGATTCGTCGGATACAGAGGCTGCTGCAGCTAGCGGAAAGAATGACATAGAGGCAACGGTTTCCTATCAAACACTCTGCAAACACGAAGAAGAAAGCAGGAAAATTGAAACCAGGGCTGCAACCTGTACAGAAAGCGGTTACAAAAAAGAAGTATGCGGACTTTGCGGGCATGTATTTTCAAATGAGATATTAGCAGCAACCGGGCATAGTTTCGGAGATTGGCAGGTGACAAAAGAGGCCACCTGTGCAGAGCCAGGCAGTGAAGAATGGGGTTGTACTGTATGCAACTATACAGAAGAAAGAGAAATCGCTGCTTCAGGCCACACCTTTGGTGAATGGACAGTCACAAAAGCAGCTACCTGGGATGAAGAAGGTCTGCGGGAAAGAATCTGTGTCAGATGTCCGGTGAAGGAAACGGAAGTACTGAAAGAGCTTTCAGAGGGGCATGTCCATGAGTTTACCGGAGCAGTAACAACGACGAAAGAGGCGACCTGTACGGAGGAAGGCAGCAAGATCATTGCCTGCAAAACACCTGAGTGTGATGCGACGATGACAGTGAGTCTGCCACCGACCGGACATTATGCCGGTGAGTGGGAAACCGCGAAAGCAGCTACCTGCAGCCAGACAGGCAAGAGCGTACAGAAATGCAGCAGATGCGATGCCGTTGTTGCGGAGAAGACCATCGCAATGAAAGATCATAATTACGGTGAGTGGGAAGTTGTAACCAGGGCGACCACTTCAGTGGCCGGTGAGAAAAACGTGTATGTAAGGATTGTGGACATACGGAGAAAGCGGTTATTCAAAAACTGGCCGCAGAGACAGAGAAAGAAACGGAGAAGGCTGCTAATGAGATAAATAAAAATACTTCTCAAAATAACGTTAAGACCAGTGACAGTATACAGCCGTTGTACTATGTGATTGGCGTGGCAGGCGCAGGTGCCGTTCTTTCCCTCCTTTTATACGGAATGATGCGAAGAAAAGAAAGATAGCAGAAAGAATTAATCTTGTTAGCGGTATAGCATTTCAGTGCTATACCGCTTTCTCAATATAGAGTTTATCACAACAGTCGGGACCGACTTAATTTGGAGTATGTATTGTCTGGTATTGGGTATAAAAAACCTTGCAGGCAATAATAGCCGTGATCATTTCAGTCAGCCAGAAAGCGTGCCAAACGCCATCGGCGGCGAGAAAACGGCTCAGAAGCCATGATATCGGAAGCATTAAAAACACATAACGCAGACAGGAAATGATGAGTGAACGTGTGCCTTTGCCCATGGCTTCCATCGCGCCTTCTGATGTGACGGAAACGGAGGAAACTGCAAAGCCAAAGCAGATGATACGGATGGCACGGGCGCCGTTGGCGATGGTTTCCGGATTATCTGTAAACAGGCTGATTAATGTGCCGGGGATACACAGGCAGAGCGCCATGCCGGACAACAGGATGATCAGGATGATACCAAGGGCTGTCCGGTATATCTTTTTGACCCGCAGTTTTTCCCCGGCGCCAAAATTATAGCTCATCAGAGGGCGCATACCCTGAATCACGCCATTGGCCGGAAGATACAGGAAGGTCTGCAGTTTGTAATAGATACCGAGAACAAGGACAAACCGTTGCACAGGCCGCGCCTTCAATTCCCATGGCCGGGAAAGGGCCGATACCAAAGATCATCAGCGGGTCCAGAAGGATATTAAGGAGACATCCGCCAGCCAGACTGATCATGGAAATCATCATTTTTCCCACGGATTGAAAAATTTTTTCAAAAGTGATACCAACCGTCTGTATGGCGGAGAAGGCAAAAACGATAATGCCATAACGAACGCCGTAATCAATGACAGTCACTTCTGAAGTAAACATGCCAAGAAAATGACGCATGATGAGGATGCCAAACAGCATGAATAAAAGGCCATGGATGCCATTGAGCAGAAGACTCATGGAAGCGGCCGTATTGGCATTGTCTCTTTCATTGGCACCTAAAAACAGGGCGATGACCGCGTTGGCGCCAACGCCGAAACCAACGGCGATGGAATGGAGCAGATTCTGTATCGGATAAACGAGGGATATGGCCATCATGGCATCTTCTCCCATTTTGGCAACAAAAATATCATCCACAATATTATAGAGTGAATTGACGAGCATGGAAATCATCATGGGGATGGCCATGGACAGCAAAAGCGGCAAAATTTCTCTTTGTTTCATATAATCGGTATTCATAGCCGGACACCTCCTGCGGTTTATGTGCAATAAAAAAGACTATGGATCTCGCTGTTTGTAAATCAGAAACAGGAAAATCTATAGTCTCTCAAAGACAATTTTTGGAATTCTCTTAATGTTATAGCATTTTGCCATCAACATGTCAATAGCTTTTACCGTTTGTATATGATAAGTCAGTCAGCCAGGTCACTCAGCAGGCCTTCCGCTTTGGTGGAGCGCAAAATAGCCGCTGAATACACAACGGCTATCTGCACTATTAAATGGTTATTTTGTTATTTTATCCGTTTTCTGGTTTTCGTATAAACAAGTACGCAGATGATAACCATTAAGGAAACAGACATAATTCCAAGGAATGCCAGAGGCTGCATTGAGTCACCGGTCTTAACGGAATTACTGTTATTTGTGTTATTGTTGTTTGAGGAAGATGGTTGATCGGTTTCGTCTGGTTTATTTGTTTCATCCGGCTTATTTGTTTCGTCCGTTTGATCGGTTTCATCCGGCTTGTCGGTTTCGTCCGTTTGATCGGTTTGATCGGTTTGATCGGTTTCATCCGTTTGATCGGTTTGATCGGTTTCATCCGGCTTGTCCGTGTCTGCAGATGTCATGGATTTCAGGAAATGCTCACTGTGCATTTTCATGGATCTGTCCATAGAGGACATATAAAATGCACTATTGTGGCCGCCGTTACGTAAATCGTAGCCATGATCAATATTCTGGCTGGTCAGATATTCATGGATCGCAACAGTTCCCATGTAGTCAACCATTGTATCCTGCAAACCGCAGTCAATGTAGAAATCATAGTTGGCCAGTTCTTCAGGTGACAATGACTTTAAGCTTTCCAGCGCCTCATCTGGTAAATATCCCATGTGACTTGCAACAGAAGAATACAGATCAGGGAAAGATGTTCCAATTGTCATGGCACCGAAACCGCCCATGGAGATACCTGTGATGCCTCTGTATTTTGCGTCGTTTAATGTTCTGAAACGAGATTCAGCCTGTTCCCTGATTTCCTGTGTGATATGTGTCTGCCATGGTCCGGTGGAATCAAAATTGTCAGGATCATACTCGGTATCACGATAGAAACTATTTTTACCTGAATCAGGCATGATAACGATCATATCAATGATTTCGCCGTTATTGATCATATCGTCCATGAAAGCTTCAATACCATCGACAGTGATAAAAGAGCTGCTGCTGGAATTGATACCGTGGAGCAGATAGACAACAGGGTAGGATTTGTCAGTTTCTTCATAGTAGCTTGGCGGCAGGTAAACGCTGTAGCTTAATTCTTTGTCGAATAATGCAGAGTCATAGCTGATCGAATAGCAACGGCTCCAGTTACCTCTTTCATACATAACGCCTTCAGATAAAATATAGCACAATTCTATTTCAGAAGATGAAAAGGTTTCTTCGGCTTCGCCATCAGTCTTAATGCCTGTAATGGTTCGTTTGGCAGAATACCAGTAATTGCCGTCATCGTCCTGATAATAACCGGCGTTTTCATCCGTAACTTTAATATTTTTGTAACCTTCAATAGAAGCGGCGATCTCTGCAAGCCGTTCTTCCTTGTTCATGCCGTCATTGTTGTAGGCATCATAAATGGTTGCTTTATAGGCATCCATATCATTGCTTTCAATAGCGGCGATCTGTTTCTCTATAACAGTCTGGAATTCTTCCATATCAACGGTGTTGGTTGGAAGGCCTTTTGCAGCGCGGACAGCAGTATCATTTCCGCAGATGGCATAAACATTGTTGGAATAGAAGCCGCCGAAGCTGTTGTTATTGTAGAGACGGACACAGATTTCATTGGTACCGCCGATATTCAGATATTTGGCAGGAATTTCATACTCTCTGGCAACTTCCCAGTAGGATTTTTCAAATTTAACCTGAGAAGCTGCATCGGCGTTCTTATAATCAAAACCGCCAGTTGCAGGAATGTTTAATGTCGGAGCACCATTGCCATCCACAAAACCGCTGGCGGCAACACAATGTCCGTTGATGTAGATAACGTCTATATCATCAATGATACCCATTAATAAGGTGACAGTTTCATCCTGCGTGAAATCTGAAGGCAGATCAAAAGTTCTGCAAACCCAGGCTTCCGACCAGGTTGGCATCATGACAGACATTGGGTCAAAGGTATCCGCTGCATCATCGGCGAGCGGTGAAATACCTGACGAATCGTCAGCCGGAGTGGCTTCTGTTTCAGCAGCGGTTTCGGATTCAACCGGAACGGCCTCCGTCTCATCAGCGGCTTCGGATTCAGCCGGAGCAGCCTCCGTCTCATCAGCGGTTTCGGATTCAACCGGAGCAGCCTCCGTCTCATCAGCGGCTTCTGTCTCAACCGGAACGGCCTCTGTCTCATCAGCGGCTTCGGATTCAACCGGAACGGCTTCTGTCTCATCAGCGGCTTCTGTCTCAACCGGAGCAGCCTCAGTTTCAACCGGAGCAGCCTCAGTTTCAGCCGGAGCGGCTTCAGTTTCGCTGGCGGCCTTGGATTCAACCGGAACGGCTTCAGTTTCGCTGGCAGCCTCCGTCTCATTGGTTGCTTCAGGTTCTTCTGCAACTGCTTTTGCTTCTGCATTCTCTCTTTCCATAGGCAGCAGACCGCCGGTTGCGTCACTGGCATATGGCATTGAGACGGTTTCCCAGGCATTGAATGTCGAAGCATCCGGTAAAAGTGCGGTTGTATTGTCTTCCCATGTCACCTGAACCATGCCATAAGGAAAATACTGGAACATCCGATTGTATGTACGATACAGCTTGAAATGCCAATCGCCATCCAATGCTACATATTTGTCAGCATCATCTTCTGCTGCTGCAAATGTTGTCAGTGGCTGGGGCGCAAAAGCTGTAACGGCTAACAAAACAGCCAGTATGCCCGCTAAAAATCTCTTTTTCATGTGAGTTCCTCCTTTTAAAATATTTAATTATAGTGATTAATTAAATTGTACAATAATTGCAAATGTTTGTCAATTTATTTAGTGATTTTTCGGATTGGAAATTCAAATATCACAGAACTAAATTAATAGTTTTAATCAAAAGACGGAATTCATGTATAAAATTATTTTGTATCGGTTATGCTGTATAAGTAGCATTGCATATAATAAAACAAAACGGTTCGTGAAGGAGGAACAATGATACTGACAGGCATCATTTGTATTTTTCTGTTTCTGTTTTTTATTTTTGTTTTCTGCCTTCTTCATACCGACGCGTATGAAAGAGAATTATCCGACAGAGAGCAGGAAGAATACATTCGCAATTGGTTACAGCAGAAATCAAAACGTACAAAAGATATAGGATAATCAGATAATAGATCAGGCCGCTGCAAAAAAGAAAAGACATTTTGCAGCGGCCTGATGCGTTTGGAAATCTTTCATCAAATGTAAGTGTTATTATGGACCGGCGTCTGTTAAACTATGAGTGAACTCAATAAGTTTTGATGGAAGGATGAAGATAATGAATCAAAAAATATTAGAAGTAAAATCTTTGAAAAAATATTATGGCAGAAAAGGTAACTGGACAAAAGCGCTCGACGGTATCAGTTTTCAGGTGCTGGCCGGAGAGTTTATCGGGATCATGGGGAGCAGGGAGAAACGATCCTGATGGTGACCCATGATCCGAATGCCGCCAGTTATTGTTCAAGAATTTTGTTTATACAGGACGGTGTGCTGTTTCATGAACTGAGGAAGCGGCAGCCGGAGGAGTCACGGGAGGATTTTTACGAGCGCATCATTGCGGTCATGGCACAGCTGGGAGGAGGGAGCGCAAATGTTCTTTGATCTGGTGAAAAAAAGCAGCCAGCGCAGCCGGAAAGAAAATGGTCTTTTCTTTGTGTCTCTGGTAATTACCATTGTCGCTTTTTATATCATTTTGTCGCTGGAGAATCAGGATGTGATGATATTTCTGAAAGAAATGGAAAGTGATGCTGTCGATAAGCTGTTCCGGTTAATTCCGGGGCTGTATGGACTCACGTTATTCATTTTGTTTTTTCTTGTATATTTTGCGGGAAAATATCAGATGGAGCGGAGGAGTCATGAATTTGGCATGTACCTGATGATGGGAATGTCCCGTTTCAGATTATTTTTCATGCTTTTGGCAGAGGAAGTATGGACGGGACTGTGGTCGCTGCTCATTGGCCTTCCGATTGCCGTTTTTGTTTCCGAGGTGATCAGTCTGGCAACGGCAAAAATCGTGGGGCTTGGCATTATCGGACATCATTTTACCTTTTCACCGATGGCAGCGCTGTGGACGGTGGCCGGTTATGGTCTGATCCGCTGTATGGCCCTGCTGATACTGAGCGGCAATGTTGTCCGTAAAGAGATCGTTGATCTGCTGTCTGAATCCCAGGAAAAGAAGCATCATATACCCAACCGCTGGATGGCCGCCGTCCAATTGCTGGATGGCATACTGATGCTGGGACTGACCTATGGTCTGGCCATTATGGGATTTTCATGGGGAAACCTGTTATCCATGGGTATAACGATCATCCTTGGTCTGGCAGGAACCTTTATGATATTTCACGGATTATCCGTTCTGTTTGAAATATTGCTCAAAGGAGCGAAATACAGCAACGGACTGACGGTTTTTAATTTCCGGCAATTGCAGGAAACGGTTTTTTACAAGCAAAACACGCTGGCCATTGCCTCATTGCTGATTTTGATGGCCCTGTGCTGCTTTGGTTACGGGGTTGCAGTCAGTACGGCGATGGGGGCGGGCACGCAGCATCTGATGGATTATACGTTTGAAGATACCAACGAAGAACAGGTCCGGCAGGTCATTGAGTCGGAACCTTATGATCAGTATTTTGATCAGATATTTGAAGTGAGGACGGGACTTTTGCGGACGGAAGCCCTGGGAGAGAAGCACAGTTTTTCCATAGAAGCGTTCAAACAGTTGGCGGCTGAACAGGAAAATTATGAAGAAAAGAAATATTTGCTGAATTATCTGGACGCGTTGGATGCGCCTTATCTGATTTCGCTATCGGGCTATAACCGGATCAGGGAACTGGCAGGAAAGGCGCCGCTGGAGCTGTCAGATCATCAGGTTGCCCTTTTTTGCCATCAGGAATTTACTTTTGGGGATCTGAACAGTTTATTACAGAGCCATGAGAATGCCTGTCTGGAAATCGATCATGAGCAATATGCGATTATTCCTGAATTATGTTCTGACAATATTGTCACAGACCGCTCCATTACCATTGCCTTTGGCCTGATTGTACCGGATGATACTTTTGAATGGCTCACAGAGGGAGATTACAGTTCATGGTGGAATGGCGTTTTGAAAAAGGAAGTCATCGAAGAATATGGTCTGATGCAGGCCATCCAAAAGGTGAATGGCCTGCTGGATACATCGCCGCTGGCCTATGAGAGTTTCCTTAAAAATATGGGCAGACAGTTGTTTTATACAGCGGCGGCCAGTTATGTGACCATTTACCTGGCGGTTATTTTTATGATCATCGCGAACACGGTGATCGGCGTACAATTTTTGATGCAGCAGCAGAAAATGGGACAGCGTTACCGGATTTTAAGAAAACTGGGTTGTTCCTGCGAGCAGCTGTGCCGGTC
>CAYURX010000075.1:0-13322 GCA_964447245.1 uncultured Coprococcus sp. | reverse complement strand
TTGACCTGCTGCAATACTGTCTGTCATTAATAATTTCTTGTCTGTGCAATTTCTGTATTCATGCTTTCTGCCTGCTCGTATTTTGCTGCTGCGCTCTCAAGACGCTGAACATAGACTTCAATCGCATTATAGAAATTGTCCATCTGCACCTTATCCGACTTGAAGGCCTGATCAAAAGAATTCTTGGCATCGCCTTCCCACATTCCGCAAAGAGCCTGCTCCTGTGATTCCAGATCACTGACTTCGCTCTTAAACTGTGCATTCAAAGACCGTAATGCCTCCGCCTTCGCTCTCAATTCACTCACTGATACTCTAAACTGTGCCATACCTTTAACCTCCGTTTAATTTGTTTTTTTGTTTTTCTTTGTTGGTTATATATTATCAGAGTCCTCCCTGATAATGTTCGTTTCCTGACAGTCAGCACGTTTTTGAGGATGAACGGCATGCTGTCAACATTTTCAGGCAATCATAGACTGCATACCTGCCATAACATGTTCAGACAAGCATAAGCCGCATGCCTGACACAATACGATTTGCCGCCAACGTAGAATTTCCCGGCAATTTCCGTTTTTCATCAATGACCCAAAGTGCCATTCCCGCCATATTCTTCGGCGGCTGCCATTGTTCTTTTTGACAGATCATATCCACAATATCCACAATCATCATCCCGATTGGCTTCGACTCATCCAGGTTAAAATCATAAACTCTGTCAACAACGGGCAAATACACATCCACAAGAATCATAGGAGTCTCCCTTCCAAATGCTCATGTTCATTTCCATTTTCATTATTCATCAATTGACCAAATGTTTCCTGCAGCATCTGAATCGTATACGGCAAAATACGTTCTTCTGCACCCTCCATATAAACCAGTAGCGGGCCGTCTTCCCGTGTTTGATTACTTAATGTACACAGCCGGGTTCCGCTGTCATTCCTGCATAGCGTCATTTCAAAATTCTTCCCTTCGAGAAAATAGCCCTCGTCGGCCAGCAGTTCAAATAATCTTTGCGTCGGACAAACAGCCAATTTCATCGTTTCTTCTCTCCAGACCATCCACTGTACCAACAAAATCCTTTGCCCTAAATAACAACAATAAGCCGGCAGCTCGTGATCCAAATCCGCAATCATCAATACTTTTTCTGCCTGCTTCAATAGCGACGCCATGGCAGACAGCGAAGGATTGACATAAAAATCCCTGCCATCCGAAGATATAAAACCTTTTTGCACCATCTGATACATCAATCTAAGTACATCCTCCTCAGAGAATTTTCTGAACTGCAGCCCAAACCCATAAAATTTACTGCAGCCAGCCGATTGAAGCAGTACCCGGAACTCATCCTGAGTTATCAGATAAGTCTCCTGTATTTGATCACTCATTGCATCAACTCCTTTACTGCTTTCTTATAGCTTCTTGATATGGGAAGATTGTCACCGCTTTTCAATATCAGTAAATTTTGCCCTGATTGGATACGCTCGATCTTATTGGCATTCACCACAAAGCTCCTGTGGCACCGAATAAAATAATCCGGCAGCTTCTCAATTAACTGATCCAATGTATCATAAAAGGCAAATTCCTTTGTCTGTGTCACAAGAAATATTTTTTTCTCTCTGGCTTCAAAAAAGATGATCTGCTCATAATCCACAAATTGCTTCTCTGTCTTTGTCTCTATGACAAACTGTCCGTCGGTTTCCTGAGTTGGCATCGCGTAACGTTTTGAGAAACTCTCGAAAGCCTCCCGCAATACAATATTCAACTGGGCATCCGATAATGGACGCAGCAGCAGAGAACTGGCCATAATCCCCGGACGCATATAGACGGCCGGCGACATTTTCGGACTGGCCAGCAGCAAAAGATAGGCATGTTTATTTTGCTCCCGCAGTTTTAATACCTGCGAAATACCTTCCTCCACTGTAATATCCATACAAATCATGTCCAGCAGATGATTTTCTTCTACAAATTGCATCAGCTGTTCTGTCTCAAGAATACAAATATATTCCCATTTTTCTTCTGTATAAATAGAAGCAAATTCTCTGGAATAACGGTATAATGCAGCAACCTCCTGTTTTTGCTTACCAAAAATCAGCATCTCTACCATGCTTACACATACCTCCGCTATTGAACAGCCAGTGGAATCACTACCTTCTCTGCAATCGTATCATCCTCACTATCCGGCACATAACCCACTCCCTTTTTGTCACTTTTATTCAGTTCCGCATAAGGGATATTCTGAAAAGCAAAAATCCGTTGAGCAGCAAGATTCCCACCCAGATGAACGCCTGTCCGATACCCGGTAAAACAGGTATAAAGTTTATATGCGCCCAGGGCTGAGGCCTCATCAGAATTCATACAACTAATCCAATAAATATTATGCAGACTTCCCTTTTCAACTATATTTTCAAGGAACCCATTCATCGGCAGTATTCCTTCATTCTTCCTGTAGGCAACACGAATAAACTCTGCCAGATCCGCAACAAACAGATAGATCGGCCTAAACTGCCGGATCATCTCCTGATAGATCATCTCATCAGAAGCTCCCTGCTTTAACAATTCCTGCTTTCGTTTATTCCGCTCCACAAAAATCGGAGTCAGTTTTTGAAAATATGTAAAAATTTCCTGCGGCGTCTGATAGTAATTAACCTGATAGTCTGCGGCGCATTTTTCCAATTCGCTTCCCCCCGGCTCCAAAATGTGGATTTCTGAATCCTGCAGGGAGGCTGCATGTACGAGCAGGCGAAGCACATTTGTCTTCCCGGTCCGCCTCCGGCCATAGATGCCATAGCAATACGTTGCGGAAAGATTCACGCTATACACAGACGCATCCTCCAGCTTATAGGCAAAAGGCAGCCCTAATGACGTCCGGTTCAACAAAGCATATTCTTCTCTCTGAACAAGTTGCCCAAGTATCGGTTTTTCCGGTATCATTGGTATCTTCTTTGCACGCACGCCGCTCCATCTCTCACTCATTCTGCCGCAGATCGCCTTTAATTTTTCACTGCGCGAGAAATCATCCTCCGCCTTCACGGACAAAGCCGTCTGGAACTCCAGCAGATCACCATCCACCAATGCCAGGCCCCGGCCTTTGACACCGCTCTCCGGCAGAACCGGAATATGTGTTGTATGAAGGACATCCATATAATGATACTTATCACTCATCTCCAGAGAGATAACTGTCCGAATATTATCGCCGATACGGTTTTGTATCTCCGAAATACCAAAGCCTGCTGCCGTAATCAGCAGATACATACCATACCCGACACCTTCTCTCGACAGCCGAATTAAATCTTCTTCATATAGATTGGCAGTTTTTTCTTTGAATCCCGCAAAATTATCTATCACAACGAGAATGGCCGGCAATGTTACACCATTGGCCTGCACATACTGGCTGTAATTACCGCCATGGAACAATTGCTTGCGCTCATCCATAAAACCGCGAAGCAAATGGAACAGCTTACCTATCTTATCTGTATCATTCTCGTAGAGAATACCGCCTGTATGCGGCGCTTCTTCAAAAGGCGCCAGCATTCTGCTGCTGAAATCCAGAATATAAAGATTCAGATACTCCGGACTGTAGTGCATGATCATTGAATATAACAGACTCTGTAAAAATGTACTTTTTCCGCTGACTACCGTACCGCAGACCGCATAATGTCCGTTTTCCGCAAAATCGACCTTCAGCGCATCCTGCCTCTGATTCTCAGGATCGTCATATAGCCCGATCACTGTCGATAAATGCCATTTCCCCGTCTGTTTCGGATATCCTGCTCCGTCATACAGCTCTGTCTGATATCCATTTAAACTCTCAAGATATAATACTTCCGGCAATACCGGCAGCCATAGCTGCATATGATAATGGTAGCCGTTGCCAACTGCAATTTTCCTGAGATATTCAACCGTTGCGTCAAGCTGCGTCTTTTCCTTTGTCTTGCCGTCAACAGCCTGCGGAGATCTCCGTTTCCTATTGATCACGACAGCCGTCTTACCCGTCGTTGTCAGCATCGTTGCTGCCGGTTCCGGATTACTTTCCTCATCCTCATAATACGGCGCCCCGCTATAGCCGGACTGGAACAGCTCGTACAGCTCGTCATTTCCCACCTGAAGGTAACACCGACCGGCCTGTGTGATAAAAGCGGCATCCGGTTTATGCAGCATATCGTTGCTGTCCTGCCTGTCCTGCACACGAAGACAGAGTCTGAATTTTGAATTGCTCCAAATACTGTCATCAACCGTTCCCGATGGTTTCTGTGTGGCCAGGATCAGATGAACACCCAGACTTCGCCCAACCTGCGCAACACTGATCAGTTCCCGCATAAAATCCGGTTCCTCACGCTTTAATTCCGCAAATTCATCAATAATAATCAATAAATGCGGCACCGGAATTGTTGCTTCATGATTTTTATATAGTCTTGTATAAAGATTAATATTATTCACGCCATAATCACTGAATATTTTCTGACGCCGCATATTTTCACTTTTAATCGAAATCATCGCGCGCCGAACCTGATTACCCGAAAGGTTCGAAATCTGTCCGGCCATGTGCGGTAAATCCGAAAAAAGATTGGCCATACCGCCGCCTTTAAAATCAATAATGAAAAAGGCCAGATCGTCAGGGCTGAAATTAATTGCCAGGGACAGCATAAAGGTCTGCAAAGCTTCACTTTTACCTGAACCGGTTGTTCCTGCTACCAGACCGTGCGGCCCATGGAATTTTTCATGAATATCAAGATAACAATCCGCATCGCCAAGCTTTCTGCCAACTAAAGCTTTCATGCTATTATAAGTCCGGTTTTTACGCCATCGTTCTTCAACATTCATCTCGTCAAGCTTGTGAATCCTGTACATCTGCATAAAATCAAGATTACTCGGAATATCTGCATGAGATTCCGGTTCATGCACACGCAGCCCGCATATATTTCTTCCAAACTGTTCGATCTGCCGGCCCGAAATATCATCAAATCGGATGTCCTGACGCCCTTTACCGATTTGCATCACATGGTAAAATCCCTGATAAAATTCATCATTTTGTATAATATCTTCACAATCATTTGGAAGCTGCTCCACCGTCTCCGCCATCAGGAATGTGATGATGCCATATTCTTCCTTCGGCTCCAGCAAATATTTTCGTATCATCTCTCCTTCCAAAATAGAACTATCCTCAATAAACAAGAGATAATATGGTTTCACACGGTCTTTTTTGCCGAAACCACCGGCCCGTTCATTTCTTACCCGCAGTATGTTTGTCAGGGCAAAGAACACATCTCCCCGCTCCGTTTCATCTCCGGCTAAAAAACGTACGGTTCTGTCTTCAGACCATACATGGGGCAGCCATTTCATGCATTCCCATTCTTCCGGCGAAGGCGTTGTGCGCCGATTAAACACAAAAGCCATCTTTACATCCGTATAGCAATTGTTCGCAGCTACCGACGCTGCAATTAACTGCATTAATTTTACTGAGCCTTTTTTCTTTTTTCCGCCCACTAATCCAATCAGAGAATATTTCCGCAGATCAAGGCCAACCGGCACATTTTTGAGCATACGGTATTCCTCTTGAATCATCCGTGGTTTTTCCTGAAGGCTATCATTCATTAATGTAAATTTTTCTTTTGGAATTTCGATTTCAACCTGAAACGGCATATCTCCGATACCAAGACGTACAAACAGAAAATCATCATGGGTAAAGTTCCGGTTCCACAGAACAGAAGAATATGTCCATGAACAGTCTTCTGCCGCTGAAGGATACATCTCGTATAGCGCTTTCTCATTTTGAGCGTATTTTTCTTTTAATTCACTGGTAATCTGAATCAGATAATTGCCATAGGCATTAAACCTCGTCTGTTCTTCCTCCTGCTTCTCCCGTTTGGTATAACGCAGGTTTGTCACAGCCCAGAAAACGCCTAATATAGCCGAAGATATAGCAGTTATGACCCCTGTAAACATAAAAGCACTCGATGAACCTCCCGATAATCTGGAACCAAGTATAGCCATGCTACAACCGAGAAGCATCGGAATCGCCATCGTGAAAGAGGGACCAATGGTCATAAATAACGGCTTTTCCTTTGTCTGCTTTGGCGTCGGAGGTCCTTCTATCGTCACAGAATCAGAAATGATTTCCGGGATATTTCTCGGCGAGCGGTTAAAATAATGTTCCTCAACATTGATTTCCTCATAGCCTGAATATGGATCTTCAATATCAGGACACGCCCAAAGCTGCCCGTCCATAACCTGCGCTTCGCCATAACTTGTTCCTACCGCCATCACGTTTTCCAGATAAACAATATGAAGCCCGAATATATCTATGCTGTCTCCGAATTGAAGCCTCATCCCTCCATGAATCCGGCGGTTACGATAAAAAATACCATTTGCACTTGTATCCTGCACATAAAACCCGTCCGTCCGGCGTTCCAGTACCGCATGATTGGAAGAAATAAGATTTTGAAAATTATATTGAATCATATTATTTTCTGCTTTGCCGACGGTGATATAGTTAATGGCCTTTAAATCATATTTTTGTATATCCGGAAATGAAAACTTAAAATCCGTCACAATAATCTGGAAATATTCACCGCCAACTGCTGCAATATTCAGAATATCCCCATCTCTCAGCAGCCATTCTGTCAATGGCTCTCCCTGCCGTGTCATTGTATACGAACCCGCCTGTATCAATTTCCACCCTTCCGCCGTTCCTGAAAAATAGAGTTCCACATCCTGACGCAATCCAAAGACTCTGCGATCCATACGCATTGAATAATCAGTGCTTGTCTCCTCCGGCAATAAATACTCTTTATATATTTCAGGATTATAAATAATTACAATCATACTACCCGTCTCTCCGCTATCTTTTATCTGTCATCCATCTATAAACCGCTTGTCACATAAAATATCCGCAGGCAAAAACATGTGCCGCCAACATAGATCTTGTCACCGTCAGCAACGATCCGCTGCTCACCCATCAGACACCTTGCCTTTCCAAAGCCATGTTTTAATAAAGTCCCGTTCGCCGAATCCAAATCCTGCAGCCACAGATCCGCTCCATCCGTATATAAAATACAATGCTTTCCCGAAACTGTTTTGTCCTGAAGACAAATTTCATTATCGGCACTGCTTCTTCCAATATGGACCCCTCTGGACGGATCAAAAACATAACCTTTATTTTTCCCAGGCACAGGTCTCAGGCAAATCATTTTTCTATGCGATGTGAACTCATTTCCTGCACACTCAGCATTCTGAAGCGCATCATTTAATAATTCCTCCTGAATAATACGCCGCGCTGCAATATAATATTTTTTCATCTCACTTTGCCGCTGTAATATTTTTATTAATAAAATCAGCAGTAATATAATCACTAAAATCAATACAGGAATTATCCACAACATTTTCCTTTTTAGTACCTTTCAATATAAGATAATCTGTTATTTCGGCTATTTTCTTTAAAATACCCGAATCCCGCCCATATACCTGCAGCAACTGATAAACCCAGGACAATCATCAGCATGCACACAAGAACAGTATTTGTCAGCCAGCCTTCAATACAGCCTATGGCTGTCAAGGCCAACAGAATAATTGAAATGATCATACAAGCCGCACTGCCCAACAATCTGAATATAGAAGCAGACTGTACCTCCTCTTTCAAGTCATAATCATTGACCGGTACAGTTCCCTGTTTCTCTCTGCCTATCGCTTCGATCCAGCCTTGTGCAAGCTGCTGCATTCCTGTTACTGAAGGATGCGAACCGTCGACAGAATCATAGTGAAGCTGTGATTTTCTCAAATCAATAATTCTGCATCCATGCTGTCTGGCTGAGTTTTTAATGGCACGATTATACGCATCCAGATGAATACCGCCATAATGATAAGGGAAACGATCTCTCAGCCCATCCCCAAACTTTGATGGAGGCAAAGTTGCGCAGTATATTTCCGCTTCCGGATAGGCGGCCTGCAGTTTCCACAGCATAACATCATAAGAAGCACTAAAATACTGGTCATAATCGTCGACTTCAATATTCTTCTCTTCCGGCCGTTCAACAGGCACACCATCAGCAAAATCATTCAGGCCCATAAATACCAGTATGACTTCCGGTGATTCACAAGATGAATGAAGGCCATAGGTTCTCAGATCACTATTGCCGGAATACCGGCTGCCCCCGGACACTCTGCTGCCAGAATAGGAGTTATTCACCAGCAAATGTCCGCCAAAATATCGAATAACCTGCATCCACCATGTATCTTCAACTGAATACATACCAATTTTTAAGCACTGATCCGCATCATAAAACACCCGATAACCCGCAGGATTGCTTCCCCAATAGGTGCTGATGGAATCCCCCAAAACAGATATCTTCCGGCCATACAGCGGATTGCTCTGCCATGGTGCCAGAATAGCGCGGAAAACGCGCAGATTTTCTTCATCCCGCTCATTAAAGGTTCCTATAGCGAATACGATTTCTCTAAATGTATTTCTGTAATCCCCTTCATAAATCTGATGTTCAAAGG
Source organism: uncultured Coprococcus sp. (assembly GCA_964447245.1). GTDB lineage: Bacteria > Bacillota > Clostridia > Lachnospirales > Lachnospiraceae > Coprococcus_A. Next base: position 4,835 of record CAYURX010000075.1, on the reverse strand, counting down.
CTTTTGCCACTAACTCCGGAGGATTCCTGAAAGCACCGCATCCAAAAGCCCCCAGCACCAGGGCTTCCACTCCATAGCTTTCCGCAACTGCAAAAATATTTCTGATACGATTTTCGAATATTTTTCGAAGTCTGTAGGAATCCAAACGTGGAATACAATTCAGGTTCGGAGCCGGACAGGTGATCACATCAACACAAAACCAGTCGTCCGTATAAACAGGTATCGTATCATCTGTCTTAAACACGGTCACGTTTTCCGAGTAGATCAGGCGGTCACTGTAATAACCATCCCGACTATTATTGTACATATAAAAATTATCGTATACTTCCGGTTTTGTCAGACAAGGATACAGATTGGAACTTCTGCACAGGGATTCCTCCTGTGCGGATGCTCCATTGACAACACCACCGCCGGGATGAACAGCATTCGCAAAATTCAAAATGGCTATCCGATGATATTGCCCGGCCAATTGCCTTGCCGCATTCAGTGTCGTCTCCTCCTGGACCGTTACCATCGTCGGTATCGTCCCCATCAATCTGGTGTTCTGAAATCGTTCCGGGTAAACTCTTGTTCCGGCGATTGCCTGTCGGGTCATCCATCGGAGGCGGTCATTATTCTGAAGAAGTTCCTGCGTATCCCAAAATGCAGATATAAGATTCTCCCTCATAACAAACCCCTTTCATTAAATAATATGATTGTCATACCATACTTCACATTCCGGATGTTTATCCTTATATTCCTGCGTCTGTTCATAGGTCACTCCGGTTTCACATGTATGCAGAAGCAATAAATCCATATTCATAATCGCCGAAATATCGCTTACGTTTGAGCAGCCATGAAGACTAAGATACCACAGATTCGGCAGCCCGCTCACCGGTGTGATATCAGAAAATCCAACCGTTCCTCTCAAATCCAGAACTTCGAGGGCCGTACATCCGGACAAAGGCTCAAGACTGCTGACAGTGCACGCATTAAACACGATTTCCTTCAGATTTTTACATTCTGCCAGTGGTGACAAATCTTCGAGAACCTCTCCATAAATATAGATATCTGTTATATCATATGTATATTCATTACCGCCCAGCCAGAAGGTGCCCGGCTCCGTCTCAGACTCTGTCTCTGTTTCAGTTTCTTCCTCGGATGCCATCCATTCCTCTTTGATCAGGCTCAACGGGCTAATCTCAATCACAGCCTGTCCCCGCATATTCCCTGCCTCATCCGTCTCAATGCGTAAATGACAATTCCCATAATCAAATTCAATAAAATACTTCTGAGCCGTTTCATCATAGACCGGCTGAGGTGTTATATTAAACATTTTCCCTAATGTTTCACAACTGATATAATCACCATACGCCTCAAATAACTGAGCCGGTGATGCCAGCACGACTTTATATGGCCTTGCATAGTCAACTGGCAGTTTCTTGTATTCATCCACCAGTTCATCATACTCGCTCGTATTTTTAAAATAGGCGTATCCCTGGAAATTATTGAATTTTGTCTGGTATCCCTCAGTATCCGACACAAATTTTGTTGACGGCATACCGTAATTTTGTTCATACTCTCCATAGCAATAATCGGCAATCGTATCCAGCAATGTTCTCCTCAATGACAATAATGATGATTCCAAATCGCTCGCTGCTGCGGGATCGGAGGAAGCCTGTTTTGCTGCATCCAGCATAGCACCATCACTGTCTGCCAATATCTTCATTTCAGGAATGGATATGCGTATCCTGTCCAGTTCATCATCATTTGTTCTTGAATAACCCAATTCCGCAATCAATGCAGCATTTTTATAATCGCCCATACTCACATAGGCATTGGCCAGCTCTACATACGGAGCCGCTTCTTCCGGCCTGATGTCGATGGCCATCTTGTACGCTTCAATCATATTGTCATAATCCCCGGCGGCCAGATATTCTCTTGCCGTTCTCAATTCTTCAAAATATCGTTCTTCCTTGTTCTGACGACTTACCAGAACAGCCGCTGTAATAATGATCGCCGCAATCAAAATTGCTGCAACGGGCAATACAATCATTAGTGTTCGATTCTTTTTCATAAGCACCTCTCTCAGTTTGATTCTTCTTAATTTTCAAATTCTTTTTTAATCTGTCTCTTTTGATAAACAACAATACTGCGGCATATGATATAAAAAATCCACCATACCGCTAATGCAATGCATGATCCCTGAAACATTGTCTCCGCCTCCATCCTCTTATTCCTGCTATTCTCCCATCTCCTGCTCTTTAATATCTTCAATAATATGATACATTTCCATCATTGAGTCATCGCTTTGCCAGTCATAACCTTCCGCTTCGCACCGCTCCCGGGCCTCTGTAAAATACAAAAATACTTGTGTATAATCCCGTTCCGATGTCTTCTTTGCATTTTCAAGCTTGTAATAGGCATAAGCAGTCTGCAATGGGAATGTATAATCATCCGTATAATCTCTGCTCAATTCCACCAGAAGATCTCTGGCTGCAATCCAATCATTCTCATAGCCATAAAGACATGCAAGATTATATAAATCCGTCATTTGTGCATAGCCGCTTTTTTGAAGACTTTCGTAAGCAGCAATTCCTTTTTCATATTCACTGCTGCCGGCAACACCACTGCCATGCGCTATGCCGCACAGCTCACCGGCGCCTCTCAGCCATATTGCCCGCTCAATCGCATCTTTTGTCCCTGACTGTCCGATCATATAATCCATACATTCTGAAAACCTGCCATTGTACCGGACACTCTCTTTGATCAATGATACCGATTTTCGAATGATTTCCTGGTCACGGCTATCACCGGCCTGCATGGCATAATTGCAGACTGATTCAAAATCTTCTTCAACCATGGCTGTTTCTGCCTGAATTAAATCCATCTCACAGGTATCAATTCCCAACGCGACAGCCTGTGCCATGGCTGTTTCGGCCCCCAACCTGTCCTGACAACGAATGCAGGCAATGGCAAGCTCCCTGTATAGAGCAGCATTCTCCTGATTATATTGAGCGGCCTGTTCAAGATATGTTTTTGCCTGACTGTTATCCTGATTGTACAGCGCCGATTCCCCAACGCCATATAATACATTGGATTTTTCATCGGGGTAGTCTTCAAATTGAGCGGCATATTGTCTTTCATTGAGCAATTGTATGCCATCACTGAAAATCTGCGAGATGTCCGCTTCACTCATCGCCGTATCACTGTAAATATTCCTGACCATCGCCATATAACCGTCATAGGCTTCAAAGAAGCGATCGAGTTTCATTTGTCTGTAGCCAAAGATCATCATACAGATCAATATCAGGCTGACAATAAAAGTGGCTGAATCCAGCAGGATTCCCACAAGTTTCAGACGTTTATAACGATTTGTCCACACGCCCAGTTGATTAACCGCACGCTTCATTTCCTTTGCAGACTTAAATCTGCGGCCCGGCTGCTCCTGCATCGCCTTATCAATAATATTTGTCAAACCTTCACTATAAGGATTAATGTCAGGGCCCATATTTCGAATGGATATAAAATCCATCCGGCGCCCATTCGGCAGAATGCCAGTCATCATAAAATAAAAAACTGCCGCCAGACTGTACAGATCACTCCGCTCATCAAGAGAAATGGCATCACTATTACCATAACGCATCTTATATTCAGCCTTTTTTACCTGCTCAGGTGAGGAAAAATCAATACTGATTCCCACAATATCTTTATTGTTCTCGCCATCCAGGGATATGTTAAAATCGATCAGGCATACATTGCCTTCCTCTGTGATCATGATGTTGCCGGGTTTTATATCACAATGAATGATCTTCGGCTGGCGGGTATGCAAATATTCCAGCACATCGAGCAGTTGATTCAGCCAGAAGATCAATTGCTGCTCATCAAACTGATAGCCGTTATCCAGATAATATTTCAGGTCACAGCCCGATATATAATCCATGACGGTAAATATATCCGTGCCAAGCTGAACAAAATCATACACCTGCGGCAGATACATATGATGCAGACTCTTTAAGATATCGACCTCGCTTCTGATATTAATGATATCCACACAATGTTCTTTAATCTTTTTAACGACGACCTGTTTTTGAAGATTTTCGTGCCAGGCCAAAAATACCGTTCCCATCCCGCCGCTGCCTATGGGAGTTAATATACGATAAACACCATTTAATAAATCTCCGCTCTGCATATCAAGCCTCCCATATCAAACGCTTTTTCAGATAGTCAAAAAAGCGGAGCTTGCAAGCTCTGCTTTTTTGACTACCCGATTCTTTAATGAATCAGGTATACCATGCCCGCTGCGTGCGAGGCGCACACGATATGGCGTTGTTTTTCGTCATATCGTGTACACATCTTCTGCAGTTTCAACTCAATTATTCCTGTTCTTCCTTCTTGCGGCGTTTAGCAATCAGGAAAATGATCAAGCCTGCAAGCAGTACGATCGCTGCAATTGAACCAAAGAATAATGGTTTATTCATATAAAACTGAACCCAACGGCTCGGTGTTACAAGCACGCTGTATTCAACCGGTTCTGCTGCATTGCCCGCGGCATCGTAAGCAATCAGTTTCACTGTCTGCCAGCTTGTCTTATTATCAATACTTACTGTCACCGTGCCATTCTCGATCAGCAGATCTTCCGCAGGAATTGTCTTCCACAATTCGCCGTCGAGATAAACCTCCACATAAGCCAGCGTCGTATTATCGCTAACAGTCATCGTAAAATCATGTGTATCTTCAAGGTAGCTTGCTCTGTCTTCAAGATTTGATACCGCCATTATCGGCGCGGTCTTATCCACAATGAAATCCAATGTCTTGCCTTTAACCTTATTGGTTGTTGTGTTTCCGGCTTCATC
>CAYURX010000074.1:0-13863 GCA_964447245.1 uncultured Coprococcus sp. | reverse complement strand
ATTCCATGTCTCCGTCCCCTCTTATAAAAAAGTATAAAATTCTAAAAAAATAGAATAATAAAATCTAAAATTGTAAAGTATAAGTCTAGTATATCGAAAATAATACATTTTTAAATAGACAATATAGACAAAATATAAGGGAAATTATCTGTATTATTTGGATATAATATACAAAAATTGAGTGTGATATTTTTTTGGCATAAAATATGCTTTTTATATAGATATCAGTTGGTGATGAGCCGATTGAAATATAATAGAGGGGAGGGATGTTCAATGACAATTCAAGAAATGAAAGTTGGTGATTCCGCAAGTGTGACAAAGACGATTTCCGAAAGTGACGTCTATATGTTTGCCGGAATTACCGGAGATTTAAATCCGGCGCATACAGATGAAGTAGCGGCCGGAAAAACAAAGTTCAAGACCCGGATCGTGCATGGAATACTCGGGGCAGGTTTTATTTCTGCCGTATTAGGGATGTATCTTCCAGGACCGGGAACAATTTATCTGGGTCAGGAACTGAAGTTTACAGCGCCAATGCGAATTGGAGACACAATCAAAGCTGTTGCGACAGTTGAAACGATTATTCCTGAAAAGAACAGGGTGATTCTTGACACCACTGTTGTAAATCAGGATGGTACGGTTGTGATTCAGGGAAAAGCAACTGTTATGCCGCCGAAGGCATGACATTGTCACTGGTTAATAAGATGAAAAAGAAAGAGAAAGAGAAAGAGAGAGAACTCAATGCTACCTGTACTTGCTATTATTATTTCATTGGTATTATTAATTTATTTAGGGTATAAAGGATGGTCCATCGTTCTTCTTGCTCCTGTTCTGGCATTACTGGCTGCCATATTGACGGCGCTTGCTACCGGAGATAGTTTCCATGTTCTTGCCACTTATACGGAAACTTTCATGACGAATATGGCCGCATATGTTAAGAGCTATTTCCCGTTCTTCCTGCTTGGCGCAATTTTTGGTACGGTTATGGACCAGTCCGGTTCTGCAAAATCTATTGCCAATTTCATTTCCAGCAAGCTTGGAAGTGGTAAGGAAGCATGGGCAGTTGTGCTGGCCTGCGCACTGATTACATACGGCGGCGTTTCATTATTTGTTGCATCCTTTGCAATTTATCCGATCGGCGCCGTGCTGTTCAGAAATGCAAATATTCCGAAAAGATTTCTTCCGGGATGTATTGCTCTGGGAGCCTTTACGTTTACAATGACCGCAATTCCTGGTACACCGCAGATTCAGAATACGATTCCAATGCAGTATTTTGGCACGGATGCGTTTGCAGCTCCTATTTTAGGTATTGTTGCAGCGGCTATTATGCTGTTTGGCGGTATGTTCTGGCTGACACGTCGTATTAAAGGCGCTATGGCAAAAGGTGAGGGATATGGCGAACATCCAAATGAAACTCTTGCCAAAGTGGATGATAAAAATCTTCCTGGATTTGGATCCGCTATCATCCCTATCATCCTTGTCATTGTTGTGAATTTTATTTTGTCAAAAGCCGTATTTTCATCGGCACATGCAGATGCCTATAGCTATCTTGAGTCCAGCTATAACACAACACTTGCGTCAGTTGCGGGAACATGGAGTCTGATCGTGGCCCTGATCATTGGTATCATTGCGGTTATTGCACTGAATTTCAAACGTTTCCATAAAGGTGTTGTTGAAACCCTGAAGGAAGGCGTTGGCGGTTCATTCCTTGCAGTTATGAATACGGCATCGGAAGTTGGCTACGGTAATGTTATTAAGGTTCTGGCCGGCTACGGCATTATTGCCAATGCAATGCTGGCCTTATCCTCAGGTAATCCATTGATTGGCGGCGCAATTTCAACGTCTGTACTGGCAGGTGTAACGGGTTCTGCATCTGGTGGTATGTCTATTGCTCTGGCAACTTTTGCCGACACATTTGTACAACAGGCAGCCTCTTTGGGTATTAGTCCGGAAGTATTACACCGTGTGGTTGCTGTTGCCTCCGGCGGTATGGATACTTTACCGCATAATGGAGCGGTTATCACTTTGTTAGCTGTAACCGGTATGACACATAAAGAGTCATATGTGGATATCGGTATGAATACTGTTGTTATTCCTATTATTGCCTGTGTGGTTATTATCATACTGGGTACATTGGGCATATGTTAAATTAGTAAACGACATTAAGAAAAAATAATGACGTTTACGGTAACTTTGATAAAGCATACGATACAAGTCAATAACTCCTACCCTTTCAATAAATAAAATGTACTATTGGTATCGTATTCTTTGGGAGCTGTCGCCATCGCGGATGAAAATTCGCGAAGCGGCAGCTTCATTTATTTTTGACGATTTGATGATCCCTGTGGCCATATGATTAAAAAAATGGTATACTGATAAGCAAATGAAAATGATTGAGAGAAAAGGGTTTAGAAAGATTTGGTGTATGAGTATGAATTTAACGGATCAATTGATCAGGAACAGAATACTGACAAGAGAAGAATTTGTGGAACTGCTTAGGCAGGCGGACGCGGAAGACAGGGAGCGCTTAAGGCAGGAGGCGGTCCGGCTTCGGGAGCAATATTATGGCCATGATGTGTATACAAGAGGCCTGATCGAATTTACCAATTATTGTAAGAATAACTGCTATTATTGCGGTATCCGGCGGGATAACCATTCGGTGCAAAGATACCGTTTATCCAAAGAGGAGATACTGGCCTGCTGCAAGAGCGGTTATGGGCTGGGATTTCGTACCTTTGTCCTTCAGGGAGGCGAGGATCCATGGTTTGATGATGACCGGATGGCGGACATTGTGAAAAGTATGCGGGAACTCTACCCGGATTGTGCCATTACCCTGTCCCTTGGCGAGCGTTCCTATGAAAGTTACAAACGGTTGAAGGAAGCCGGGGCCGACCGTTATCTGCTGCGTCATGAGACAGCCAATGACGCCCATTACCGGAAACTGCATCCGGAAGAAATGTCTCTGGCTAACCGCAAAGAGTGTCTGTATCAGCTTCGGTCACTGGGGTATCAGGTGGGCGCCGGTTTTATGGTAGGATCTCCGGGACAGACGATGGAATGTCTCGCGGATGATCTGCTGTTTTTACATGAACTTCAGCCCCATATGATTGGGATCGGGCCTTTCCTTCCCCATCATGAGACACCTTTTGCCGATCAGGAAAAAGGCAGTTATGAACTGACGCTGTTTTTGCTGTCCATTCTTCGAGTCATGTTTCCGAAGGTATTGCTGCCGGCGACAACGGCGCTGGGAACGATTAAAAATAACGGCCGGGAGGCGGGGATACTGGCAGGCTGCAACGTGGTGATGCCGAATCTGTCTCCAACAGAAAACCGCAGGCAGTATGAACTTTATGATAATAAAATATGTACGGGCGATGAGGCGGCGGAATGCCGGTTCTGTCTGGAAAACCGTATGGCGTCCGTTGGTTATCATCTGGTGGTCGACCGGGGCGATTTTAAGGCATAAAATTACAAATAGCTGCTTATACTGGTAATATCGTTGATTCGAGTGAGCAGCCTCGATCATACTAAAATGTGAAGGACGGTATTGCTATGATAGGATGGATTGTTGCGTTAATATCGGGTGCGCTGATGAGCATTCAGGGTGTATTGAACACAGAAGTTACCAAACAGACGAGTTTGTGGGTCAGCACGGGCTGGGTACAGTTTTCGGCATTTCTTGTCTGTGTGGCGGCCTGGCTTATCAAAGACCGGAGCAGCATCGGGGCGCTGGCGGAAGTGAGCCCGAAGTATATGCTGCTGGGCGGTGTGATCGGCGCCTTTATTACATTGACAGTAATTGTCAGCATGAATCAGTTGGGACCTGCCAGAGCTGCGCAGTTAATTGTCGTTTCACAGATCGCCATCGCCTATGTGATCGAACTGCTGGGCTGGTTCGGTGTTGAAAAAGCGGATTTTCAGTGGTCAAAGCTCATTGGCCTTGGACTGTCCATAATCGGAATTGTGATCGTCAAATGGAAATAAAAATCAGAAAAAGCTTGTAATCCCAACGGTTATTTTGTACAATAAAAGCGTGTGGCGGTATGATGACAACATCATACGGGGTATCTGTTCTCTCCTGAAAGGAGAGACATGAATAAGAAACAGGTTATTGGAACTTTATTGATGGCTGTATTCATTCTGGCAACGGGACTTTTGTTCTGCTGTGATCATGGGGAAAATGCGCAGGATAGTCTGGAGGTATTGAGTACGGCAGATACGGCAGAGGAAAGTGAGACCGGCCCTTTGGAGCCGGAGGATGACAGACAGATGACATCAGAAGCCGCAGAGAGTCCGGTTTATGTCTATGTCTGCGGATGTGTGAATGAGCCGGATGTGTATCGGCTGGAAGCGGGCGCGCGGCTGTATGAGGCGATTGACGCTGCAGGCGGGGCCTGTGAGAACGCGGATCTGGACAGATTGAATCTGGCTGCTTCCATTCATGACGGGGATAAAATTTATGTTCCCGCAGAAGGGGAGACGGAGATGACACCGGAGTCTGAGACGCCGCGGGAAGCGGCGGAGGCGGACGGGCGGCTGAATTTGAATACAGCTACGGCTGGAGAACTGCAGACACTGCCGGGGATTGGTGAAGCAAAGGCCAATGCGATTATTGCTTACAGAGAATCCCATGGGAATTTTGCTTCCATAGAGGAACTGATGGAGGTGCCGGGAATCAAAGACGGCGTGTACGGGCAGATCCAGTCGTTGATTAGAGTAGATTGAGGTGAGAATATGAGCAGCAAAGTGTTGGTTGTTGATGATGAAAAACTGATCGTCAAGGGTATCAAATTCAGTCTGGAACAGGACGGAATGGAAGTGACGGCTGCCTATGACGGCAAAGAGGCTTATGAGCTGGCTTCACAGAACGAGTATGATATTATTCTGCTGGATGTGATGCTGCCTGAGCTGAATGGTTTTGAAGTATGCCAGATGATTCGGGAAAAATCAGATGTACCGATTATTATGCTGACGGCCAAGGGCGACGATATGGATAAGATTCTCGGATTGGAATACGGTGCCGATGATTATGTGACCAAGCCTTTCAATATATTGGAAGTGAAGGCCCGTATCAAGGCAATCATCCGGCGGACAAAGAACAGAAAAGAGGAACAGCCGAAGGAACGGTCTGTGACATCGGGCGATATGCGAATTGAACTGGACAGCCGGAGAGTATTTATTGCGGATAAGGAAGTCAATCTGACGGCAAAGGAATTTGATCTGCTGGAACTTCTGATTACAAATCCGAACAAAGTATTTAACAGAGAGAATCTTTTGAATCTTGTATGGGGCTATGATTATCCGGGTGATGTCAGAACCGTTGATGTCCATGTCCGGAGACTGAGAGAGAAGATCGAGGTGAGCCCGAGCGAGCCGAAGTATATACATACAAAATGGGGTGTTGGCTATTTCTTCCAGAAGTAAGAAAAAGTTTAGAAAAATATACCATAGTATGCATGCGCGGCTGCTGGTTGCGATGATCGCAATGACAGTCATCCCTGTCATTGCGCTGCAGGTATTTTATACGAATTATGTGATCAATCATATCAGAAACAATCGTGTTGAGCTGGTGAGGAATTACGGCGCATTGATCGGAGAGGAGATGCTTGCGGCGGATTATCTTCAGGGGACGGCTTCGGATGTGATCGACGGCGAGATTCAGCAGTTTTCAGGCATGTATGACGGTCGTATTGTGGTGACGGATGCGGATTTCATCGTGCGGATGGATACTTATGGTATGCTGACCGGCAAGCAGTTAGTGTCAGAAGAGGTTGTTCTGGCACTTCAGGGGATGGAATTGTCGCAGTATGATAAAGATTCGGATCAGGTATGGCTGACCTATGTGATCAAAGACACAGAAGATACGATCAGCGGTATGATCCTTTTTTTTGTGTCCTGTGAGGATCTGACGCTGACCTATGATGCCGTTGTGCAGACCATGACTTTTGTGATGATCAGTGTGGGGCTGGTGCTCACGGTATTGTCCTTTGTGATGTCGAGGAATTTTACGAAGCCGTTCAAGGGCATGGCCAAATCCATCAACAGGATATCAGACGGCTATTTTGACGAGGAAGTACAGTTGACAGGTTTTTATGAAGTGGAGCAGATTTCAGATGCTTTTAATACGATGCTGAACCGGCTCAAAGAACTGGAGAGCTCCAGACAGGAATTTGTGTCCAATGTGTCCCATGAATTGAAGACACCGCTGACTTCCATGAAAGTGCTGGCTGACTCACTGAATATGCAGCCTGACGCGCCGGTGGAGTTATATCGGGAGTTTATGCAGGATATCGGTGAAGAAATTGACCGCGAGAATACGATCATCAATGATTTACTGTCTCTTGTGAAGATGGATAAGACGGAGGCGGATCTGAATATTGTCAATGTCAGTCTCAATGATCTGCTTGAGGCCATACTGAAACGGCTGCGTCCGATTGCCGCCAAGCGGAATATTGAACTGGTGCTGGAGAGTTACAGGCCCGTGACGGCGGACTGTGACGAGGTGAAGCTGACGCTGGCGCTGTCCAATCTGGTGGAGAATGCCATCAAATATAATACGGCCGGCGGCTGGGTACAGGTAACGCTGGATGCCGACCATAAGTTTTTCTATGTGACGGTGGCCGATTCAGGTATCGGTATTCCGGAGGAATATCAGGAAAAGATATTTGAGCGTTTTTATCGCGTCGACAAAGCCAGATCAAGAGAGACCGGCGGTACGGGTCTTGGTCTTGCGATTACGAAGAATATTGTGCAGATGCATAAAGGCGCCATTAAAGTGGCCAGCAAAGAGGATGAGGGAACAACATTTTCGGTCAGAATACCGTTGACCTATACAAAACAGTAGGAGAGTGGCTTATGAAATACAGATATCAATGGCTGACAGCTTTGCTTCTGGTTTGTATGACAATTGGATTGACCGGATGCCAGAGTATCATCGGGCGTCTGGGCGGAAGTCATAAGTCGGAGGCTGCGGCTGACAAGACAGGATCGGGTTATCATATTTATTATATGAATAATGATGAAACGAGGCTGCTGGCGGTGGGCTACCAACTCGTTTCAACAACAGAGGAAGGGATTATCAGGGAGTGTCTTGACGCACTACAAACGTATCCTGATGACAAGAATTACAAGCCGGTGATAGCCGCGCCTGTCCAGATTGAACGCTATAGTTATGATAAGGCGAGCAAGACATTATCGCTGTATTTTTACGAGGAGTACAGCCAGATGTCAAAGACATCAGAGATGCTGGTGCGGGCGGCCATTGTCAAGACACTGACACAATTTAGCGGTATTATTGATTATGTATCTTTTAATATCGATGGTGAGTGGCTGGCAGACGAGGAAGGGAATCCTCTGCGGATGAAGAATGCGGATTATGTGGAGGAAATTACCAATAATCTGGATCATCTGGAGGACGCAACGCTGACTTTGTATTTTGTTGCTGCGGACGGCAGCGGCCTTGTCAAAACGAGCATGACATTGAAGTATTATAATACGGCGCCGATGGCTTCGGTCGTACTGGATGCCCTGATTCGGGGACCGGTAACTGAGACCGGCCTGCCCGTTGTGTCAGCGAATACTCAGGTAAAAAGTGTTTATATGAACGAAGGCATCTGCCAGGTGGATTTTAATCAGGGATTTCTTGAGAAGGTCGGAGAGCAGGATTTTTCTTTGAATGTGTACGGGGTTGTCAATTCACTGATGGAACTGGAGGACGTAACGGGCGTTCAGATCACCGTGGACGGGCAGTTACTGACAGAAGCACCCGATGGCACGGTGATGGATGTGATACTGACAGCTAAACCGGAACTGGTTGTGGAATAAGGAGTTATGATAAAATGAGAAGACCTCTCGTATGGGTTGGGATCGCATACGTTATTGGAGAGGTATGGGCTGCCACGGGACTGCCGATTTGGACAGGAGCCCTGATGGCAGCAATAGGAACAGGGATGATATTGTTTATCAGAACAGGCAGTAAGAAGCGCCGTTTGAGGGAAAAATGGCCGCTGTATCTTCTGCCTGTTTTTTTCTTGTCGGGATTTGTCAGTTTTTGCCGGGCTTCGGACTATCCGGCCATAGACAGCCGGTTTGAGGAACAGGCGGAAGTGACTTTTTACGGGAAAATCTCGGATTGGGAGGAGAAGGAAAACAGCATTGTCTGTTTACTGAAGGATGCACAGGTCATGTTGATTGCCTCAGAAGCGAATACGAGTCAGGCAGAGGAATCGAGACAGCCATATGAATCAGATCGAATATATGAATCGAATCAGATATATGAAGCGGGACTGCTGGTGTATATGGATAAAGAAGACGGAGCGCTGGCGGGGCCTGGCGATGTGATCAGTGGGAAAGGGGAATTGGAGAAGCTGGAAAAGGCTTCAAATCCCGGACAATTTGACGAAAAGACGTATTATCATGCCCGTGGGATCGATTATACATTGTGGCCCGATGAAATGGCAATTGTTTCCCGGTCCAATACCTATGTCCGGCAACTTGCAGTCTTCCGGCAGCGGTGGCTGACTGTTTATAGTAATTGCCTGCAGGCGGAAGATGCGGGAGTTTTAGGCGCCATGCTGCTTGGCGATAAGCATCTGCTGGATGCAGACATTCAATCCCTTTATCAGGCGATGGGGATTATTCATATACTGGCGATTTCCGGTCTGCATATTGCCATGATCGGCATGGGGATTTTTAAGGTGGTCCGATGTCTGGGAGCCGGGCTGCGCCTGTCGGCTTGTGCTGCTTCTTTTCTTGTATTGAGTTACGGCGTGATGACCGGGGCGGGGCCGTCAACACAGCGGGCAATGATCATGTTTTTTGCGCAGATGGGGGCGGTTTATTTTGGCAGAAGTTATGATATGCTGTCCGCAGTCAGTCTGGCGGCGCTGATTATTTTCTGGCGGCAGCCGTTGATGATAACCCAGGCGGGGGTTCAGTTCTCATTTGCCGCCGTTTTGTCGATTGGCGTGCTCTGGCCAGCGGCGAAGCGGCTGATTTTGGGTGAGAAGATGAAGGGGCAGTATCGAAAAGCGGACAGGAACATGAAAAGCGGGAAGCACGCAAAGTGTGGCCGGATGGCAGGTGAATGGCTGTTGGAGCATATAGGCCCTTCCGCGGCGGTGACCATCGGCACCTTGCCGTTGACAGCTTTTTATTATGGTGAGGTCCCTTTATTCAGTTTATTTCTGAATGTGATCGTCATACCGGCCATGGGGCTTGCGGTGCCCATCGGACTGGTCACAGGGTTGGTGGGGATGATTTTTATGCCTGCGGCAGTTTTTCTGGGCGGCAGTCTGCATGTATTGTTGGGGCTGAATACGCTGATTTGCGAAAAGATGGCCAAATGGCCCATGGCCGTCTGGTCTACGGGGAGTCCGCCGCTTGCGATGATGATCGGTTATTATGTCGTACTGGGGATTTGGCTTGCGGCCGCCGTTTATACGGATTTCAGGCGGAGACGTATGCTGTTGATCCTTGTTCTGTGCAGTCTGATTTTGATACCTGTCCGGCGTTTGCCGCCCATGGTGGCGTTTCTGGATGTGGGGCAGGGCGATTGCATTTTTATCAGAAGCCCGTCGGGTGAGACCTGGCTGGTGGATGGCGGCAGCTCGGATGTCAGCCTTGTGGGGAAATACCGTATTCAGCCGTTTTTACAGTATTATGGGGAAAGCCGGGTGGATTATGCCTGCGTGAGTCACGGCGATGCCGATCATTATTCCGGCATTCAGGAATTGCTGGAAGCATCGGCTATCCGGCATCTTGTGCTGACAGAGGCCAGCCGGGAGAATGATGCCTGCAAAGAGTTGGCAGCCCTGGCAAAGGAAAAGCATATTGCGGTAATTGATGTAGAGTCCGGTGACCGGTGGAAGTCCGGGGGATGGCAATTTGAATGCCTGTATCCGGCGGCGGAGATGACAGACTGTGATACCAATGATCAGTCCATGGTGCTGCGGCTGGAGGCGGCAGACTGGGTATTTCTGTTCACGGGAGATATTTCTTCCGAAGCGGAAAAAAAGCTGGATGCGATGTCCCTGGTGGATACGGATGTGCTGAAGGTGGCCCATCATGGCTCGAAAAGCTCCAGCAGCGAAGCATTTTTAGAAGTAGCAGGGGCGGATCTGGCGATTATTTCCTGTGGAAAACACAATCGCTATGACCATCCGGCGGCGGAGACTATGGAACGGTTGGAAAAGGCAGAGATGAAAATCTATCAGACCATGACGGACGGCGCAGTGCTGATGCTGTACCAAAATGGAAAATTTCATGTCAGGGCATATTTACATTAGGCAAATTTCTGATTGGTGAAAGCAGCGCAGGCTAAATAGTTACTGTATTTAAATCGTATATTGCATTTCATTGTTATTTTTGCAGTATTTGATATAATAAGTATATGAAACCTGGTAGTAACTATAGGGTTTTGAGGAGGCAATATGAGTTTAAGGATTGGTGAAGTATCACAATTATTTGGAATTAGTATTGAAACATTGAGATTTTATGATAAAGAAGGGATTGTAGTACCTGGTCGAAGAGACAACAAATATCGTTCATATGATATATGGGATACATTAATAATTAGTGAGGCAGTCAGGTATAAATCCATGAATTTTTCGCTGAAAGAGGTTAGCGAAATACAAAAAAAGTATGATCTAAAAGAATTAGATGAAATGATTATCCAAAAATACAATGAGTTACAAAATTCTATCTCATACCAGCAAAAACTTTTAAAATATTTACATGACTATCATGAAAGAATTGCTTCTGTGACTTATAATATCAATAATTATTGGATAAAAATGGAGCCAAGAATGTATCAGATAATATGTCTGGAATCAATAGGTGAACAATATCCTGATTTAGATATTCATAACGAAACGTTACAACAGTTTTTACAAACTTCTCCATTCTATAATGGAAACATGATTATTAAACTGGAAGACATACAAAATAATATTGATAAGAGAATATGGGCATTTCAATTAGAAGAAGAACATTTTAAAATGTTTGATATTCCCTTAACAGATGATATCTTTATTGAAGAACCAAAGCTATGTGTACATACAATAATTGATATAGGTGATAAGAATGAAGTAACCATTGGACACTTCAAAGCGATTTGTGATTATATACAATCAAGAAACTTGACAATTATTGGAGATTTTAATTGTGAGATATTAGCAAGGGTTCATGAAAATAATAAATGGCATCGATATTTGGAAGTTAAAGTTCCTATAAAAAAATAAAAAAACATCTTGACCCTGTAGTTCCTTTACCTCGTAAACTATATTATAGAAAGAATAGAACGAGGAGGAATTTTTTATGTATGAAACTTTATTAGCTCCTTACAAATTGAAAAACATTGAGCTAAAGAACAAACTTGTAGTTACTGCTATGGTTACCAATTACTGCGAAACAAATGGTGATCTTACAGAAAGATGGATCAGATACCACGAAGAAAAGGCAAAAGGTGGATGGGGTATGATCATTACTGAGGATTATTGCTTCAGACCACATGGAAAAGGATATGTTCGTATTCCAGGTCTTTACAGAGATGACCAAATTGCTAAAAACAAAGAATTCACAGATAGAATCCATGCATATGGAACAAAAATCATTGCACAAATTTATCATCCTGGCAGACAAAGTAATAGTTATGTCAATGGTGGAGTACGACCAGTTGCACCTTCATCTTTACCATGTCCATGGTTAAAAGAAATACCAAGAGAATTAACTGTTGAAGAAATTGCAGAATTTGTTTCTCAATATGGTGATGCCTGTGCAAGAGCTGAAAAAGCAGGTTTTGATGGGGTAGAAGTACATTTGGCACATGGTTATCTATTAAATGAGTTTTTATCACCAGTTTATAATAAACGTACAGATGAGTATGGCGGATGCTTTAAAAACAGATTTAGAATTGTTAAAGAGATATTTGAAGATGTCAAGAATAAGGTAAGCGACTGGTATCCATAACAATAATGTATTTACGGCTGAAGATGTATTGCTTGGTAAAGTAACTACTGGTGATGATGTTGTTATCTGTGGTGGAGGAGAAGTTGGTGTCGAAACTGCTTTAGAAGTGGCCCGTAGAGAAAATGGAAAAGTCACAGTTGTAGAAATGAAACCAGATTTATTCAAAACAATCGTATTTAGACAAATGATGGATGAATATGAAGTGGATCGCTATACTTCAACAGAAATAAAAGAGATCACTGAAACAGGTGTCGTCTGTGAAAAAGATGGAGAAACATTTGAAATTCCAGCAAAAACGGTTGTGTTAGCGTTTGGCTATAAACCAGATCATACATTAGCTGAAGAAATTAAAGATGTATGTGCTGATGTAAAAGTTATAGGCGGAAGTGTTAAGACTTCAACTGCTTTAGATGCAACTCGTGATGCTTTTGGAGCGGTTATATCATTATAAATATAATGTTGAAAGCGAAATGCAGCATCTTTGTGCGCATTAATATCGGAAAAATTATACAGAATATGATATGATTGATTTTATTTTAAATTATAAAATAGAAAAGGGTGCAAAAGAGAAAAATTATGTTAAAATGAATGTGAATGCCTTTTATTGTCCTATTAAGGCGGAGGAATAGAGAAATTATGAAAGTTTTAAATGAGCATCTCAAAAAGAGAAGTTTTAAGAATGTCTATTTATTATATGGAGAGGAAGCCTATCTGCGCGCGCAGTACAGGGACAGGCTCAGGGCGGCCTTGATTGCGGAAGGTGACACCATGAATCTCGGCTATTTTGAGGGGAAAGGGATTGATGAGAGGGAATTGATGGCCCTGGCGGATACGATGCCCTTTTTTGGCGATTACCGGATGATTATTGTCGAGAACAGTGGATTTTTTGCGTCTTCCTCCCATGATGCATTGGTAGAATATGTGAAGCATATTCCAGAGACGACCTGCATCGTTTTTGTGGAATCGGATGTGGATAAACGCAATAAGCTGTTCAAGGCGGTGTCGGCGGCGGGTTATGCGGCCAATCTGACGATTCCTAACGACAAACAGTTGCTGGTGTGGCTGGCGGGTATGGTGAAGCGGGAGAATAAGTTGATTCAGGAGCAGACCCTTCAGTATTTTCTGCAATTAGTTGAGCATGACATGAATTGTATGCGGCAGGAAATGGAAAAGCTGCTGTGCTATGTGGGAGAGCGGCAGGTCATTGAGCGGACGGATGTGGATGCGGTGTGCAGCGCTTTTGTAGAAAATAAAATTTTTGATATGATACGTGCCATTGCGGAAAAAAATCAGCGCAAGGCATTGGCGCTTTATAATGATCTTGTAACACTCAAGGAAGCACCGATGAGGATCCTTTATTTGATTCTGAAACAGTTTGATACGCTGCATGAGATCAAAGATCTGGTCGTGAAGGGATATCCGGCCAGTGCGATCGCGGAGAGAACAGGGGTCAGGGATTTTATTGTGAAACGCAATATGGCTCTGGCACGCCATTTTGAATTGTCGGCATTGCGTCAGGCCGTGGAGGACGGGATCGATCTGGAGGAGTCTGTCAAAACCGGAAGAATGACGGACAGGCTGGCGGTCGAATGGATGATTCAGAAATACAGCCGGTAAACAACAGGCTTGCAAATAGCAGACAAACAAAAAAAGCATGTGGACAGAGGGTTTGGTTCACATGCTTTTAAATTCTATCTTTACAGATATTAATTCATCTTATTAACAGCAGCAGCAAGTCTTCCGACTTTTCTGGAAGATGTGTTCTTGTGGTAAACACCCTTCGTTGTTGCCTTGTCAATAGCGCTTGTAGCGTTGAGCAAAGCAGCCTTTGCAGCTTCTTTGTCACCGGCTGCGATTGCAGCATCTACCTTCTTGATCGCTGTCTTAACACCTGAT
>CAYURX010000073.1:0-14062 GCA_964447245.1 uncultured Coprococcus sp. | reverse complement strand
GGGAAAATATTGAAAACTTTCTTTTGAAAATTTGAAAAAAGCGCCGGGACTGGGAAAAAACTCAGCCTCCGGCGTTTTTTTCATGTAAAAAATGCTGATTGAATCAGTATTTTCTCAGTGGTATATAACGCTTGTCCTACAATTCATTTCGACCAATGCAGGTAGTATCGGTCCTCCATATCAGTATAAAACCAACGGCGGCGATAACAGCGAGGAACAAGTAGCTTACTACATAATTCCCCGTTACAGAAAGAGGTACGCCGACTATTGTTGAAGCGTTGCCGCAGATAACTTGCCAGATGGGCATGATGACTACAAGCGCCGCAGCGAAATCATAGCGTCCGAATATTTCCTGTATCAGAGATGGACACAGGTTGTTGCCGGCGCCAATGAAGCATCCGACGCAGAATACAACACCGTAAGCAGACCAGTTGAAAGGAAGCAGCATGAAAATAATTGCGGCAAAGACAACGATATAAACAGTCAGACAGGCGCGCTTGGTACCCAATTTAACCCCGATATATCCCCACAGGTAGGAGGCGGCCAGCCCGACGATGGCAGCTACTGACATTGCTGCAACCGCGCCGGTTTGGGTCATACCTTTCATCATAAGGGTGTTAACCATTGTCATGAGCATGCCTACCGTAATAAGCATGATAATACCCATCCCAACAGCGATTTGCCATACCTGTTTGGTTTTTAACAGCTTCCCGACAGTCCAGGGAGAGGTTTTTACATATTCCTCCTCTTTCGCTTTCAGCGCCTCCGCATCAGCGATGGTCATGTTTTTGTTGTTGTCGGGATAGCATCCTGCTTCTTCAGGATTTGTTTTCAGGAAAACGGCTGTGACAATTGCCAGCGCAAGGAATACGATACCGTAAACCCAAAACGTTTTCTGAAAATTCAGCCAGGCGATGAGAACATACATGATCGGAAGGAAAGCGGCCGTGGCCAAATTGGATCCCATGGTAGACCAGCCCTGGGCCAGATCCTTTTTTGTAGGGAACCAGTTTGCAATCATGGAACTGAGGCCTATCTGGATAATGCCCGAGCAGCCCACCTGCAAGAAAATACGGCCAACGAAATAAAGGGCAAAGTTAGTGCAGGTGGCAAACAGAATCATGGAAATGATGTTGCATAAAAAAGAAAGCAGCATAATATTTTTCGCTCCGATTCTGCGTCCAAGAAGACCGAACAGGAATAACGATACATAACCCAAAATGGACAAAGGGGTAGCAATGGCATAAATTGCAGCTTCGCTGACTGCCAGGATATCAGCAAAATTCGGAATGATAAAGTTGGATGCCTCCACCTGAATGCCGGAGCACATGAAATTCAGGAAAATGCCCACAATAATCAGCAACCAGCCCCGTGCACCAAAGTCATTGATGTTTTTTTTCTTTGTACTGGTAGTTTCTCCCATAATAAATTTTCTCCTCTCTAATCTCTCTTGATTTATTTTTTGTGTATATTACCCCCTTGCAATTTTTGCACTATGGCTTGACCGAACCATGTACTTCATGTGTAGCAAAATTTACAATTTAATGATAATAAAAATGGAAAAAAATTGTCAATATATGGGAGAAAAATGGGAATTGCTTTTGGAAAATAACGATTAACCATTGGAAAATAGACATCTTAGGGAGGAATGTTATACTGAAATGAAAAGAGAAAGTTCAAGGATAACGGAGTACTGTCAGGAAATATATAAATCGCCTGCTGGCTTCGCGGCAGCTGCTTAATCATCATAATTTGTAAAACGGTTTTTGATATTTGTGTCCAGTTCAATCGAGTCGATGCCATCCAGCTTTTGGGCGGCTGTCCAGAATTTTTTCTCTGCCTCGGACATATGTTTCCCTTTCCGGCGGACCAGCAGGAGAGAAAAACTGAGAAAATCGTTCATAAAGGGTACGTAGCGCAGACTGTCAGAGTCCATCATGTGCCATTTATTCTTAGAGCCAAAGAATACCGTACCCTTACGATGGGCATATTTACTCCACAAATTGTCTGGCAGCGTCAAATAAGTGGGCATTTCCTGGGCCGAAAGCCCGGAATTGTCAAAAATATCGTGAATACATTTCGTCCAGAGATTATGATAGGTCGGCATAATAACTGTATATCCTGCAAGTTCCTGTGCGGTGATATTATCGCGGTGGGCAAGAGGATCATCGCTTGAGATAAGCAGTCCCCAGATATTATTGCCCAGATTATAGAAAGAGAAATTTTTCAGGTCATCATTAGGCTGCGACAAAAAAATGGCAAAATCGAGCTGGTCGGCCAGCAGGAGTTTACGGCATTGCTCATCCGTGTGGGGAAGCATCGTTATATTTGAGCATTGGTTGATCCTGATGAAATCCAGAATAAACGTAATTAAGGATTGGGGAATGGCGGGAGAACAAAAGCCGAAACGGATAATTTTGTGAATGGATTCCGTATGGCTCTGTATGGAGGACATCATCGCTTCATAATGCTGGCAGATTGTTTTGGCGTGGGGATACAGAATCTTCCCGGCCGACGTCATTATGATCCTGCGATCCTTTTGTTCCAACAGGGGAGCGCCTATTTCAGCCTCCAGTGACCGCATGGCTTTGTAAAGCCCGGGTTGGGAAATATAGGATTTACGGGCCACAGTGGCATAATTTCCACATTCTGCAATTTTTGTAAAATAATAGAGATATTTGATATCCACTTCGTTCACCTTACCTTGCCATTTGCACTATGCAAATTTGACCATATTGTAACACATGTGCACAAAAAATGCAAACAATGCAACAAAAACAAAGGACAAGCAAACAGATTATAAGGAGGAAATCGAAATGCCGTTTGGAAGTATTGCCAGTGATCGGCTGCGCAACATCAATTACGAAAGAATGCGTGAATACCGGGTCAATCGGGCCAAACAGATGATGGCAGAAGATGGAATTGACGCCATTGTCACATGGGAGCCATGGGATATCCGGTATATTGCCGGGTGTTATGTCCCCATGTCAACCCGGTGGAGCGCCCAGCAGTTTGCGGTTTTGCCCCGCAATGGGGAACCCCATTTATTTTCTTATACCTGCTATACTACCGAGGGACTTCGGGAAGAAATGCCCTGGTTGAACGGACGGGTATGGGCCGCGCCGAAAGGCGGGAAATTTGTGACCAGAGTGGAACAGGCAAAACCCCTTGTGGACAGGGTGTGCTCTATTCTGGCGGAATATGGCATTATCAGCGGCACGATTGGACTGGATTCCTGCCCGAATTTTGACGCGTTTGGAGATGCGTTCCAAAAAGCCGGTTTTCAGGTAACCGATCCTATTTATGCTATGTACCGCGCCCGCATGATCAAAAGCGAGGACGAGCAGGCCTGCGTACGCTATGCCTGTGCGGCGGCCGATGGCGCATTTGCAGCCATCCAGAGAGAAATCAAACCCGGTATACGGGAATGCGAACTTATGGCAATCGGTATGCAGACGCTATATGAACTGGGGGCTGACGAGACAATGGATTTTGTTGTGGCTTCCGGCCCCCGCAGTGATCCTCTGCATATCGATTTTACGGACAGGATCATCCGGCCTGGCGATTATGTTGTCATAGACATTAACGGGAATTCTTTCCAAGGCTACAAATCCTGCTATTACCGGACTTTCATCTGTGGCGAGGCTACAGAGGAAGAGAAGGAGGGATTTGAGGTGGCCCGGGAGATGATGTATGACAGTATGTCCGTTATCAAGGCCGGAAATACTACTCTTGACATGATCCATCAGTGGCCAAATGATTACCGTTTTTGGGGAGTCGAGAAACCGGAATATGTCGCCGGATATGCATTGGCCCATGGCATTGGCCTGAGCCTGCATGAATATCCGATGTTCGGCGCCGGCCCTGGTCCCGGAGGCAAAGAACCCCCGGCTATTGAACTGCAGGCAGGGATGTGTATGGCGATTGAGACTTATTTCGGTGACCGGGATCATACCCGAAACCGCTTTGGTACCCGGTTGGAAGAGTGTGTCATCGTGACAGATGATGGGTATGAACTGCTTACCCATTATCCTGTGGGACAGATTATCGAGTGTCCGCTTTGATTGCTGGGACAGAAACGGAGGTAAGATTTATGGGCAACAAAGAAATTGGTATTTATCACAACATTGGTTATTCACAAAACGGAACAGACCGTTATGTAGGAATCGATTATGCCGCTATGCGCACTTACCGGGAACAGCGCGTGCGGGACATGATGGCTCGCGAGGATATTGGTATTATCATCAGTTGGGATGCATGGAATATGCGGTATATGGCCTGTGCTTACCCAACTGTACCATGCCGCTGGTTTGGAACGCAGTCCGTCTTTATTTGTGAGGGCGATAAGCCCATTGTCAGCTGCAGTACCGTTATGGATCCGTTCCGGATGAGGGATTACTTTCCCTGGCTGCCTGCCGACCATGTGACAAAGGATATCAGTGGCAGCCGGATGGCGTTAACGCCGGAAGCGTGGGCGCCGTTTGTCCAGTTGGTTACGGATATGATGAAGCAGCATGGTGTGGAACACAAAAAGATTGCGTTGGATTTGTGTCCCATTCCCGAAGTTTGTTCCAAATGTTTCCGGGATGCTGGCTATGAAGTAGTCATCCCGTTGGCAGAGATGGCTGAAATTCGTAAAATTAAAAGCGTGGATGAGGTGGCCTGCATGAAAATAAGCGCATCGATTGCTGAGGCTGCGATGTATGACATTCAGAAGAAACTGCACCCCGCCGTCCATGAAAACGAGTTGACCGCACTGGGAATGCGCCGTCAGTATGAATTGTTTGGCGACGAGGTTGTCCCGGTTAATGTGGCATCCGGGTGGCGTACGAATCCCATGCATTCTGACTTCACTGACCGTTTGATCCTTGCAAATGAGACAGTTGCCGTCCATGTGGATGATGTGTGTTATAACGGGTATAAAACCAGTCTGGGCCGTACTTTTGTCATAGGTAAGGCCAGTCAGGCGCAAAAGGACGCGTATGCTGTCGCTCTCAAACTGATGCAGGATGCGATTGCGGCAATCCGTCCGGGGGGCAGCAGCGCTGACGTGTTGGCTGTTTGGCCTGATAGTCCGGACTTCTGGGGTTATGAAGATAATGACGATGTGCGGCGTTTTGCACATGGACATGGCATCGGGCTTATGTTTGAAGATGGATATTCCTTTAGTTGTGCGGATCAGGATGAGGAGCCGGTATCTTTTGAAGTCGGCATGACATTGGCGCTGGAAACCTGGTACGGTCCTCGCAGCGGCGGTTTTGGGTGCAGCATTAAGGAAACTGTCCTGGTCACAGAGCGGGGCTGCGAGCTGCTGACCCAATATCCTGTTGAAAATATCATTGAGGTACCGCTGGGACAGTGAGGGAGGTCATTTCTTGTTTTATAGGAAATTGCTCCGCAATGTTCCTTATGACATTATTTTTCAGAAAGGTAGCATGAATATGAAAGATGCAGTAATTGTTGCCTACGGCCGTACTCCCTGCTGTAAGGCGAGAAAAGGAGCTTATGCCCGCACACAGATGCATGTTGTTGATTATACAGCCCAGGTTGTCAATGGGGTTCTGGCAAAGACGCCGCAGCTGCGTCCGGAGATGATAGATGATTTCATTTTTGGCACGGCGGCTGCTATGAATACATTGGCTATGAACGCCGGGCGTACTATCATCCATCGGGCCAATCTGCCGGACAGTATTTCTGCAATGACGATAAACCGTTTCTGTTCCACTGGTCTGCAGGCTATGGACATGGCTGCTAACAGTATTAAGGCTGGCGAGACAGATGTCGTTATGGTATGCGGCGCAGAAGATATGACAAATAATTTTGGTCCTCCTGATATGACATATGTGAATCCGTGGCTGATGGAGAACCGTCCGGATACCATGATCCCCATGGGTATTACGGCGGAAATCGTAGCGGAACGGTATAACATTACACGGGAGGATATGGATCGGTTGGCCGTCGCCTCCCATCAAAAAGCTGCTGCGGCTTTTCAGGCAGGAGATTTGGGCAGAAGTATCATACCGGTTGAACTGCCGGACGGAACAATGCAGACGGAAGATGAAGGGATTCGGCCTGACACCACGATGGAGAAGCTGTCCGCGTTAAAACCCAGTTTTAAGCCGGACGGGCAGGTGACTGCAGGAAACTCCTCCCAGATGACCGACGCCGCTGCCGCAATGATTCTGATGTCGAAAGAGAAAGCCGGGCAATTGGGCATTATTCCTATTGCCAGCTTTATCGGTTTTGCGGTGGCAGGCTGCGCTCCCGATGAAATGGGTATTGGTCCCACGGTTGCAGTACCAAAGCTGATGAAAAAAACGGGCTTATCCATCGAGGACATGGATGTAATTGAATTAAATGAAGCTTTCGCATCGCAGGCAGAATATTGCATCCGCAAACTCGGACTGCCTGAAGAAAAGGTGAATCCCTGGGGCGGAGCCATTGCCCTTGGGCATCCGCAGGGGGCGACGGGGATTTTCCTGAGCATTAAGGCTTTGGATTATTTGAAAAAAACCAGCGGAAGGTATGCGCTCATCACCATGTGCGTCGGAGGAGGAATGGGCGCGGCCGGAATATTGGAATTATTGTAGTAGGAGGAAAGATGTTTAATATCGTATTTGTCGGAACTGGCATGATCGGTTCCGGTTTGGCAGTAAACGCTGCACTGAAAGGACATTCGGTTGTTTTATATGATGTGATTGAGACAGCGGAGGTAAAAAGTACGGTTCGCCAGATTATGGATATTCTGGTGGAAGCGGGAGCAGTTGGAAAGGATGAAGTCCGAAAAGCGTTCGACCGCATGAAATTCACACAGGATTTGGCTCTTGCTGTGACGGGCGCCGATTTTGTTCAGGAGTGCGTCCCAGAGCGGCTGGAACTGAAAAGGAGCGTTTATCGAAGCATTCAGGAGTTGGCAGGAAATAAAACGGTGATTGCCAGTTCCACCTCCGGTCTGTTTCCTTCTGTACTGGCAGAAGGGGCGCTTTATCCGGAGAATATTATTGTGGGTCATCCATATAATCCGTCCTATTTGCTGCCGCTTATCGAGGTGTGTGGTCCCCATGCATCGCAAAAGACCATTGCCACAGCCATGGAAGTATATACAGCCATTGGGAAGGAACCGGTACTTTGCCGAAAAGAGGCGATGGGATTTATCGTCAATAAGTTGTCCTGGGCTGTAATGGATGGCGCAATCCAGGCAGTGGCTGAAGGAATTTGCAGCGTAGAGGATATGGACAAAGCGTTGATGTTCGGCCCCGGTATGCGCATGGCGGTAACCGGGCAGCTGCTTACCATGTCTTTGGGCGTGCCTGGCGGTTTTCGAAAGATGAGCCAGAAGTATGGCGACGGGGAACCGGAAGACAGGGAACAGGAAAGAACAATGAACTTAGTAGCTGATGGCGTGGATGAAGAGATTGCCCGCAGGCTTCCGGAGTTTGGAAACACGGTAGAGGACGTGATCAAATTCCGTGACAGGGCTTTTGTGGACATCCTGAAACTCCATAAGAAAATTTGAGACGGGGGGAGGTTTCTGCCAGCTGTCAGGGATCTCCCCTCTGATATACGCTCCGCGAGGGCGCACAACGTCCGGGGGACGTTGGTTCTGCGCCGACCGAAACGAAGTGTAGAGCGCAGGGATTCGGAAATGAATTATGTCAGCAAAGCTGACCCGGTCCCGCGCCAAGACCCGCGAGCGAGTCTTGAATGTAGTAGTAGATAGGAGAAAATGTTTATGGTAAAAACAATTATTACCGCTGCCCTTACCGGCGCGGTTACCCCTCCGGGTTATTGTATCCCGGAGACTCCGGAAGAAATTGCAGAGGAGGCATATAAGTGCTGGAAACACGGGGCAGCTGTCGTACACTTGCATATGCGCGCCCCGGACGGTCTGGGGGCTATGGATCGGGATCGGTTTTATGAGACTGTCCGGCTGATCCGGAGTCATAAAGACTGCGATGTAGTGATCAACTGTACGTCATCCGGCTCATCCCCTGCCCATCCCGCCACAGATGAACAGCGGTATGAACATCACATGACCGTTCCGGGTATTGAGATGGGATCTTATGATGCCGGAACTTTTAACTGGATGCCAGGCGGCGTATTTATGAATTCCCCTCAGTTTTTGCAGAAACTGGGCGACATTTATCTGGAACGTGGAATCAAACCGGAACTGGAAATCTTTGACGCCGGTATGTTGGGAATATCGGAGTACTATGTGAAAACAGGTCATCTGTCCGCACCATGTCATTATCAATTCTGCCTTGGGATTTTGGGCGGTATGCCTGCCACGGTGGAAAATCTGCAATATCTGGTGCGGCATATTCCGGCTGGATCTACCTGGTCGGCATTTGGAGTCGGCAAGGCGCATATGCCGATTTTATATACATCCCTGGCTCTGGGCGGACATGTCCGTGTGGGTCTGGAGGACAATGTGGTCTATGGGGTTGACCCTGACGGGAAAAAGATTATGGCGACCAATGTCATGTTGGTGGATCGGGCTGCAAAGGCGATTGAAATGTTTGGCAATCAGGTAGCCACTCCGGCTGAAGCCCGTCAGATTTTGGGTATCCCTCCGCTTGACATTGAGGATATCCGCCGGAAACTGGATTTGGAATGAACAAGTGATAGGAGAGTCAGGAAATGGAGCAAAAAGAAATTAAAGTATTGATACATGCATCAGGGCGTCACGTCCATTTGAGCGAGGCTGATCTGAAGACATTGTTTGGTCCGGAAGTTCAATTGCGTCCGAAACGAGTTTTGGGGGCGGATGGAAAAGGAGATTTTCTGACCGATCTGAAAGTGGAAGCGGTCGGTCCGGGAGGAAAAAGTTTTCTGTGTTCCGTACTGGGTCCTGTCCGCCGGGAAACACAAATGGAGGTAAGCTATACTGAAGGGCGTCAGATTGGAGTGGAACCGCCGCTGGGCGACAGTGGAAAACTGGAAGGAACATTGCCTGTCAGGCTGCGCGGTCCTGCAGGTGAAGTGAACCTGACGCGGGGATTGTTTGTTGCCCGCCGCCATGTTCATCTGACGCCTGATGATGCCGGGATTATAGGGGTAAAAAACAATGACCTGTGTGACTTACGCATTGAAGGTGAACGGGCAATAACATTCCACGGTGTCATTGCCCGCGTTCCGCCACGTGAGGTGGGAATGGAAATATCAGATGTCCATTTGGATTATGACGAATGGAATGCGGCATCCCTTTTTCACATCGGAGTCGGTTATTTGTCTAAAGGAAAGTGAGGTGTCAGCATGAAGATATTAACGATTAATCCCGGTTCTACATCCACTAAGCTGGCATATTTTGAAAATGATACGCTAATCCTTGACTGCAGCCTGTCATTTCCAAAACCGGAAATTGCCGGTCAGGTTTATGTGTTGGATGAATTTCAGTCCCGCATGGATAGTATCCATGCCTTTCTGGCGGAAAATGATATCCGTCTTCAGGATATAGATCTGTTTGTTTCGCGCGGCGGAGCTCCCGGCCGGGTGGAATATGGGGCTTATGAGATTGACAGGCATGTCATACGTCTTCTGTGTTTTAATGATAATCCGACCTATCATGCCTCCAGTCTCGCACCTGTATTGGCGTATGAACTGGCACAGCAGGCCGGCGGGAAACCAGCCATTTTCTATGATGCCGTTTCTGCCGATATGGCCGGCGATATTGCGCATCAATCCGGGATTCCGGGGGTAAAGCGCATGGTAGGCGGGCACAACCTGAATACCCGCATGGTAGGCCGCGAGGCGGCGGAACTTCTGGGTAAAAAGTATGAGGACTGTAAGTTTGTGATTGCGCATCTGGGCGGCGGTATTTCTGTTTCTGCCCATGATCATGGCATTATTCAGGACTCCGTGATGTGTGACGAGGGGCCTATGGGACCTCAGCGGGCGGGACGCGTCAGTTTTGTGACGGCAATCAACCTGTGCTATATCCAGAAGCTGTCCCAGAAAGAAATGCAGCGCATTACCGACCAGGGAGGCCTGTTGTCTTACTTTGGGGTCGATTCCATAATTGAACTGGAAAAACGCATTGAAAGCGGTGATAAAAATGCGCTTTTTATGTATCAGGTTATGGCATATCAGGTCAGCAAGTCCATCGGGGAGATGTTCACAGTCCTGTGTTCTGAGGCAGATGGCATTGTCCTTACAGGCGGAGTTGCCAACTCGAAAATGTTCACAGACTGGGTGACGCAGCGTGTCGGAAAGTTGGCTCCGGTGATGATTATTCCAGGGGAACGGGAAATGCTGGCCCTGGCAAGGGGCGGTCTCCGCGTACTGCGGGGCGAGGAGCAGGTTAAACATATCACTGCTTTGCCGGCGGGTTTTGACAGTATGGAACAATTTATAGAACATTTTAAGCTGGCGCGGCCGGATCTGCTGGAACGCCCGGAAGTTCAGAAAATGCTTCGCCTGTAAAGCAAGGAGGATAGATTATGGCAACAAAATACACTGCAAAACACTGGATGGTGCTGATCGGTGCATTCCTGATTATGTTTTCAGGTCTGGGGCTGTCTGCCAACGGGTTATCCCTGTTTAATGCCACAGTTGCCACGGCGCTTGGCTTTTCGCAGACGGCATTTACCATGTATTTTCTTATCGGTATGATACCACAGATTCTGTTTGCCACGGTGGTAGGACGTATTTGGAGTAAGTATTTCGACCGTGTCCGGCTGCTGATTTTACTGAGCGGCGCCGGAACCGGACTGCTGCTGTGCCTGAATGCCCTGTGTACAGAGTTATGGCAGTTTTACGTGCTGGCGCTGCTGCGTGGAATTACAGGCGCTTTTTGTTCCGTCCTTCCTGCATCTATGCTGATTAATAAATGGTTTCCCGATAAGCGTTCTTTTATGACTTCCATTGTGCTGATTGGCAGTAGTGTGGGCGGACTGGCCTTCACACAGATATGCTCGTTTCTCTTATCAAATTTCAACTGGCAGCTGGCTTATGTGGCGCTGGGGCTGATTGACACAGGATTTTTCGTCCTGGCGGTACTTTTGATCAGCGCCCGTACGCCTGAGACCGGAAGAAGCGCCGATGCCGGGGACAATTCCGGTACTTTGGCAGAGGGAGAAGAACAAAAAGGTATCATGCTGAAATCAGCAATGAGGATGCCGTCATTCTGGCTGATGATTTTTGGTTTCCTGATTGGCGGTTTTGCCTCTATGGGGCTGCAAAACTGCATCTCCACTGCGCTTCAGCTGGATTACGGATATACCGTGACAAAGGCGGCGAACTGCTATTCCGTATTTGTATTTACCGCAATTTTTGGTAAGATATTGATGGGCTGGCTGTACGATAAGATTGGCATTATCAAAAGTCTGCTCTACCAGGGGATTCTCTTGACGGTCAGTTTGATTTTTATGTTGATGGCGCAGCGCTCGATGTTTGGAGTGCTTATGGCCGTATGCTTTGGCCTGGGCAATATGGTTGGCACCGTTACATCGACGACCATTCCCCCGGCGATTTTCGGAATGAAGGACTACAGCAATATTTATGCGTTTTTGACTATGTTTATCACGTTCAGTATGGGCTTTGGAACTACAATCAGCTCGGCTGTTTTTGATATCAGCGGCTCATACCGCATGGTGTGGCTGATATATATTGTGTTCACTGTGTTTTATATTGGGTCGCTGATCCTCTCTTATATTCTTGTGCATAAGCGCCATGCTGAATTGTTGAAATGAGGTGTAAAATGGAAATGAAAAATTATGACTGCCAGGAACAGGGGTCCAGCGTATGCTGCGAAGAATGTGCGGATTGCCGCTTTCATACAGGGCAGGTTGTTGGGGATTACGCTGTTGTCAGCAATCCTCCGCAGCTTAAGGCATTGCTTGATGAGATATTTACTCCGGAATTTATGTGTCGGCATTCCTCAGTGAAGAGCTTTGAGGCGTTCCAGTATTCCAGCGCGGTGGTAGTCAACTGGGGAAAAGATCCGCTGATTTACAGACCGGTATTGCTGGATACATTTGTCCGGGAGGTTACGGACTTTTCATCCTGGGACGAGATGGTCAAACAGGCGGCGGATGAGCATTTCCAGACAAAACAGATTCTCGAAAAAAATCAAAGGAGGAAGAAAAATGACAAAGCAAAAATCCATTGTAGCGCTGGCGAAAGAAGCTGATGCGCAGGCCAGCGTGACCAAATGCTTTGAACTGCTGGGCGGAGTGACATCGCTGATTGAGGCTGGCTGCACTGTAGTGTTAAAGCCAAATGCAGGTCATATTGCGCCGCCTGAGACTGCAGTCTGTACCAGCCCGGATGTGGTACGCGCTGTTATACGTGAAGTGAAAAAGGCGAACCCAGGGCGGATCATTATTGCCGAGGCGGCAGCCATCGGATGCGACACTCTGAAATGTTTTGAGGTCAGCGGCATAAAGCAGGTGGCAGAGGAAGAAGGCGTTGAATTAATCGATATCAAGAGGGAGAAGGATTTGATCAATATTCCTGTCCGCGGCTATCGATCCAATATTTCTCATGTGAAATTGCCGCGCTTTTTGCTGGAAGCCGAACACATTATCAATCTGCCTATTTTGAAGGCTCATGCATCCATGGTATTTTCCTGTGCCCTGAAAAATATCAAAGGTGTGGTTCAGGACAAAGTACACATGGATATGCATCAGGAGAACCTGACAATGGCGATGATGGATGTATGGTATGCTGTCCGGGCAGATCTTAATATTGTCGATGCAATTTACGCTGCCGGCGGTTTTTCGCCCCACACGCCTGTGCCGGAATATATTGGCTGTATCATAGGTTCAAAGGATCCGGTGGCTGCCGACCGTGTGGCTTGCGATCTGGCCGGAATCGATATCAATAAAGTGGACTACTTTAAAGCTGCCGATGAGGCGGGTCTGGGGAATACAAGTTATGATAATATTGATGTTATCGGAGAAAAGGTAGAAGATCACGCTATCAAAATGTGGGTTCCCTATTTATGCGGTATGGACAGCTGGCCTGAGTACAATATTCTTTATGAAAATGCCTGCTCCAGCTGTCAGGCCCTGCTTGCTTTGAATATGGAGACTCTGAAGGCAATCGGAGCTTATGACAATAATACGGATGTCACAATTGTGGTGGGACGCAAAGATTCTATCCCGGAAGGAATTCCCCATGACAAACTGATTCTGCATGGAAACTGCACCCGCAAATGGCGGGATCGGGGATTGTGGATTCCAGGATGCCCTCCGGGCGACGGTGCGCTGAAAGACTATATTTTGGACCGTCGGGAGATTCAGTCAGATGAGATTGACCGCCTGCGCGCCCGCAGCGCAGCCGAAATGCCCGTATGGCAGGCTTATGTCTATGAACAGTCAGAAAAGTATCATGCTGAACACGATAGCTGAGTTTGCATGTGAGGACATCTGGAAAAAACAGTATTTGAATCTGCAGCTTAGACAGGACAGGCTGAGAAGAATTTTATCTCGGCCTGTTCCGCTGTATTCTCTGTGCAATCTGCCAATCCGTTTCCCCGGAAAACATTTTATCGTTTAAAGGGACAAACAGGATGCCGGGCGAAGAACGTACCGAACCGAAAGGATGAAATTATGATGGATGAAAAAAAATCGGAAGACCGCGGACATCAGCATCCGCAGGCAAAAGCAGTTTCCAATCGTCTTGCCAGGGCAATCGGGCATCTGGAATCAGTAAAAGGCATGATAGATCGCGGTGAGGACTGCTCGCAGGTACTCATCCAGCTTGCAGCAGTGAAATCGGCGATCAATAACGCCGGGAAGGTGATTCTCATGGATCATATCAGTCACTGTATCGTAGACGCGGTAAAGGATGGCGACTTAAAAAAAATAGATGAATTAAACGAGGCTATTAAACAGTTTATTAAATGACATACAGAGCGGCAGATTAAAGCCGTTGGCTGTCTGTCTTTCTTTGTTAACAAATCTCAGAGAAATTAAGAAATCATTTCAATCAGTTTTTTCGCAGCCGTAAGGCGCATTCTGAATCATATAATCAATAAAAAAATAAATATTTTTCTGTTTCTGCGGCATACTAACTCCAAAAGATAAGGAGCAAAATGATGTCGGAACAAATCGGAAAA
>CAYURX010000072.1:4425-14092 GCA_964447245.1 uncultured Coprococcus sp. | reverse complement strand
GGACGCCATGGAAGTCGAAGAAGCAAGCTCCATTGGAGCGAAGCTGATTCGGTAACTTCCTGCGTGCAGCGGCGCTTAGCGAATCCGAGTTTAGCGAAGGATGAGCTTAGCAAAGTCGCTACGCGAGTGTGTTTCACGGTGATGGCTGTCAGAAATTCCGGCCAATAAACGGATAGCTGAACTGTTCAGTTTGCCTGGTCTGGAATATACAATAGCGTCTGAACATTCAAATACCCAAACGGCAGAAAGCCGCGCCTGATAGACAGCGTCCTTTTTTAGAAAATATGAGGAGGAGACTTATGGATAGTGTAAAGATTCCGATGAGTGAAGTATTGACAGAAGACGAGAAGATGGTGGCCGATTTTATTAAGACCAGAACGAAGAAAGTGCTGGCGGATATTCAGGCTTTATCAGAGATGAAAGTTCAGGATCTGAGCGCATGGTCGGAGAGTTTTGCCTACTTATCGAGAACCTATGGGCGCAGTTCCGACGAACCGTTCAAATGGTATAAATATTATTTCAGGGAGAAGCTGATACCGGATGCCGTTGCCCTGCCGCTGCTGGTGCAGGTGTACTTAGACGGCGCTGTGGATCAGGGATTTGTGAATACGCTGGTGCGCGCCATGAAGCGGGAACCGGAGGATGTGAAGAAGGAACGAATGGACAGTATGCGGCTTGAACTGGCTGAATATATAGATGAGGATGGAATGCTGACCGTTTACAGGGGCAGTTTTGAAAAGCCTTTTGGCAAGGAAGACGATGCCAGCAGAACCATTGACAAAGCTTTCTGTTTTACGCTGGATCAGGAAGTGGCCAGACACTATGCATGCTGCTGGTTCCCGGAAACTGCGAAGATCTATAAGGTAAAAACGCCTTTGACTGAGGTTGCGTGGCACAGCTTATACGATGAGGAGAAAAATGTGATGCTCATGCCGCAGAGCAAAGGCGGTACATGGCAGGTGGTGGAAGAAACGGTGATTCCTGCCGGGGAATACCATAACGAAGTCGATGAAAAGACAGCCAGGCAGGCTTATGCCTCATTGTTCAAATAGAACGGAAACAGCTATGATGCCATTTATCAAAGATATCACAGAATTTATTTTCCTTGAAGACAGGCCGGAGACGGCAGATGTCATTCTGGTTCCCGGCAATACATGGCCGCAGCCGGCCGAGCGGGCGGCCGCGCTTTACAGAGACGGGCTGGCGCCGCTGGTGATCGTTTCGGGAAAATACAGCAAAGGGAGCGGGGCCTTTCCGGGACCGTCCTGCGAAAAAGACCGGTATAACGATGATTATAGGACGGAAGCGGAATTTCTGAGCGATGTTTTACAGAAAAATGGTGTGCCGGCTTCGGCCATTCGCTGCGATCAAGAAGCGGAATTTACACTGGAAAATGCCGTGAATATCCGGCGGATCCTGGAGACTGACGGCAGGCCGTTCAAACGGGCGGTCATCTGCTGTCAGGCGTTTCATGCGCGCAGATGCAGAATGTATTTTGAATACGTATTTCGGGATACGGACATGGAATTTCTTGTCTGTCCGGCCAATACCCGGAATATAACAAAAGAGAACTGGATGCAAACGAATCGTGGGAGAGCAACGGTTCTCGGAGAATTGAAACGGTGCGGGGAACAGTTTGGCTGGATGCTGGCGCCGGACGATGATACGTAATGACCCGCAGGTGATGCGGGTGACAGGAACTGTGGGAGGTAACAGTGGACAATTACATTTTGATGAATGATATGATACAGAACCATCAGGAGCGTATGATCAATCTCAGACGGTACTATCCATTTTTTAAATTGATGGATTTGAATTTTGCCCAGTACAGAGATGGAAAATACGCGAAACTGGATATGTCCTATATTGTCCTGGCGGTACTCAGATTTTTAATAGAATACAATCATTTTCAGGATAAGCCTGTCTGCTATGCCGACTACAGGGAGTTTATGCGGGAACTTCTGGTCAGAGATTTTGAACTGGTGCCCGGCGGGGAAGGTGAAGCCTCGGATGCGGATGAAGTGATCCAATACATATTTGATAAAATGTGCAATGAAGGGCGGCCGTTTACCTTTGACTATTATGATCCGGCGGTCCGCCGGACAAAGACAATGAGAGTGCGTCTGATCGAGACGGAACTTACAGGGCAGCAGGTGCTTTATCGCATATCTTCCGATGGGGTGGCCTTTTATCTGGACACAAAGGAAGTACGGGAGGAGAGCAGCATCAATATTGCGCAGCTGCTGTTATCCAAGATGATCAGGGCGAAGAATTTTAAGGGCGGTCTGGAAGTGATCTCACGCATTAACATGGAAGTCGGGCGGCTGATGCAGCAGCCAAGAGAGATTCAGGCTCTGTTGAACCGTCATGTACAGGAAGGACTGGCGGCGCTGGAGGCTTATCACGAGCGGCTGTTTCAGTGGTTTGATGAGGAACAGCGTCTGTTTGCGTCCAATATGGCCCTGTCAGCCCAGGCTGTCCGGAAAATGGAAGCGGACCATGTGACGGGAGAGACAGCCGACGAGATTTACAGGCTGGATACAGCCCTTAAAAATGCCATGAAAAGGCACGGTGAACTGATGAATATCTACATGCGGATGCAGAAGGCGGGGGATGAAGCCCTGCAGCGGGCCAAGCGTACAAGGTTCCGTTCTTCTGTTGATTTTATGGATATCTGGCAGCGGATACTGGCAGCAGATCAGCCGGAGCTGCTGGCGCATATGGTGGGACCGCTGCTGGCGCCGAAGACAATGAAAACCTTTGAACCGGCCCGTCTGGATGATCTGCTGCTGTACAAACCGGAGGAGACAGCCGCGGGAGAGCCGGTGAAAAAGGAAAAAGAGCAGATGTATGTTTTTGAAGATGAAGTGGCGGAAGAACGAATGGCCGCAAATTTTGGCTGTCTGCTGAAGGTGTTGTTGGACCAGTTGATGAAAAAGGGCAGCGTGACGCTGGAATATATGAATTATCTGTATGGTATGAAATTTTCCGACGAGATATTCAGAAACGGCGATTACTATGCTTTCCTGGTGCACTTAAGTCAGAAGGACTTTTATGATCTGTCCGGTCTGCACCGGCATCAGGATACATTTCTGGAAGGCATGATGGAAGACTTTATGAAGGCGCATGAAGGCGTCTATGACGGTCTGAAATTCAGGCTGATCTATGAGCCGGAAAAAACGATCAGGATGATGGAGCAATTTGAGATGACCAATATACGATTTGAAAGGGTGGACGATTGATGGATCATAGAAATCTTGATAAGGCGATGGATATATTTGCGCATTTAATTACGGGAGAGACCATCAGTAAGACCAGCCATGCGGATCTGTATGAGGCCTACAGCAATCAGGCGGAGGTCTGTGATATTCTGGAAGCGGTTCTGAAAAAATCCAATCTTCGCCTTTATGAATATAAAAATGCCCTGTATGTGACGGCGGGCGATCAGAACCGTGTTTTTGGCTATACGAATGACGAATTGAAAAAGGCCATCGGTCTGCGGCTGAACAGGGAACTCTTTCTGGCTTATCTGATCATTTATAATGTGATGACGCTGTTTTATGAAAATTCCGCCAGCGATGCGGCACTGACCTATGTGCGTACGGATGCGGTGATTCAAAGTGTGACCGCCATGCTTGCGGGCGTGATGTCGAAACTGCAGTTTATTGTGCAGAATGAGACGGAGGAGAATAGTTTCAGGACGCTGGCCCTTTTGTGGGATGAATTGCCTGTGGTGACAGAGAACGAGGATGTTTCGACGCTCAAGGCAGCCAGAGGTTCCAAAACGGGCTTTGTCAAGCTGGTTTTTAACTTTCTGATCGGTCAGGATCTGTTTGTTGAGGCCGGAGGAAAATATTATATCACAGACCGGATGCGGGCGCTGACGGAAAATTATTTTGACAGTTGTAAGGGACGGCTCTATGAGATCATTTCTGAGAGCCGCCAGCCAGTGACGGGAGAGGAGGAAGAAGATGCCGCATATTAACAGGATCCGCGTGAATAATGTGAAATACAATTTTGGCACACAGTTTTATGATGATTTTATCATGCGTTTTGACGGGAAAAATGTGCTGTATGATCTGGCCAATGGCGGCGGCAAGAGTGTGCTGCTTCTGCTGCTTTTGCAAAATCTGATTCCAAACTGTACGCTGGATGACAAACAGCCGGTGGAAAAGCTGTTTCGGGGCAGCAACGGGAGTACGGTCATCCATTCCCTGATCGAATGGAAACTGGACGATTATCTGATCCGGGATGATTACCGCTATATGCTGACGGGATTCTGCGCAAGGAAAGCCAGAGAGGAAGAAGGGCAGAACGCGGCCAGAGAGGTGGCGGCCATCGAATATTTTAATTATGTGATTTTTTATCGTCATTATAATGATAATGATATCGTGAATCTGCCGTTAAGTGACGGCAAAGAGCGGATCACCTATCCGGGGCTAAAGACCTATCTGAGAAATCTTGGGCGTAAGGATTATCAATTGCAGGTGTACGTGTTTGAACGTAAGGGTGAGTACCAGCGGTTTATCAGTCAGTATGGACTGTATGAGAGCGAATGGGAGATCATCAGAGGCATCAACAAGACAGAAGGTCATGTGCGTACCTACTTTGAGAGCCGTTACAGGACGACCCGTAAAGTGGTGGAAGATCTGCTGATTGAAGAAATTATTCAAAAAGCTTTTGCCATGCGTACTGCGCAGAGAACGTCGGAGGTTTCCGACAGCGCCTCGCCGGAGCAGGCGGGGAATTCGGACAGCGGTGATACGGCGCTCATGGCGGATACCCTCTATCAGATCAAGGATCAGTTGTCGGAATTGACGAGACGAAAAGAGGAAATGCATCATTACGACCGTCAGCAGGAAGTATTGCAGAGTCTTGGCGAACGGATCGGCACGCTGGATGCCATGTATCAGGAGGAATCTGCCCTTCAATTGGATATTGTGAAAACTTATCAGACGGCGGTGTTCAATGGCCGTGTGTGCGCAAGAGATTTGTCGGTGGCAGAGAAAGAGCGGGAGAAGGCTTCTGCGCAGATGAACGAGTTGTCCCGCAGGATGGAAACGGTGCGTATACAGGCTGGCAGAGAGCAATTGGCGGGACTTGAATCGGTGACAGACAGATGCAGGCAGGAATTGGAATCGCTGCAGGAGAAGCAGTCAGCGATGAGGGATGGACTGAATCTCAGGGAGAGCATGAATGATTATCTGGACTATCTGGATGACCAGATGAAATACCAGTCCATTGTGGAGACCATCAGTCATGCGGCCGGAGGGCAGCAGGAGTTACTGGATCTTCTGCGTCAGTATACGTCGGAGTGGCAATCGAGGTATAAGGTCAAATGTCATGAACTGGATGGACGCATTCTGTCGGCCAGACAGGAGATGCATTTGAATGAGAGCAGGCGGCAGGCGGCAGAGAGCGGAGAACGGGAGAATGAGCGGCTGATAGCCGTGCTGGAACATGAACTGGAGATGAACCGGGCGGCGGAAAAAGAGCAGATGAAAGCCTTTGGACAACTGAGAGATCAGTCGGGACTGCTGATTATCGAGGCTGTTGACAAAGAAATCCGCGACCACAAAAAGAAACTGACGCAGGCAGAGACAGAATTGGCCAGGACGAAGCAGGCATCGGCGGATATGGCGCTGCGGCTTCAGCAGCTCCAGCTTGAATCGGAGAAAACGGCGTCGGAGCTTTTGCGTGTACAGCAGGATATTGAAGACTTATCCGGTTTTATGAAGGAATGGCAGGCGAACAGGGACAGGTTGCATAAGCTGCTGGAGGTTTATCATGTGAAAGATACGGATGCTTTAAGACAGCAGATTTTTGAACGCTACCGCAAGCTGATTTATGAGATGGAAGCCCGGCGGCAGCAGATTCTGGCCCTGGAAAATAAAATTCGTCAGCTGCAGGAAAATAACCCGCTGGCCGTCACGGAAGATGTACAGCGGCTGATGGAATATATTCGTACCTGTCATGGGATCACCTGTGTCTATGGCGCGGAATATTTAAAGAACATGAGGCATGAGGAACGGGAACAGCTTCTGGAGCGGATGCCGATGCTGCCGTATACGGTGATCTTAAAAGACGGCTTTTCAAGGGTGGCAGGAGATGTCCTGATGCAGGAAAAGGATTTTGGCGATCATCTGATTCCTGTGACAGGCCTTGAAACGGTCATGTCCGAGATAACGCCGGTGAACGGCGAGCGTATCCTGTTTGCAGGTAAGGGACGGCGCTATTATGAAGATGAACGTCTGATTGAAAAAGAGCGGCAGCGTTTTGAGGAAGACCTGGCCCATCACAGGCGGCAGCTTGTCAGAATGCAGGATCAGATGGCCACTTATGAGAAGGATATGGAGGATGTCAGCGGATTCCAGCTTGTTTATGACAGACAGAAGGCCGATAAGCAGGCGGCCCTGGCGGAGAATGAGGCGAAGCAGGCCAGACTTTGCGGTCTTCAGAAAAATGCTTTGGAGGAACGCAGGGAACTTGAAGAACAGGAGGCCCGGCTTCAGGATCAGTGCCGTCAGCAGGAACTGGAAGCGCAATCTCTGAGGGAACGTTGTGACATATTATTGCAATTGCAGTCTGTGAATGACGAACTGGCGGCGATCAGAGAAAAGATTGCCGTGGATGAGGACAAATTCGGGCAGGCGAAAGCGCAGCAGCAACAACAACAATCGGAGATGGAACAACTGGCGTCGGAAAACCGGGAATTGGCCAAACAGTGTCAGGCTTTGGCCGGTCAGAAGGAAACGCTGCTTCACGAGTGGACAGCCTGCTGGCAGCTTTATGCCGGAGATGAAACGGGCGCCGGTAAAACGTGCAGCGAATGTCAGGCTATGACGGATGATGAGCTGAAAGCCGCCTTTATGGGGGTTAAAGATGCCTATGAGAAGGAACATCTTGATCTGGCGGATAAAAAGCAGTTGTTGGAGAGTTATTCCCACTCGATGGAACGGTTATTGAAGACGATCGGAGACAGAAATCAGCGGCCGGACCGGCTGGAAAATATGTACCGCGAGGGGCAGCTTTACAGGACCCCGGAGGAGCAGATTCAGGTGATCCGGGATGATCTGCGGCAGATGGAAGACCGGGTCGACGATCTGAGACAGAAGCTGGCAGTCATGGAAGCGGATAAAAACAAGCTTTGCGGCAGTGTGTCACAGGCCGTTACAGTGATCGAGGAGCGTTACGGCGCTTATAAAGAGGTCAATTTAAACGACCAGAGCTGTGAGGCATATATCCAGAATGTGGCGCGGCTTTTGGATGAAGCGGCGGATAAACAGAGCAGGGCGGCCAGAAACATTGAACGGCTGACCCGGGAAAATTATTATCTTGAAGGGCTGAGGCGTGATCTTGAACGGCTCATGGCCATGCATCATGTGACGGCGGAACTGACGAAGGCGACTTATGGGTCCGATACGAATCTGAAGCGCAAATATGAAGAATTGCTGCAGCGCCATGAGCAATTGCAGATGCAGCGGTTTGCAAGGCGTGACGCTTTTGAAAAGGATAAATCAAAGGCTGTGTCTTCCCTGCATCTTCTGGGAGCCGTGGAACTGGCGGCTGAATTGCGGGAGCATATGCCATTGCCGGAGGATGCGGCGGCGGCCCGGCGGGTGATGGAGGGCATTGAAGAAACGATCCAGCTCATTGAATTGGAGAAGAATCGTGTCGAAAAGAATATGACAGATTTGCTGACCATCAAAGAAACTTTTGAAAACCAGTGCCTGCAGATCTGCCAGAATATCAGGATGGAATTGGATAAACTGCCGAAAATGTCCGTGATCATGATGGACGGCGAACGGATCCAGATGCTGGGACTGACGATTCCATATATCAAAGAAACATTTTATCAGCAGCAGATGTCCGCCTATATTGATGAGATCGTGGCGACAGCGGATACCTTTGGCACTCAGGAAGAAAAGATGCGTTATATCCGGCAGCAGTTGGCCTGGAAACGGCTGTTTGCAGTTATTGTGACGGATATGAATGCCATCCGCCTGACCCTTTACAAGCGGGAGCGGATCAGGGAGCAGAGCCGGTATTTGAAATATGAGGAGGCTGTCGGCAGCACCGGTCAGTCACAGGGCATTTATATTCAGTTTTTAATTGCCATTATCCATTATATTTCATGTATTCATGCAGGAACGTCTTCCGGCGAAGGACTGAAAAAGGTTATTTTCATTGATAATCCTTTTGGCGCGGCCAAGGATATTTATATTTGGGAGCCGATATTTGCGCTGCTGAAAACAAATGATGTGCAGTTGATCGTGCCGGCCCGCGGAGCGACACCGGCCATCACGGGTAAATTTGATGTCAATTATGTATTGGGACAGAAGCTGATGAATAACAGACAGCAGACGATTGTTGTAGACTATCATTCCAACATTGTAATAGAAGAAATGGAATATGTAAAAATCGACTATGAGCAGGAAGTTTTTGACTTTGTTTAACCCTTTGGTTGTCAAGATTTCTCTTGTGTGCTACAATGCCTTTAGATTCAATGCATAGAAATGCAGGTGCCCGGCAGCGATGCCCGGCAGTGAGGAGATGAGCAGATGGATAATAATAAAATAAATGAAGCGGCGCTGACGAAACGGATCAAAACGCTGGTACTGCAGGAGCGCTTTGAGGAAGCGCTGAAGGTACTGGATGATATTGACGTGAGCAGAATCAGGAACATTTCCATTCTCTGCCTTGTGGGCGAGGTCTATATGGGGCTTGGGCGCTTTGATGAGGCGGAGCATGTGCTGCTTCGCGTTTATGAGAAACAGCCGAATACCCGGAGGATTCTTGATTTACTGACAACACTCTATATTGATAAAGGGGAATATTCAGAGGCGGAATACTACTACAAGGAATTTATCGGTGTGGCATCAAGGGATCTGCACCGTTATATCCTGCGTTACCGTCTGGATAAGGGCAAAGGCGAGCGTCTGTCCGTATTGATCGATACCCTTGAGAAACTGAAAGATTATGAATACATAGAGGAATGGGCCTATGAACTGGCGACTTTATATGATGCCAGCGGCGAGAAGAAGAAGTGTATCCATGAATGTGATGAGATCGCGCTCTGGTTTGGCCACGGTGAATATGTGGATAAGGCCATCGCTCTCAAGTGTAAGCTGACAGGAGAGCCATTGCCTGAAATGACCACAGTGGAAATGCACCAGGCCGAGGAGGCACGTTTAGCCGAGGAAGAACGTCAGGCAGCCGGGCAGACGGCGAAAACGGAGATGGCCAGTGGCGGAGAAGAAGACGCTCTGATTGATGATTATGAAGACAGCATAGATGTTGGTCTGATCCAGCGCGTTCTGGATGAGAAAAGCAGTCACAATGATGATGTCACAGAAGCGTCTGCAGACAGCAGCAAAGATGATGCTGATCTGCTGGCTGACCAGATCAGGAATGATGATGAAAATCTGGATGATGCGTCTGCGGAGGATATGCTGGCAGCTAAAGAATTATTGGCAGATGTATCAGGTGATGATGCATCAGATGAAGATGAACCGGCAGAAGACGAAGTGGTGGAAGATGAAATATTGCCGGAGCTTGCCGAAGTTGAGGAAGACGAAGCAGATGAAAAATCCCATATTGCCAGCCTGTTCAGTGCCTTAATGTTTGGCAAATCAAAAGAAAAGAATAAAGATAAAGAAAATGATGA
>CAYURX010000072.1:0-4325 GCA_964447245.1 uncultured Coprococcus sp. | reverse complement strand
ATGATGAAGTTGATCATGAAGAAGAAGATGAGGATGAAGATAACGATAACGATGAACTGATCGCAGATAATCAGCCGGATATAATCGGGGATACGGATATCCTTGGACAGTTGATCGGTGAAGGAGCAATACAGATTGACGACACGGATTTTGTTGACGACGATGGCGAAGACGACGAACACGAAAATGAGGACGACGAAGACGATGAATTTGTTGAGGATGATGAAGTCATCGACGACGAAGCTGATGAAATGGTCAGCGATGAAGACGATGACGAGGATGAAGACGAGGATGAAATCATCGGAGATATGGAAGCTTCGCTCGATATGTTCTTTGCAAATGCGGATACAGGCAATGCTTCGGATATCAGTGGTGGAACGGGCGATAGTGATGTAGCGGCTGCATTGATTGAAGATGAAGATGACGAAGAAGATGATGAAGACGAAAACGAAGACGAAGATGATGACGAAGACGAAATTTCGGACGATATCGAAGCCTCGGATACGGTACTTGATATTTTCGGTTCTGTAACGGGTGTCAGAAGCATCAAGAGTCAGCTCGCCAAAACGTTTACAAAATTTGAAGATCCAACACTGGATAGCATGGATTTGCTGGCACCATATGATATTAATTTTGTTGTTACAGGCTATGATATGAGTGTGAAATCGCAGATTGCCATCGGCATCGCAAAAGCCTTAAATACATATGGCATTTGCGACAAGAACAAGCTGGTACGGGCCACTGCGGATGATCTGAATGGCAGGGATTTTACGGCGATTTTCGGCAAACTCAAAGGCGGATGTCTGATCATTGAGGGTGCGGACCGTCTGAATGAGCAGGCCGCAGGCATTATTGCCGGTTTTGTGCAGCAGGAGAATCAGGATGTGGCAATTGTTCTGGAAGGAGAAGAAGAACGCATCAAAGCGTTGTTTAAGAAATATCCGGTACTGCACAGCAAGTTCCTGAATATTATTCATATTGGCAAATATAATGAGAACGAATTAGTGCAGCTGGCAGCCGGATATGCGAAGAAAAAGGGCTATGATCTGTCGAAACCGGCGGCATCAGTGCTTAAACGAATGCTCAGAGAGCGGATGAGGGATGA
The DNA here is from genome assembly GCA_964447245.1 of uncultured Coprococcus sp. Classification (GTDB taxonomy): domain Bacteria; phylum Bacillota; class Clostridia; order Lachnospirales; family Lachnospiraceae; genus Coprococcus_A. The sequence continues at coordinate 3,220 of CAYURX010000072.1, read as the reverse complement.
ATATTCCGTGAATTACGAGGATATTATGGCAATCATAGAGGAAGCCATTGCAAGCCTTGAAAAGCGGAACATGAAAAATCTTTTTATGACCGTCCTTGATAATAAATATGAAGAAGCCGCTATGTTCGAACTTCTCCCGGAAGATTTTGATAATATTAACATTCCTGACTAAAAAAATATTTGACGTAAAAGCCTTACACTGTTAATTTCATTTATCAGTGTGGGGCTTTTTTTATGACTTTATTTGTTAGATATTTTAACAATGATTGTCAAGCAAAAAATTAATAATACAGATTAATATCTCATAAATTTGTGCAATATAGACAAAAATAAACAATAATATATGTTTGTTATATATATATTGTTAAACATAATCTTAACAAACTGTTGCTGTTTCTGTAATAGTATTTAGTTGGACTCTATTGTAATCTATTGATGAAAACAACAGATACTAAAAAGAGGAGGATATGCCAATGATGAATGATTATGATTTTTTATTAAGTGATGAGCAGAAGGATATCAGGAATCTTGTCCGTGACTTTGCGCAAAATGAAGTGAAGCCTGCTTGTCGGGAAGCCGAAAAAGAAGCGATTGTGCCAGAAAAACTCGTAAAAATGGCGAATGAGATGGGGTTGAATCTGGTAACGGTTCCGGAAGAATATGGCGGACTTGGATTTGATAACTTTACTTATGCTGTAATTCGTGAGGAACTTGCCAGAGGTGATGCTGGATTTGCTTCCAGAGTATTTGGATTTGGGTTCGCACCGTTGAAAATTGCGGGAACTGAAGAACAGAAAAAATGGGTAGCAGATTTGATGATTAATGGCGGTATTCTTGCATTTGGCCTTACAGAGAGCGTTTCCGGTTCAAACGCGGGTGCGATGCAGACAACAGCAAAAAAAGTTGGCGGCGAATATGTTATTAATGGCGGAAAAACATTTATTACAAACGGTGATTGTGCAGATGTTATAACGATTTTTGCAGTTACTGATAAAGAAAAGGGTGCTAAAGGCGGAGTGACCGCATTCCTGCTTCCGAAAGATACACCGGGATTTACTGTGGGACCTCATGAAGATAAGATGGGTATCCGTTGTGTCCATACGAATTCACTGTACTTTGATGATATGGTTCTTCCTGAAAAATATCGTTTGGGTGAAGAAGGACAGGGATATCAGATTGCGATGAAAATATTGGATGATTCCAGACCTTGTACAGGATCTTCCGCAGTGGGTATTGCTCAGGCTGCTCTCGACGAGGCAATCGCTTATGCAAAAGAACGAGTGGTATTTGGCAAACCAATCTGGAAGCATGAAGGCATTGGTTTTATCCTGGCTGATATGGAGATGCAGACCCAGGCGGCAAGACAAATGGTATGGGGAGCATGCCGTTCTGCAGATGCGGGAATCGTAAATAAAAAACTGGTTGCTTCAGCAAAATGTTTTGCGGGTGATACGGCCATGGCGGTTACAACAAATGCAGTTCAGGTATTTGGCGGTAACGGTTATTCAAGAGAGTATCCAGTTGAAAAGCTTATGCGGGATGCAAAGATTTATCAGATTTTTGAAGGTACGAATCAAATCCAGAGAGTTGTAATTTCTGGCGCTTTATGCAGATAAAGACATTTATAGGGGAGGTGTTGTTATGGCATCGAGTACGATAGCTATAATTATTACAGTTTTGGCGATTATATCATTTGTTTTGGAAAGAATTCCACTTGCGATGACGGCAATGATTGCATCTTTGGCGATGGGAATGATTTTACCTGAGATGTCACTTTCGGACGTTTACTCCGGATTTGCCAGTACAACCGTTATGATGGTAGCCGGTATGAGTATCGTTGGTGATTCATTATTTAAAACAGGAATGGCGGATAAGCTTGGAAAAAAGATCGGTAATAGTTCTATTGCGAAAAATGAAAGAGCATTTATGCTGGTCGTTGTTGCTGCCTGTACGATTATGTCTGCGTTTTTATCAAATTCAGGAACAATTGCCATGTGGATGCCATTAATTGCGGCAGTTGCGGCTAAATCGAATGGTTCTGTACGTTCTAAAATGATTATTTTGCCAGCTGGTATTGCGTGTGCTATTGGTGGAGCAGGGACATTGGTTGGTTCTACATCCCAGCAGACAGCCAATTCGGTATTGATGGGTTATGATGGGTTTGAGGATGGACTCAGTTTGTTTGCCCAGACAAAAGCAATGATCCCTCTTGCTATCATTATGGTGGTTTATTTTGCAACTGTGGGCTATACACTTTTAAAGAAGGTTTTGAAACCGGAAAGTCCGGATTTCAATAAAGGTAATTATTATGCGGAATTATCGGAATCAATAGGAGATGAACAATCTGCATCTTCGGTACCTGCATGGAAGGGTTATCTTTCAGTTATTGTTTTAATTGCATGTGTGATTGGGTTCATCTTTACAAACAATGCCGCATTTAAACCATATATCAATGTGGGTATCATAGGGTTACTTGGCGCGACCATTCTGATTGTATCCGGTTGTATGCCGCTCAAACCTACGCTTGCTTCTATGGATTGGAATACGTTGATTATTCTGGCGGCAGCACAGGGATTCGCAAAAGGTCTGGATGTTTCCGGCGGCGGTAAAGTTATTGCTGACTTTATTCTGAATCTGTTTGGCGGACAGGCAGCATCACCGATGCTTTTAATGGCGGTTGGTATTATTGTGACAACTGTTTTGACAAATTTTATGTCAAACACGGCATTGGCTGCTATGATGACACCAATTTATATTGAAATTGCAAGCAGTCTTGGCATTAGTCCGATTCCTTTTGTTATTGCTATTGGCGCCATTGCTACAAATCTGGCCTGTGCGACACCAGTGGGGACACCAGCCTGTACCCAAACACTTCCTGCAGGTTATAAATACATGGACTATATTAAAATTGGCGGGCCGTTATGTATCATATTGGCCATTGCGGCAGCAATTATATGTCCAATCGTTTATTCATTTTAGTTGAGTAAAACAAAAGGAACGCTCTTTTGAAGATGGTTGTCTTGGAAAGAGCGTTCCCTGATTCAAAGGTATTGTTGGCTGCTAAAGATATAATAACTGATTGTCTTTATTGTAATAGTTGATCAGATAATCCCGGAAAAGTGTGGCACCGGATGATAAATTCGTTCCTTTTTTATAGAAAACGGACTGCATACGCGGGGTGGTTGTGGCATCCAGACGAACGGGTATAATGTTCGGAGAA
>CAYURX010000071.1:0-14115 GCA_964447245.1 uncultured Coprococcus sp. | reverse complement strand
TCAAGAGCAAGACCTGTCACATAGCCTTCTGCCATTTCCAGATAACGAACGCCTTTTTCTTTTGTACCGTACATCGTACCAACCTGAGAACGAAGACCTTTACCTAAATCCTCAAGACCTGCGCCGATAGCAAGACCATCATCGGAAAAAGCACTCTGTGTACGGCCATAAACGATCTGAAGGAACAGTTCTCTCATGGCTGTGTTAATCGCATCACAAACAAGGTCTGTGTTCAGAGCCTCTAAGATTGTCTTTCCCTGTAAAATCTCTGCGGCCATCGCTGCGGAATGGGTCATACCGGAACATCCGATCGTCTCAATCAGAGCTTCTTCGATCACACCATTCTTAACATTCAGACTCAGCTTACATGCTCCCTGCTGAGGCGCGCACCAGCCAACACCATGTGTAAAACCGGAGATATCTTCAATTTTCTTGGAATGAACCCATTTTCCCTCTTCCGGGATTGGAGCAGGTTCATGTTTTGCACCTTTAGCAACAGGGCACATTAATTCTACTTCACGTGAATAAATCATTTTGCGACTCCTTTCAAATATGTATCATGCAGCCTGCGCTGCTGATTCTATGATTAATAAAATAACATCATATCTCTCTATATTTTCGCATCATTTAGGATTGAAGTCCAGTATTTTTTAAGCTATTTTTCAAATTTGTCATCTTTGATAAATTTATGACAAAATGAGATTGTTCTTTCGCCAATACAACTAACCAAAACCAAATTGCAGAAATTTTGTGGCAAAATCACAAAAAAACCGTGTTCAAACAGGTCAAAATCAGTGCGAAACCAATGAAAAATAAAATCCATAAATCGACGATCGTCCCCTGTTTTTTCCCTTGATTGGGCATATGATGCCGGCGCATGCTTCTCCCGTTCATCATAAAAGTTTTGATAATCAAAAGCCCCGTTGCCAGCATGGATATTCCCATAATCACCAGCATCACCAGCAGATTTTTTACAAAATGATCCGGCGACGGTGACCCGGCTGCCACGGCCTGCATCTGATCCGCGGCACCCGGCCGTATATACATGGCATAATAGTTCATGCCTACATTAAAGCCATTGAGCAGAAAATGCATCACCATAGAAGTATAAACTGAGCCCGTGGCTTCCACCATCAACGCAAAAATAATACCGACAAAAAATGCATAGGGCATCTGATTAAAATTCAAATGCAGTAATCCGAATATCAATGCGCTCAAAAGGGCCCCGCCAATCTTTGATACCGGACGGTAAGCCTGATATAAAAGGCTGCGGCAGAGAAATTCTTCGTTCAATGCAGGCATCAGAGCCATGATCACAATGGACGGCCAGAAGCCAAGCCGCATGACCACAGGAATCACCGATGCCACGGCATTTTTAACAAAAATCATGGAAATCATGTTGAGTACCACAATGGACGGATAGGCACACACCAGCACAAAAACTGCCATTTTCAGATTATCATTCGACACCGGCCGAAACCCCAGGTCTTTCTGAAAATCAACGCTCTTAAAGCGCATCCAGCCTATTCCCGGCAACACCAATATCAACTGACCCACCGCGATCTGAACAACCGGATGTACCGCCGTCAGCAGATTCTGGAAACACCATTGGAATATCAGGTACAGTCCAAATGTGACGATCAATATCAGATGGGCCGTCGTGATTCTTTTCTGCATCCTATTGGGCCTTCTTGACAATCTGATCCTTTGACTTGTAAATATGCTTCTCAGGCACAAATCCACGGACAGAGGAAGTCGGATAGACGTTCACCTCACGGCCCAGAACCGTTCCCGGATTCAGCACACTATTACAGCCGACTTCCACACCATCACCAAGCATGGCGCCAAATTTTTTGAGCCCCGTCTCAATATGGCCTTCTTCCGTATGCACGACAACCAGGGTTTTATCAGATTTCACATTTGAAGTAATGGAACCTGCGCCCATATGCGCTTTGAATCCCAGAATCGAATCACCCACATAATTATAATGCGGCACCTGAACTTTATTAAATAAAATCACATTCTTTAATTCCGTTGAATTTCCCACGACGGCACCTTCACCAACAATGGCATTCCCCCGGATAAATGCACAGTGACGCACCTCCGCCCCCTTGCCGATAATCGCCGGACCATGGATATAGGCGGACGGAAAGACTTTCGCATCTTTGGCTACCCACACATCTTCGCCTCTGTATTCATATTCATCAGCAGGCAATGTCGGGCCAAAGGCCCTGATAAACTCCCCGATCTTCGGCAGAGCTTCCCACGGATAAGTCACAGACTGCAATAATTTTGCAGCGATTGTTTCAGATAATGTATACATGTTTTCAATTTTCAATGCTTCGTACATAAGAACCTCCTATTTTTTAGTTTTCGCACCGGCGGACTGCTTCTTCTTTTCTGTATTTTTCCCGCCAGAGGTTTTTTCGCGCTTCTGGTAAAAAACAGCCGCACGATCATATTTTTCCCTTAATTGATACTGGTTGCTAAGACGCAGTACCTGCATCGTTCTGTCTGAAATAAACCGTTCCAGCTTATCCATGTAGACTTCTTCTGTGATACTGCCCTCGGCCACATAGGTCAATCCCTTTTCCCAACTGGCCGTCAGTTCAGGATTCAGCAAAGAGCGAATGGAACTATCCACCACATCATAGACCATTTCTCCCAGTTGGGATGGCGTCACGATCTGCGTCTTCTTATTGAGCGCCAGATATTTGATCGTCACAAGTTTCTTTAATATCTCCGCCCTCGTCGCACTGGTTCCGATCCCGGACCCTTTGATCTGCGCCCGCAATTCCTCGTCCTCAATAAACTGTCCTGCGTTCTCCATGGCCAGGATCAGTGAGCCGGAATTATAGCGTTTCGGCGGCGAAGTTTCCCCTTCCTTAATGGTCAGTCTCTGAACAGGAAAACACATCCCTTTTTTCAAACCCTTCAATACTTCCAAAAATGCGGCATCGCATCTGACCTCACCGGATTCTCCTGATTCACCCGAATTACCTGACTTGCCGTCACTTCTCACCTCAGCAGAATCGGCAGCCGCCGAAGCTGATTTTCTCCGCTCTGCTCCTTGTGCGACTTTTAAGTAACCTTCTTCCGTCAGCACTTTAAAACTGGCAAAAAAGCTCTCTGTCCGTATCTTTGCCGTCAGCGATACCTTCTGATACTTTGCCGGCGGATAAAATATACTCAGGAAACGCCGCACAATGGCAGCATACACTTTTTCAGACTGCGGATGCAGGCTTTTTAAAGCACCAATTCCCTGTCCGGTCGGTATGATCGCATAATGATCTGTAATCTGCTTGTCATTGGTATATCTCGATGACGCAATTTTCTTATAACTTCCCATTGACAGCACTTCTTGTGCAAAGGCAGAAAATGCTTCTACCTGACGCAAGCCGCTGATATTTTTAACGATTTCTTTCGCTACGGCCGTTGACAATACTCTGGCATCCGTTCTGGGATATGTCACCAGTTTCTTCTCATACAACTCCTGTACGATCTTCAATGTCTCATCAGGGCTGAGTTTAAACATACGGGAGCAATCATTTTGAAGCTCTGCCAGATTATATAACAGAGGCGGATTTTTCTTCTCCGTCTTCTTCTCAATGGACAAAAGCTCCGCTTCTACCTTCTGTTCCCGCTCAAGATAGCGTATGAGTTTACGGGCATCTTCTTCTGTTTTAAAGCCGTTTTCCTTGTATAAAACCGGTTTCTGCCAGGCAACAGATCCTTCCGTCACCCGCCATTCAGCTTCCACCTTATTACCTTTCACGTCCAGATCAGCTATGACCCGGTAAAACGGTGTTTTCACAAAAGAACGGATCTCCCGCTCTCTGCGCACAACCATTCCCAAAACACAGGTCATGACCCGTCCAACCGATATGACCGTGTACTTCGTTCGGAGATAATTGGACAGGGACTGCCCGTACTTCAGAGTTAATAACCTGGAAAAATTAATGCCCATCAGATAATCTTCCTTCGCCCGCAGATAAGCGGAAGCTGCCAGATTATCATATTCAGACAACGGCCTGGCTTCTTTGATTCCCCGCAGGATCTCCTCCTCCGTCTGTGAATCGATCCAGACACGTCGTCTCTCCTTTGGTCCTACATCCGCCATCTGTTCCACCAGACGGTAAATGTATTCGCCCTCGCGCCCTGAATCGGTACAGACATAAATACAGGTCACATCCTCTCTGTTCAAAAGCCGCGACACGATCTGAAATTGCTTCTTCACATCATCAATTAATTCATATTTAAATTCCTTTGGCAGAAAAGGCAGCGTATCAAGGGACCACCTTTTCAGTTTCGGGTCATAGACCTCCGGGTAACTCATCGTCACCAGATGACCGACACACCATGTCACAATGCTGTCGGCCGATTCCAGATAGCCGTCCCCCGCACGTCCTCCCACATTCAGCACCTTTGCAAATTCCCTGGCTACACTCGGTTTTTCTGCAATATATAATGATTTTGACACATATCCTCCTCATGCGGATTTTCCCGCAAACCTATTTTACCACAAAAATCTCCCGCAAGATAGCCCCTATCCGGACCTGAGAAATTTCTTTCCCATTCTCCCGACATGTGGTATACTTATGAACAATAGCTAACATCATTTCAAAAAAGGAGGTTTTTACTATGACACCTAAAACAACCAATTACGAACATCTTGCGAATACAATGATTGCCGCCCTTGAAAAACGCGGTTTTGAAGCAGCCTATGTTCCGGACAAAGAAGCCGCGCTCAGCAAAGCGATGAGTTATATCACCAAAGGCAGTACGGTCGCTTCCGGCGGCTCTATGACCCTGGCAGAAATCGGCTTCAATGAAGCTGTAAAGGCCTGCGACTGTACATATCTCGACCGTTTCGCCGCCAAAACAGACGCCGAACGCGATGACGTTTTCTCTAAAATTGCCATCTGCGACTACTATTTTATGAGCACCAACGCCATTACGGTTGATGGGCAGCTTGTCAATATTGACGGCACCGGCAATCGTATTGCTTCTCTGATTCACGGCCCGAAAAATGTCATTATCGTCACAGGCATGAACAAAGTCTGTCCTGATGTTGAAAGCGCCTATCAGCGTGTCAAATTATCTGCGGCTCCGCCGAATACTGTCCGTCTGAACAAGAAAACCCCTTGTGCAGCCACCGGCAAATGCGGTGATTGCCTCAGCCCGGACTGCATCTGCACCCACACGGTCATCACCCGCCGTTCCAATATTCCTCATCGAATCAAAATCATTTTAGTCGGTGAAGAGCTGGGCTATTAAGATGCAGCCGCAATTATTGTTTTTTGACATTGACGGTACGCTCCTGTCCAATTATACGCATCAGATTCCCGATAGTGCCATTGAAGCCATCAGGCAGGCACAGGCACGCGGCCATCTGGCATTCATCAATACCGGACGCCCGCTTCGCACGATGCCTGATGAAATCAGACAGCTTCCCTTTGACGGATTTTTATGCGGATGCGGGACACGTATCGTTTATCACAACGAAACACTGTTGGCACACTCGATCCCTGTGGCACGGGGTATTGAACTCATTGACCTGATGGAAAAATATGAAATTGAAGCTTTTCTTGAAGGTTCTGAAGATGTGTATTGTAAACGGGGTCTCTATCGTCAGGCGATTATGAATAAGGTCAGGCTGTCTTTCCATGCGGCCGGCCTTGGCTACTCAGCCTTTATAGACGAGCGGAATTTTATCTACGACAAGTTCTGTCTTGTATCTGATCATCCGGAACAAACGGCCCAATTTATCAAAGCGATCAGCCATGATATTGAAGTTATCGACCGGGGCAGCAATATGTATGAATGTGTGCCAAAAGGCTTTTCCAAAGCTTCAGCCATGCGGATACTGGCACAGCATCTTGACATCGACATGGCAGATACTTACGCCTTTGGTGACAGCAGCAACGATCTGTCCATGCTACAGGCCGCCGCTCACGGTATCATCATGGGCGAGCACTCACCGGTACTGGAACCATACGCAGAATTTATCACCGATACCGTAGAAAACGACGGCATCGCAAAGGCTCTTAAAAAAGCCGGATTAATCTAAAACAGGGTGTCATGTGCGGAGATATACCCCTCCCGTATATGGCACCCTGTTCCCATTCAACCTGCTCATTAAGCGTATAATGGATATTTATCTGTCAGACTCCTGACAATGGCAATCGCCTTTTCTTTATTCTTATCAAAGTCCTTCAATGTGATGGCGATCGCTTCTGCGATCTGCTCCATATCCGCCGCGTCAAAACCTCTGGTCGTTGCAGCTGGTGTGCCAAGTCTCAATCCGCTTGTCACAAATGGGGACTGTGGGTCATTTGGAATCGTATTTTTATTACACGTAATATGCACTTCGTCCAGCATCTTCTCAGCCTGCTTGCCTGTCAGCCCCAGCTCCTGCAAATCCACCAGCATCAGATGATTATCCGTACCTTCTGATACGATTTTGATACCTCTGTCCATCAGCCCTTTCGCAAGAGCCTGCGCATTGACAATAATCTGCTTCTGGTATTCTTTGAAATCATCACTGAGGGCCTCCTTGAAGGCAACCGCTTTACCGGCGATCACATGCATCAGAGGGCCGCCCTGGGTACCCGGGAAAATCGCTGAATTCAATTTCTTTGCATATTCATCCGTACCGCAAAGGATCAAACCACCCCTTGGTCCCCGCAGCGTCTTGTGTGTCGTTGTCGTTACAACATGGGCATATGGTATCGGACTCGGATGAAGACCTGCAGCCACCAATCCTGCAATATGGGCCATATCGACCATCAAAATGGCGCCCACCTTATCCGCAATTTCCCTGAAACGTTTAAAATCAATGATACGGCAATAGGCGCTGGCACCTGCTACAATCAACTTCGGCTGGCAGTCCAGGGCAATCCTCTCCACCTCATCATAATCAATAAAACCTCTATCATTGACGCCATACGGTACACAATGGAAAACTTTACCGGAGTAATTGGCCGGGCTGCCATGGGTCAGATGACCGCCATGATCGAGATTCATTCCCATAAAAGTATCACCCGGTTTCAGAAACGCCTGAAAGACAGCCATATTCGCCTGCGCGCCGGAATGCGGCTGCACATTGGCATATGCAGCGCCAAATAATTTTTTAGCCCGCTCAATGGCAAGATTTTCTACAATATCCACATACTGACATCCGCCATAATACCTCTTAGCCGGATACCCTTCTGCATATTTGTTGGTCAGCGGACTTCCCATAGCGGCCATCACTGCCTTACTTACAAAATTTTCCGATGCGATCAGCTCAATATTCTGATTCTGTCTGCCTATTTCCAGTTGAATCGCCTCTGCGACTTCACTGTCAACGGCCTGAATTTCATCAAATGCGTACATTGCATTTACCTCCTGTCCTGATTTCTTAAAGAAACATCGTCTTAATAAGCAAATATATAAAAATCTGGCAAAGCAGAATCAAAGGTATGCCTATCGTAAATTGTTTATGCTTTGTCTTGTGTCTGAATACATGCATACCGATCAGCACACCAATACTTCCGCCCAGAATGGCAATCATAAAAATATTTCTCTCAGGAATCCGCCACTGATGCCTGATGGCCTTCTTCTTATCCATACCACAGACAATCATACCCGCAATATTCATAATCAACAGATAGCACAGCACCAGCAGGCGGAGCATTTCCATTAATTCAATCATGCTTCTGTCTCTTTAATGCAGATGCCAAGCTCATCAAGCTGCTTCGTCTCCACCACATCCGGTGCGTTTGTCAGCAGACAGGAAGCATCTTTGATCTTAGGGAAAGCAATGACATCACGGATATTATCTGTCTGTGCCATCAGCATCATCAAACGATCAAGACCATAGGCCAGGCCTGCATGCGGCGGCACACCATATTTGAAAGCCTCCAGAAGGAAACCAAACTGTTCATGGGCTCTTTCCTTTGTAAATCCAAGGGCCTCAAACATCTTTTCCTGGATATCATTCTGATGGATACGGACACTTCCGCCGCCGATTTCTGTACCGTTTAAGACAATATCATAGGCTTTCGCGCGGACACGGCCCGGGTCAGAGTCAATATACTGCAGATCTTCTTCCATCGGCATCGTGAACGGATGATGCATGGCCATAAAACGATTCTCCTCGTCGGACCACTCCAGAAGCGGGAATTCTGTTACCCAGAGGAAATTATACTGATTCTTGTCAAGCAGTCCCATCTGATTCGCAATTTCAATTCTCAATGCGCCAAGGGAAGCGTAGACAACCTTATTCTTATCTGCCGCAAACAGCAGCAAATCTCCCGGCTCACCTTCCATAGCCGCAATCAGGGCCTGTATTTCTTCTTCCTTCATGAATTTTGCAAATGAAGACTTCATCGTACCATCCGGCTGAATGGCCACATAAGCCAGACCCTTTGCACCATAATCTTTCACAAAAGCTGTCAGTGCGTCAATCTTCTTTCGAGACATTGTGCCCTGTCCCTTCGCATTGATGCCCCTCACAGAACCGCCTGCTGTAATGGCATTTTTAAATACAGCAAAATCACAGTCACGCACCACTTCCGTCACATCATGCAGTTCCATGCCAAAACGTGTATCCGGCTTGTCGGAACCGAAACGGTCCATCGCCTCCTGCCATGTCATTCTCTGGATCGGCAGGGACACATCAATACCAACGATCTCTTTAAATAACTTCGCCAGCAGACGCTCATTGACATCAATCACATCGTCAACATCAACAAATGATAATTCCATATCCACCTGAGTAAATTCAGGCTGTCTGTCGGCCCGGAGGTCTTCATCTCTGAAGCATCTGGCCAACTGGAAATAGCGGTCATAACCGGATACCATCAATAACTGTTTGAAAAGCTGTGGAGACTGCGGCAGCGCATAGAAAGTCCCCGGATGGACACGGCTCGGCACAAGATAATCTCTGGCGCCTTCCGGTGTACTCTTGGTCATCATCGGCGTTTCGATCTCAAGAAATCCTTCATCCGTAAGGAAATTCCTGATTACCATACAGGCCTTGCTGCGCATCATCAGTATTCTCTGAAGATCCGGTCTCCTTAAATCCAGATAACGGTATTTCAGACGCAGTTCCTCTTTGGTCTTGCTGTTCTCCTCAATATGGAACGGTGGTGTCTCAGACTCCGACAAAATTCTCAGTTGTCTGGCAATCACTTCGACCTCGCCCGTTGCCAGGTTCTTGTTCACCGCACCGGCCCGCTCACAGACCTCACCTGTAACGGCAATGACAAATTCACTTCTCAAACGGCCGACTTTTTCAAAAATCTCTGTACCGCAATTGCTTTCCTCAAAAATAATCTGCAAAATACCGGAACGGTCTCTTAAATCAACAAAAACAACACCGCCTTTGTTTCTGCTTTTCTGTACCCATCCCATGACAGTGACATTCTGACCAACCTGTGCCCTGCTTATTTCGGCACAACGATGGGTACGTTTCATACCGCTCATTGATTCAGCCATAATAAGACTCCTCTCTATCTTTCATTTCTTCTCTAAATTGTAATTAATCATTATAAACTTTTTCAAATTCATGGAAACCTTCCGCTTCCAGTTTTTCAATCTGCTGCTTCATATTCTTGCGCATCGGCTGGATGGTCACTGTTGTCCCCTCCTCGCGCAGCGCCTTCGCCCGCTTGAAGATTTCCATCTTTTTCTCCAATGTCACATTCTTGCCAACCAGAATCGCCAGATTCTTCTCTGAAACCGGTAGATTTTCCGACATCTTATCCTTGAGAATCGTAATGATCCGTTCAAAACCGATGGAAAATCCGCAGGCACTTACATCCTGACCACAGAACTTGCCGATCATCCTGTCATAACGGCCGCCGCCGGCGATGGAGAAATTATAACCGTCAATACTCACTTCAAAAATTGTCCCTGTGTAATATCCCATACCACGCACAAGGGTCGGATCAAAGACGATTTTCACATGCGCATCGATCATAGCCCTGACACAGGAGATAATATCATCCACACTGCTCACAACCTGAGCCTTCAGATAGTCCTCGCTGATATCACGGCAGAACTCACCGCAGGATACCTCACCCTGCAGGGATTCATAAATGGCCAGATAGCGATTCACCATATCTTCTGCATATTCATTATCCAAAAGTTCCCGGCGAATGCCATCAAGTCCGATCTTGTCAAATTTGTCCAGTGAGATTAAAACGGATGCAATATCGTCTTCTTCGAATCCGGCCTGCAGCGCGGCTGCCCGAAGGATCTGCCGGTCATTGATATGAATTGTAAAGTCCGTAATTCCAACTTCTCCGAAAATCTGAGACAGCATATCAGAAGTTGCGGCAATCAGCTCGATCTCAGCCAGATTGGTATCATCGCCAAGGATATCAATATCACACTGGGTAAACTGGCGGAAACGTCCCTTCTGAGGATTATCGGCACGCCATACATTGCCCATCTGCAAAGCCTTAAAAGGCGTCGGCAGCTTCTCCTTATTATTTGCGTAATATCTGGCCAGCGGCACCGTCAGATCATAGCGCAGGCCATTATCCGCAAATTCCTGTTTGCCCGCGGCAATCGCCCTGCTTAAATCCGCGCCCCGCTTCATGACTTTGAAAATCAGCTTTTCATTATCGCCGCCCTGCTTTGAAGTAAGATTCTCTATATGCTCCATAACCGGAGTTTCAATCTGCATAAAGCCATATTTTGCATAACTATTCTTAATCATCTGCAGAATGTGCTCACGTAAGCGCATATCTGCCGGAAGCATATCGCACATACCCTTCACAGGTGTCTTAATAAACTTCATCCTAACACTCCTTCTATCGCATAAAAATAGGTGTTAAAAAACGCCTGTATCCATTCTAGCTTATATTGTCAAGAACCGCAAGCTTTGATTGCAGAAATTATGCAGCAATAATCAATTTATCCTCCCTGTATAAATAGCGATAGACATGATCAGAGAGAATTTCTTCTTCTGAGACAAGCTGACGGTTGACCTGTTCGACGATCTGGCGAAGATCCCAGGCACTCATCTCCTCCGACGCAGGAACCAGCAGTACTTCATGAATACTGCTTGGCAGCACAAAAATATCCCGTCCTATCCTGGCTGCAAATTGCCGGATGCAATCAGTATAAAACAATACGGTTGCACCATTTAAACGCAGATTATTGCTCAGCACATACATTGAGAACAACGGAGGTTCATCAGAAAACGGCGCATTCTTTTCTCCGTTGGCCTCAGAAAGCATTTCAATGACCTCCCTGACAGGTTCCAGGGTTGGCTGCCAGATGCGACGCATATTCGCTACCGCCAGTTTCAGCAATTCCAATTTGGTCACCGGCCAGTCCCGCATCATCTCATGATTCACCAGCACCGTTCCCACCTGATCAGCCCCACGAGCCATCAATATTCGAAAGGTCAGCGCCAGATCCAGTTCCCGTATATGGGGACAGCGGGCGAGCTGCTTCTGATTTTTGTCATAATTGACGACCTTGAGCACAATTTTCTCCCGCACATTTTCAAACCAGTCAAACCATCCGGTCTCCAATTCCTGATAGTCCCCTGCATGATACCGGTATTGTCTGGCGACCTGTTCGGCCAGGCCGTCAATATCCCCCTCCCGCAGATATTCTCCATATAAATCCTGCAAATAGAAAACGGGCGTACATGACCGTCCCCGCTGTTCAATCGTTAATGTATCCAATAAAATTCCATTATTTTTCTCTGTTTCTGTTACGGCGACATTGACAACATCCATTCCTTCCAGTCTGTCCTCAATATTCTCCCGCATATAGGTCACAAATTCATTATAAGATAATACTGACTGATTCATCCCTGTTCCTCCCCTTGATCAATTGCGCCTCCGGCCGGAAGCTTCTGTAAATCCATTATACGAAGAACAGTCCCTTTCCTCAATCATCATCCATCGACACCTGCCATCGCCAGCCGACACCTGCCATTATCCATCGACAAATATCCGTGACTCAATCCGGCCGCAGCGAAAAGTCATCGACGAAAAATTCTTTGCAGCCTTTGACAAAATAATCAGGCGCAGAACCCACCCGCGGCTCTGCGCCTGATCATCGTCAAAGCTAAACACAACTAACGCTGCGAAGCTTTCTTCAGTATTTTCTTTAATTCGTCCACAGTAAACACATAGTGCGCGCCGCAAAACTGACAATTCACTTCGATTGGCTTTGCGTCGTCGATCATTTCCTGAATATCCTTTTTGCCGATGCTGACAATAGCTTTTTCCACCCGTTCTCTGGAACAGTCACAGACATAGTCGGCCGGCCTGTTTTCATAAAACTCCACATCCAGCCCGTCCAGAACCCGCCGGATCATAGATTCCGGCGTCTCTCCCTGTTCAAACATCTCCGTCACGGACGGCAGATACTTTAAATTGTCCTCGAGACGACAGATAACGGCCTCCTCCGTAAACGGCATCAACTGCAGAATAAAACCGCCGGCCTGTTTGACCGTATTATTCTTTTCCATAAGGACGCCAAGGGCCACACTGGAATTGATCTGCTCGCTGGTCGCATAATAATAAGTTAAATCTTCTGCGATCTCACCCGACACAAGCTGGGTCTGACCCACATAAGGTTCCTTCAGCCCCATATCTTTGATAACACTTAAAACACCCAGATCAAGCGCACGCCCCACATCCAGCTTACCTTTGCTGCTTGGCGGCAGCATCACATCCGGATTGTTCACATACCCTTTGACCGTCCCGTCGGACTTCGCCGTTACGGTCAGTCCTCCGATGGGCCCGCTGCACTGGATCTGAAGGGTCAGCACATCTTTTTCACCTTTCATCATGCTGCCCATCATGGCGCCCGCCGTCAATAAACGGCCAAGGGCCGCCGTTGCCACAGGGCTTGTATTATGTATCTGGCGCGCATGCTCCACTAAATCTCTTGTTGAAGCAGCAAATATGCGGACCTGTTTGCCGGCCCCTGCTGCATGCACAATATAATCTGACATTCACCATTCCTCCATCTCTACGACCTGATGATTCATTTTTGATCCATTTTATCCTGTTTCAGGTGCTCTCTGGCCACAAAATAAACCCGCTCACTCTCTGGCTCCGGTTTATTATAAGTAAACGCGTCATAAATTGCAAGCACTTCCAGACCGGATTTTTCCAAAAGCGTTCGCACCGTCTCAAGGGGCCATGCCCGTTGATAATGGATTTCCTGAAATCTGCGGAACAATGCGTCCTTCTCCCGCACAAAAATGCTCAGATCGTATTCATTGATCATTTCATCTTCATAATAATAATTATCCCAGATAAAACTGCAGTCCTCCCGGTTCTCGGCAATGGTTTGCTCCCCGAGTATCTTTTGATATTTATACACCGTATTTAAATCAAAGATAAACAGACCGCCCGGATCGAGATAATTATTCACAAGGGCAAATACCTGACTCAGACCATCCTCATCCAGTATATAATTCATACTGTCGCAAATGCTGACGGCCGCCCGGACGGTACCATACAATTCAAAGGATCGCATATCCTGCAGCAGATATAGAATCCCCGCATCCTCCGCACCGGATTTTTCTCTGGCGATGGCCAGCATTTCTTCAGAATTGTCAATGCCGATCATATCATAATGTCTGCGGTTTAAATAACGCGTCATGGCGCCGGTGCCACATCCCATATCAAGGACAAGACCATCCCTCACGCCGTACCGCTCCAGAATATCCGCCACATAAGCGCCCCATTCGTCATAGGGAATATTATCCATGAAAATGTCATACACCTGTGCAAATCCCGTATAAGCTTCCATCCTATCCCTCTGTTTCTTCGAATTGGTGAAATTCTTCGTTATTGCTCCTGATCATCTGCAGGCTGTCTGCAAAGTTCCCGCTTGCGGTTTTTCAGCAGGCCGCCGATCCGTCCGGACTCTTTGGCCGTCAGAGATTCCCAGCCCTCATCAAGGATCCTGTCCAAAAGTCCCAGTTCTTCGGCAATCTCATATTTGAGCTGTTCCTCCGGCTTAAGATGATGCAGTTCAATTGGTTTCTTTTTTTTCTTTGTATTCTTCTTCACAGGACATACCTCCTGTTGAAAACTCGTGTACCCGGGGCTGAAAGCCCCGGAAATACTACATTTCTTGTTCGGG
>CAYURX010000070.1:0-14124 GCA_964447245.1 uncultured Coprococcus sp. | reverse complement strand
AATCGAATGACACATCTTGAGATACCCAACAATATCTTTAACTAAGGGAAACGGGTATTTCGTACCCGGATATTACCCTGTTGGCGCCGCTGGCCCGTGTGCTCAGGACGGATGTCAATACCCTTGTTGCGTTTCGTGAAGAAATGACGCCTATGGAAATTAATCGCATCATGGAGGAAATCGTTAAAGAGATGGCGGAAACCGGCTATGAGGCAGTCTTTGACAGAGCGAGGAGGCTGATCAGAGAATATCCGAATTGCAATCAATTGATTTGCTCCCTGGCACAAATGATGAATTTCTATTTGCAGATCGGAGAAGTGGAAGATAAAGAAAAATATGAGCAGCAGATTGATGCCTGGTTTGAGACGATTGCGCTGTGTGAAGAAAAGGATCTGGCCAATATGGCAACCGTGATGTTATGTCAGAAAGCCATTGCGCAGAAAGATTATGAGAAAGCGCAGGCTTTGCTGGAGAAGATTCCTTCGCCGGGAATAGACAAGCGGCTGATGCAGGCCAATATTTATATAGCACAGGAGGACAATGAAAAAGCTTATGGGATTTATGAGAAGATGGTTTTTGAAAAGGCAAATCTTCTGATCAGCAGTCTGACTCAGCTTTGCGAATTAAAGTGCAGGGAAAAGTTATATGCGGATGCGTGTGATCTGGCGGCATTATCAAGAACAGTGGCGGAAAAATTTGATCTGGGATCTTATATTGCGGGAAATGCGGAATTTATGGTTGCCGTAGAAATGCAGGATAAAGAAAAAACAATCAGCGCCTTAAAGGGAATGCTGGAGAACATGGATGATTTTCCGATGCAGGCATCTAAATTGTATCAGCACGTCAATTTCAAGGATAATAGTAGTTTTGAAAGTTTACGTACAATGATGAAGCCGGTATTTGATAAGGATGATAGTCTGGACTTCATCAGGAATGATCCTGAATTTGCGAAAATCATAGAATTGCTTGCGTGAAACAGAGCGGGATAGTATAATGTAACCAATTATGATTATGAATTATGATTATGATTATGATTATGAATGATGATTATGAATGATGATAAGAGGTGCAATATGCAAAAGACGATTTTTGTTTTGCTGGATGCCTGCCAGTTTGAAGCGGGCACCAGAAATCTTGGCTATTTGGAGCATATGATTGATTATGAGCAGGGAGCAAAATACAAGGTCCGGGGAGAATTGCCTTCTTTATCGAAGCCGATGTATGCTGCCCTTCTGACCGGATTGCCGGTCTGCAAACATGGCGTTGCCTGCAATGATATTGTGCAGCATCTTGATTGTGACAGCGTTTTTTCATTATGTAAAGAGGCCGGCGGTGTGACAGCGGCTGCGGCCTATCATTGGGTAAGTGAACTGTATAATCATGCGCCGTTTAACAAAGACTGCGAGAGGATTCAGATACAGTCCGGCGGCCGGATTGACTATGGCATTTATTATTGGGAAGACATTTACCCGGATTCGCATTTATTTGCCGACGGAGAATATCTGCGCAGGACGTTTCAGCCGGATTTTATGATGTACCACACAATGGCCATTGATCGCTGGGGACATGAGAAGGGAGCCGGAAGCGCCGAATATGAGAACGCAATCGGGGCGGTTGACCATTTGCTGGCGATCCACTTGCCGAAATGGCTGCAGGAAGGTTATCAGGTCGTTATTACGGCCGATCACGGGATGAACGAGCTTGGGATTCACGGAGGAACGGAGGATGACCAGCGGAACACGCCGCTCTATATATTCAGTTCCCTGCTGAAGAAGGGCCGCTTTGACCAGGAAGTCATTTCCCAGTTAAACATTGCGCCGCTGCTGTGCCGGTTGCTTGGCGTGGAAGCCGCACCGGGGATGATGCGGCCGCTGGAAGTGAAAATATCATAATTTTTCAGAAAATTATAAAATTCTCTTGACTCTGAACCAGCTCCAAGGTTTAATGTTGGTATCATACAGTAAGCATCAAAGGAGGAGGTGGGTCGTATGGGAATTTTATTTTTATTGGCGATTATAGCGGTTGTCATTCTGATCAATATGTGGAATGGACGCCGACGTGGGAAGATGATTCAGAGAAGATTAAAAAACAGTTATGGACAGAAAATCATGAAGGACAACGGTGAAGACGACCGGTGGCCGGAGATCGCTGTCTATGACCGGCTTGTGCAGCAGAATATGCCGGAGGATGAGCGGGTTGACGCTATAACATGGAATGATCTGGATATGGACGCAGTATTTAAGCAGATCAACCGGACAGTGTCCTTTGCCGGAGAACAACTGCTGTACAGCGAATTGCACAGACTGCCTTCGGACAGAAATCATTTGGAGCGGCGTGAAAAAATTGTAGACTATTTTGACAGTCACGTTCCGGAGCGTGAAAGAGCTCAGTTGATGTTGTTCCAATTAAAAAAAGAGCCGGTCCATTATTATATTCCACGCTTCATGGAGCTGCTGGAAATGCAGCGGCTGCCATTTCTGAATATCTGTCGATTGCTGCTGGCAACACTCATTGTCCTGGGTGGGGCGGCCCTTCTGACGGAGCATGTCCTGGCCGTGACGGCATTTTGCATGAATCTGGCAGTCAATATTGCAGTGTATGCGATGGGGAAAGCGCGGTATGAGGTTTATCTGGAATCTCTCGGTGGTATGATTGATATTGTGAAGGCGGCCAGGGCTCTGATTCAGATCGAGGGCGTGGAGGATCGTGACACAGCGGAAAGTATTGCGCAGCTTGAAAAAATGACACGTATGATGGGCGCTCTGGCGGGAAAAAAGCAGGCGCGTATGACGGGGGACGGGCTGGCGCTGGCGGGGGATTATCTAATTGGCGCGCTGATGTGGGATTTTATTGTTTATGACAGGGTCGTTGGCATTCTGGAGAAAAAGCAGCAGGATTTCATGAAGCTGTACCGGTTTGTCGGTGAGGTGGATATGTGTATTGCCGTTGCGTCTTACCGGGCCAGTGCAGGCCGGTGAAAGCTATTATGTGAGAGAGATTCGTTATCTGGAGAGAATGATTTCGGGGGACCAATACACGGGAGCGCATTGCGGCTTCCATAGCGATTTTGCGTTATTTGGAACGGGCGGGATGTCTGGTGATGGTGGCGACTCATGACATGGGATTGACGGCGGCCATGTCGTCTTGCTATGAAAATTATTATTTTTGTGAAATGATTCAGGGCGGGGATGTTGTTTTCGATTATCTGATCCGAAAGGGAATCAGTCAGGCGAACAATGCCATACGGTTATTGGAGCGGGCGGGATTTCCGGAAGAAATTATCAAAGAATCACGACGGGAGCTGAGAGGATGAGAATTGGTGAAGTTGCAAGGCTGACAGGGCTCAGTGACAGCAATATCCGTTTCTATGAGAAGAAGGGACTGCTGGCGCCGGCACGGGACAGGGAGAGCAAATACCGGGATTATTCGGAGGAAGATATTGCCGTTTTAAAGAGGATCGTGCTGTACCGGAAATTAAACATTCCCATTGAGACCATTGACGCGCTGATGCATGAAAAACTTTCTCTTGATGAAGCACTGAAACAGCAGGAAAACGCCCTGCTAGGTCAGATCGGAATGCTGGAGGAATCCCTGAATTTGTGCCGGATGATGCAGGAGAGCGGCGGCCTGGATGATGAGACGGTGACATATTATCTGAATTATGTGCGCGAAGAAGAAGAAAAGGACAGGCAGTTTGCCGTTGTTGCCGATTTTCTCGATGATGTGGAAGATTTTTCAAGAACAGCATTTTTTGATAATATTCCGTATTTTTTTACTTTGTTTGTGATGCATAAGAGATTGGCCAGAGTCCTGTCTGTTGTCTGGATGCTGTTTGTCATTGCCATGCCGCTTGCGATGTTTTTGGAGGCTTATCTGACAGAGCGGACAGTATCGGTGGCTTTCTGCATTTCTGGGGCACCTGGTTTTTATGGTATGTACTGGCGTTTTTCAGATTCCGGAGGGTGAGAAAGTATCGCTGCGATGAATATGATAAAAACAGTTGAAAATTTCACGCTGTAGGACTATAATACATATTGCGCCCTGGATATTGATCCGGGGCGCAATATTATAGGGAAAAGAGTGGATTTTCAATGAAAAAGTCATATGAGATGGACATGTGCAGCGGGCCGCTGTTTGGAAAAATACTGTCTTTTTCCATTCCGCTCATGTTGTCCGGCATCTTGCAGTTATTGTTCAATGCAGCGGATATTATCGTTGTAGGAAGATTTGCGGGCAGTACGGCCCTGGCGGCCGTCGGTTCGACCAGTGCCCTGATCAATCTTCTGGTCAATCTGTTTATTGGATTTTCCGTAGGAGCCAATGTGCAGGTGGCCCGTTATTACGGAGCCAAAGATGAAGATGGTGTCAGCGAAACGGTGCATTCGGCTATTTTGCTGAGTATGATCTGCGGCGTATTGCTGCTGGTAGTCGGTGTCACGATTACAAAACAGATTCTGATATGGATGGATACGCCGGAGGACGTGCTGGGGCAGGCCAGTCTTTATCTGAAAATATATTTCATTGGAATGCCGGTGACTTTATTATATAACTTTGGCAGTTCTATACTAAGAGCAGTGGGAGATACAAAGCGTCCGCTGTATTTTCTGACTTTTGCAGGGGTCATTAATGTTGTCCTGAATTTAATTTTTGTCATTGGATTTCATCTCGGTGTGGCGGGCGTTGCCATTGCGACTGTTGTTTCCCAGACGGTTTCCGCTTGTCTGATCATTCGCTGTTTGACCCGCATGGAGGGGGCCTGTCGGCTGGATCTGCACAAGCTGCGTTTTGTAAAAGAGCGGACAATACGAATGGTGCAGATCGGACTTCCGGCCGGATTGCAGGGAACCGTCTTTTCTCTGTCCAATGTATTGATCCAGTCATCGGTCAATTCCTTTGGTTCCATTGCTATGGCAGGGAATACGGCCGCCATGAATATTGAGGGTTTTATCTATATTGCTATGAATACTTTCCATCAGACTGCCATGAGTTTCAGCAGCCAGAATCTTGGCGCCGGTAAACAGGAACGGATTCACAGGGTGCTTTTTATCTGTATCGGTATGGTGACGGTTGTTGGATTGGTTATGGGACTGGCTGCCTATGGGGCAGGGCCTTTGCTGCTGTCAATTTATTCTTCCGACCAGGAGGTGAAACAGTATGGCCTTTTACGTATGTCAATTATCTGTACCACCTATTTTATCTGCGGTATTATGGATACGATGGTAGGAGCACTGAGGGGGATCGGTTATTCCTTCATGCCGATGGTCGTATCGCTGCTTGGCGCCTGCGGTCTGAGGATTGTCTGGATTTTCACATTCTTTAAGTGGGACAGAAGTCTTGAAAATCTTTACATATCTTATCCGGTCAGCTGGATCATTACGGCAGGTGTACATATTATTTGCTATGTTATTGTGCGCCGGAAGCAGTTGAAAGCCTTAAGAGTCTGAAAATTCTGAAAAAATGAGTGCTGCTTTTTTCTCTGTACAGGCAGGATAATAGTTGCCAGTATGCCTGCAATTTGATATAATATTATCAAAGAAAGAGAAAAAGGGAGGAGTAACTTATGAATTTTGGAATTCTTGTATTGCTGATTGCGATCGTGCTCTTTGCATTACTGGCTTTCAAACAGTTGAGCGCGTTGATTCTTGCGCCGCTCGTCACGATTTTTGTTGCCGTTTGTTCAGGGCTGCCTGTTCTGGACAGCCTGAAAACAATGTTTATGCCATCGGCGGCGACGTATGTATCGGATTATTTTCTGGTATTCTTCGTTGGGGCTTTGTTTGGCGCTGTGTACCAGTTTACAGGCGCGGCTGAATCGATTGCGCGTTTTATCAGCGGATTATGCCATGGCCGGTTTGTGGCGCCGATTATTATGATTATTACCGGTGTGCTGACATTTGGCGGTGTCAGCGGCTTCGTTGTATTCTTTGTTGTTTATCCGATTGCACTGAATCTTTTCAAAGAATCCAATTTGACAAGACGACTGATCCCTGCGGCCATTTCAGCGGGATGCTGGACATGGTCTATGACAGCTCCGGGGTCTCCGTCGATCCAGAATGTTATTGCCATGGACAGTCTTGGTACACCGTCAACGGCTGCCCTGGTGCCGTCGCTGATCGTATCTGTGATTGAATTTGTATTGATTTTTGTGTGGCTTGAATATCGTGCCAGGAAGTTTACAAAAAACGGTTATTATTTTGATGACCCGCGTTTGAAAACACAGTTGACAGAAAGCGATTTGAATACAGAGGGACGTGAAGATCTGCCGCATTGGGGCATTGCCCTTGTGCCGATCATTGTAATTCTTGTATTATTTAACCTCAGACACTGGAAGGTAGAGGCTGCCGTATTTGCAGGTGTTATATTGGCGACGATTCTGATGTTTAAATATGTCAGCGGCGGTTTGAATGAATGGATCAGGGTTTTCAATAAAGGCGCGGCAGATTCAGGTGTTGCTATTTTGAACACAGCCATCGTTGTTGGTTTCGGCGGTGTCGTTAAAGGCACGCAGGGGTTTGCTGATCTTGTTGATATGCTCAAGGGCTTTGATATGTCGCCGTTGTTATTTGTTATGATTACAGTTGCCATTTGTGCCGGTGCCTGTGGTTCAGCATCCGGTGGTATGGGCGTTGCCTTCAATGCATTAACCGATACATATCTGGGTCTTGGCGCAAGTCTGCCATATGTTCATCGTATTGCAGCCATTGCAGCCGGCACACTGGATACATTGCCGCATCAGGGTGCACAAATCACTTTGCTCGGTATCTGCAAGCTGACCCATAAAGAAGCTTATTTTGATATTGCGGTCACGCAGATCGTTATCCCGTTCATTACCTGTGGTATATTTATTGTTCTGGCCCAGATGGGATTATAGAATGTGCATAGACGCAAAACACCCTGAAACCGTTCAAAAAGTCTGAAATTGAACGGTTTTGGGGTGTTTGTTTCTATCAGTATCAAACATTAAAAAATCCTTTGTTTGCTTAAAGTTCTGAGGATTGACCGGCTGACAGATACTCTTTGGCGTGTTCATAGTCATCAGGTGTACAGCCGATTGCTTCACAGGCATTATCAAGTGAGGTATTAAATTTTGCCATAATACCTTCGACACTTCTAATAATATGCATTGCTTCCTGTTGAACGGTGGTTTTGTGAATGGCATCAGAGACTGCGTCAGCTATTTTTTTATCTACCTGCGGTTTCATAAATTCCATTAAAACTTCATACATGTCTGCATCCTCCTTATTAAGATGAGAAAATAATGCACGATTTGCTTTGAGCACTGCAGATAAAACAGAGTCCGCATATCTAAGTTTCACTTCCCCTTTAATATAGCATAATTTCTGCATCATGTCATTAGGTTACATTTGTAACAATTCGCAAGGTTTATCATAAAGGGCCCTTATGTGACAAGATGAATGCCAAAAATAATAAGCAGGGAAGTGTTTCATCCGCATTCAGAGAAAACAGGTTATAATTTGCGGAATCTGCGTGATAATAAAAAGTGACAGGAAATATAAAGGTTCTTTTAGTAGTTTGGGTATAAAGAGCCAATATTGCTTATTTCAGAATTAAATATCATTGAAGACAGTTCAGTCTCAGCCGTGTTTTACGGTGATGGCTATCAGAAAATCCGTCCAACTAAACAACGACTGAACTGTTCACGATATGTTTCAGCCGGAATAAGCAATCATGGCTAAATACCCAAACGACAAAAAGAACCGATATAAAGAAGGTGCAGCGCATGTTTTGGCGGTATAGGATCAAAAGGTTTTCTTCATTTCAGATCATTACACTGGGGTTTTTGCTGGCGATTTTAGCAGGTTCTTTTTTATTGATGCTGCCGGTTGCAACGGCCGGCGGCGGGAAAACATCGGTGCTGGACGCAGCTTTTACGGCGGCTTCGGCCGTTTGCGTGACGGGATTGGTTGTGCATGATACGGCGACCTGGTGGACGCCCTTTGGACAGGGAGTGATCCTGTGCCTGATTCAGATTGGCGGGATGGGAGTGGTGACAGTGGCTGTGGCCATTGCCAGGATTTCAGGACGGAAAATCGGGCTGATGCAGCGCAGTACCATGCAGGAGGCCATTGCGGCTCCCCAGATGGGCGGAATCGTCCGTCTGACAGTTTTTATCCTGAAGGTGACATTTGCGGCGGAACTGGCAGGTACAGTACTGATGGCGCCAGTTTTTATCCGTGGGTTTGGAGTCTGGAAGGGTCTTTGGTATGCGTTGTTTCACTCCGTCTCGGCGTTCTGTAATGCCGGATTTGATCTGATGGGTATCCGCCGTCCTTATTCTTCACTGACTGCCTACGCATTTCATCCCGTCATCAATGGCGTGATTCTTTCGTTGATCATAACAGGCGGCATTGGGTTTCTCACATGGGATGATATTAGAATTTATGGATGGCGATTCAGAAGATACCGGATGCAAAGCAAGGTTATTCTGGCTATGACGGGCATTCTGATCCTGTTTCCGGCCTGTTATTATTTCTTTTTTGAATTTACAGGTGCCGGATGGCGGAATTTGTCATTGACGGGAAGAATGATGGCATCAATTTTTCAGGCAGTGACACCGAGAACGGCCGGGTTTAATACGGTGGATTTAAATGACATCAGCGAAGCGGGACAGGTAATGATGGTGATACTTATGCTGATTGGCGGTTCTCCGGGTTCTACAGCCGGGGGTATGAAAACAACAACACTGGCGGTACTCTGGCTTTCAGCACTGGCTGTTTTCCGGCGGCAGACCTGTGCGGAATGCTTTGGCAGACGCATTGCCGGTGAAACGATACGCTATGCGGCGGCGGTTTTGCTTATGTATATCGTTTTGCTGCTGGCTGGCGGTATGGCGTTGAGTCTGATCGAAGATCTGCCGGTTCTGGCCTGTTTTTTTGAGGCAGCTTCAGCCGTGTGCACAGTCGGTCTGACCCTTGGCATCACGGAGGGATTGTGTACAGCATCTAAAATGATTCTGATCCTGCTGATGTTTTTTGGACGGGTGGGCGGCATCACTTTTGTTTTTGCGGCTTTGTCCGGTACCCATGGCAGGAACTCGAAGTGTCCGCAGGGCAAAATAACAGTTGGTTAGAGGAGGGATTCCCATGAAGTCAATTTTATTAATCGGACTTGGACGTTTTGGACGGCATGTGGCCAGTACATTGAATGAACTGAATCATCAGGTCATGGCGGTCGATATACAGGAAGACCGTGTGGATGCAGTACTGCCCTTTGTGACCAGCGCGCAGATCGGGGACAGCACGAACGAAGAATTTATGTCTTCCCTTGGTGTACGGGATTTTGATGTGTGTATTGTGGCCATTGGTGATGATTTTCAAAGCTCGCTGGAAACGACTTCGCTGCTGAAGGAGCTTGGGGCGAAAATGGTCGTTGCAAGGGCGGCCAGAGATGTCCACGAAAAATTTCTGTTGAGAAACGGCGCCGACGAAGTGGTTTATCCGGAAAAGCAGCTTGCGTCCTGGACAGCGATCCGCTACAGTTCAAGCCATATTCAGGATTATATAGAGCTGGATGAAGGTTATGGGATTTATGAGATTGCCATACCGGCCCCATGGATCGGAAAAAATATCGGACAACTGGATATACGGAAAAAATATAATATGAATATCATGGCTTTAAAAAAGGATGACAGGCTGAATCTTTCCATCTGGCCGGACACGGTGCTGCCAGGGGATGGAACGATGCTGGTGCTTGGCAGCAACCATGATATTCAGAAATATTTTCATATTTAAGCCAGCGGTATGGATTACTGATGGAGCTTCAGATAATTTTTCGGGGAAACGCCCATATGTTTTTTAAATATCTTACTAAAGTAATATTCATCACAAAAACCGACAGCTTCCGCAATCTCGCAGGCTTTCGTGTCGCTGCCGATCAGCATGTCCACCGCTTTATCAATGCGGATGGTATTGAGGTAGTTAAAAATCGGCGCGCCGTTTTTCTTCTTGAACAGCCGGTTCAAATAATCATAATTCATTTGAAAATGTTTTTCAAGATCGGCACTGGTCAGTTTTTTCATATAATTTTCATGGAGGTATTGCATCAGGCTGTCCAGCAACAGTTGTTGGGACCGGGAAAAATTTTCGTTGGTAATTGCCAGTGTTTTGGCGGAAAAATACTGGGCCATTGCAATCATGATCTGCAGGAAACAGGCGGAGCAGGTCAGTTTATAATGTTCATGACGGTGTTCGGAGGCAAAAATGGCCTGTTCCATTGAAAGATCGATCTTGTGCAGGAGCGCTGAATCTTCAATTGTCATATGTTTTGGCAAAATGAGGGGCCCATGGGCGTATCGGTCCTGTGAACCGGGTGACGCCGTATAGTTCAACTGTCGGTTGGCCTTCAGTAAATCGGTCAGCGCGCCGGGAGATGCCGGGTAAAACGGTGAAAAAACGGTGGACGTCAGATGAATATAATAGCGGTCATCAACGGAAGGATACTTACCGAAATGGGCGGCTTCAGGATCCAGAATGAGCATATCACCCGCTTTCAATGTGTAATCATGATCATTTTCACTAATATAAAAAGTACCGCTTTTTACAATAAACAAAATATATTCATCGGGGACCCGATGGGGATGCAAATAGGGTACTGTACTGGATGAAAGGCCCATATGTGAGATATGGGGAAACATGTCCGAATTAAATTGATAATACATAGCGCACTCCGTCTCATCAATCATATTTTACAACTTACCTAACTATACCATAGACTTTCGTGAATCACAAGCCGGGATTTTTAAATAATCAGAGTCGCCGAATGACAAAGAATACCGAAATGTGCCATTTTGAAAAATCAGCAAAAGAGATATAGTTAGATTAAAAAAGAAGCAGGCAGCAGGAAAGACTGACAGGAGGCATATAAGATGCATATTACTTACAATGAACAGGAAAAAATTTTTCATATTCAAACAAAGACGACCAGTTATCTGATGGGGATCGCGGATGACAGATATGTGGGGCATATTTATTATGGAAGGAAAATGGATGATGACAGGGGCAATTACCTGCTCAGATTGAATGAAAAACCTTTTGTGCCTTCAGAGAACCAGCGGGAAAAGGCATCGTTTATGGATGCTTTTCCATGGGAATTTTCTGTATGGGGCACCGGCGATTACCGGGAAAGCGCATTAAAAGTGCGTCATAGTGACGGATACAGCGGGTGTGAACTTTTTTATGAAAGTCACAGAATTTTTAATGGCAAACCGAAGCTCGAAGGGCTTCCGGCCATATTTGAAGGGGAAAGTCAGGCACAGACACTGGAGATTGTCTGCGTGGACCCGGTTCTGTCTCTGAAGGTTATTTTGCGGTATAGTCTGTTAGAAGACAGTGATGTGATCGCCAGAAGTGTGGAACTGGTCAATGAAGGGACAGCACCGCTTTATATTGAAAGAGTTATGAGTGCCTGTCTGGATATGGATAATGAAGATTTTGAGATGCTTACATTGCATGGATCATGGGCGAGGGAGCGTCATATGGCGCGGCGGCCGGTGGCTTTCGGCAGCCAGATGGCGGGCTCTGTCCGGGGCGAATCCAGTCATCAGGATCATCCTTTTATGGCGCTGATGACACCGGGAACGACCCAGAACAGCGGAGAAGTTTATGCGATGCATTTCGTTTATTCGGGAAATTTTATGGCTCTGGCGGAACTGTCGCAATTTGACAATGTCAGGATACTCATGGGCATCCATCCGGAAGGCTTTGAGTGGGAACTGCATCCGGGAGAGCATTTTCAGACGCCGGAAGTGCTGTTGGTCTATTCGGATGAAGGTCTGGGAAAAATGACAAGAACCTTTCATGATGTTTACCGGAAACATCTGATCCGCAGTCCTTATCTGCATCGGGAAAGACCGATCCTGATCAATAACTGGGAAGCGACTTATTTTGACTTTGATTCGGATAAATTGCTGGCAATCGCAAAAGAAGCGAAAAACTGTGGGATCGAGATGCTGGTGATGGATGATGGCTGGTTCGGTCATCGCAATTGTGATGACAGTTCTCTTGGCGATTGGATCGTGAATACGGACAAGATCAAAGGCGGCCTGAAAAAGCTGGTGGATGATGTGAAAAAAAAGGGGCTTCAATTTGGCATATGGTTTGAGCCGGAGATGATTTCACCGGATTCCGATTTGTTCCGACAGCACCCGGAATGGGCTATCGCCATTCCGGGAAGGGTACCGACGCAGAGCCGAAACCAGTATGTGTTGGACTTCTCGAGACCGGAGGTCGTCGATCATGTCTATGAGTCGGTGGCCGCAATTTTGCGCAGCGCGGATATTTCTTATCTGAAATGGGATATGAACCGGCAGCTATGCGATATTGGCAGCACCTGGCTTGGCAAAAAGAATCAGGGAGAACTGATGCACAGATATACGCTGGGGGTCTATGCAATGCAGGAGAGACTGATCACAGAATTTCCTGATCTGCTGCTGGAAAACTGTTCCGGCGGCGGGGCCAGATTTGATCCGGGAATGCTGTATTACAGCCCGCAGATATGGTGTTCGGATAATACGGATGCTATTGAGCGTCTGGCCATTCAGGAAGGAACGGCCCTGCTCTATCCATTGTCGACGATAGGGGCGCATGTGAGTGACTGCCCGAATCATGTGGTCGGAAGAAGGACGCCTTTTGACACAAGGGGACATGTGGCGCTGGCCGGAACTTTTGGTTATGAACTGGATATTACAAAGATTTCGGAGGAAGACAGAGATGCCATCAAAGTTCAGACAGAGATGTATCACCAATTTCAACCGCTGATCCGGGAGGGCGATTATTACAGGCTCGCGTCATGGCAGGAAAACCATCTGTATGACTGCTGGCAGATCGTATCGAAAGATCAGACTGAAAGTCTGGTGACGTTTGTGCAGGTGTTGGCACAGCCGAACCGGAGAAGCCGGAAAATCAGGCTGGCAGGTCTGGATCCGAAGGCCCGGTACAGGTTAGAGGGATCGGATGCAATATACAGCGGTGAGATGCTGATGAATGGGGGATTGCTGATTTCACAGGTCATGGGAGATTTTATGAGCCGTGTTTATCATTTGAAGGTATCAGACGGTTTGGAAAGTGATAGTTGACGGTAGCGTAAGGAGGTTTGGATATGGGCTTTTCTGAGAAATTTGTGTGGGGAGCGGCCACATCTTCGTATCAGATCGAAGGTGCGCCGGATGAGGATGGCAAAGGGCTTCAGATATGGGATGTGTATTGTAAGGAGCCGGGAAGGATATTTGGAGGGCATACGGGTGATGTGGCCTGCGACCATTATCATTTATATCAGGATGATGTGGCTATGATGAAGGCGATTGGTCTGAAAGCTTATCGTTTTTCCATTAGCTGGGCAAGGATCATGCCGGACGGATTCGGGCGAATTGAACAAAAGGGGATCGACTTTTATAGCAGACTGATCGATTGCCTGCTTGAAAATGGCATTGAACCTTATGTGACGTTGTTCCACTGGGATCTGCCTTATGAAATCTATAAACGGGGCGGCTGGATGAATCCTGACAGTGTGGACTGGTTTGCTGAATATGCGGCAACGGTTGTTGATTGCCATTGGCTATGCACCGACGGGAACCATGTGTTATCCAAAAACGAATTCAGAGGCGGATGTTGAAGCAGCGAGAAGGGCATTATTTGAGAGTAAAACCGCTTTGGAACGATGGGCCTGGAATGTGAGCTGGTGGAGTGATCCGGTGATGCTTGGAAAATATCCGGAAGACGGACTGCGGCTGTATGAACGATGGCTTCCTGATATACGGCCGGAAGATCTGCAGTTGATGCATCAGCCGTTGGATTTTTATGGACAGAATATTTATAATGGCATCTGTGTGGAAAGTGACGGTGTGCAGTCTGTTTGCGCCGCCGCTTGTGCGGATGCTTGGTGCAACGGATACGGCTTATGGAGAATCGCTGGCCTATACGCGTATTATCATATGGGGATTGCCGTTTCTGATGCTGAGTTCTTCACTGACGGCTATTATACGGGCTGACGGCAATCCAAAGTATACGATGAAATGTATGATCATTGGCGCGGTCATCAATATTATCCTTGATCCGATTTTAATGCAAATCCTGACTTTGTGGAGGCGAATGCAAAACGTATATTCAT
>CAYURX010000069.1:0-14269 GCA_964447245.1 uncultured Coprococcus sp. | reverse complement strand
CTTAGCGAATCCGAGTTTTGCGAAGGATGAGCTTAGCAAAGTCGCTGCGAGAGCGTGTTTCACGGTGATGACTGTCAGAAATTCCGTTCATAAAGCCATTATCTGAACGGTTTTAGAGGACTATTTGGCTGGAATATGCAATAGCGTCCAGACAATGCAAAGCGAGCGTTAGCCGGATAGCAGATCGATGACAGGAATGGTGACAAAAATGGAAGAAGTAAAAGTCGATAATATCAATATGGCGGATGTGGATGACGAAAAGGAAAATAGAATGCTGACCCTGGAGGCTTTTGAGGAAGCGTCGGAAGCGGTGAAGCGTGTGACGCAGGAGACGAAGCTGATCTACAGCAAGCATTTCAGTGATAAGACCGGCAATAAGGTTTATTTTAAGCCGGAGAATATGCAATTGACGGGTGCCTACAAATTGAGAGGGGCCTATTATACCATCAGCACGCTGTCAGATGAGGAGAGGTCCAAAGGACTGATCACGGCTTCAGCCGGAAATCATGCGCAGGGTGTGGCTTATGCGGCCCAGTGTTATGGCGTGAAAGCCGTCATTGTGATGCCGACAACGACGCCATTGATCAAGGTTGAGAGAACAAGAGGTTATGGCGCGGAAGTTGTCCTTTATGGCGATGTATACGATGAGGCCTGCGAGAAAGCCTATGAACTGGCGGCTGAGAATGGTTATACCTTTATTCATCCATTTGATGATCTGAGAGTGGCAACGGGACAGGGAACCATTGCCATGGAGATTATTCAGGAACTGCCGCTGGTCGATTATATCCTGGTGCCGATTGGCGGGGGTGGCCTTGCGACGGGTGTATCCACATTGGCCAAGCTGCTGAAAAATAATATTAAAGTGATCGGCGTTGAACCGGCGGGAGCGGCCTGCATGAAAGCTTCTCTGGAGAATGGCCGGGTGACGACGGTTTCACCGGTGAATACCATTGCCGATGGTACGGCGGTACAGACGCCGGGCGAAAAGATTTTCCCGTATATACAGAAAAATCTGGACGATATCATTACGGTTGAAGATGATGAGCTGGTTGTGGCTTTCCTTGATATGGTGGAGAATCACAAGATGGTTGTGGAAAATTCGGGCCTGTTGACGGTAGCGGCCCTGAAGCATCTGAACGTGAAGGGCAAGAAGGTCGTTTCCATATTAAGCGGCGGCAACATGGATGTGATCACCATGTCATCGGTCGTGCAGAATGGTTTGATCGCAAGAGACAGAATCTTTACCATCTCTGTTCTGCTGCCGGATAAGCCGGGCGAACTGGTACGGGTATCCGAAGTCATTGCCAGGAAAAACGGCAATGTGATTAAACTGGATCATAACCAGTTTTTCAGCACGAACCGGAATGCAGCCGTTGAGTTGAAAATAACGCTGGAAGCGTTTGGAACGGAACACAAACAGGAAATCATTCAGGCATTGGAAAAGGCCGGTTATCGTCCGAAGCAGATCAGGCCGAACCTGTAGGGGGATGGCATGAAGATTTTGCTGGTGGCCGTGAACGCCAAATATATTCATGCGAATCTGGCGGTCTACAGTCTGCGCAGCTATGCAAAGGCGTATAAGCGGCATATAGAAATTAAAGAATATACGATCAATCAGTATACAGAAGATATACTGGCAGATATTTATAAGGAAAAGGCGGATGTTGCAGCCTTTTCCTGTTATATATGGAACATCGGCATGGTGGAGGAACTGGCGGGGCTATTGCATCAGCTTCGGCCGGAAATGCCAATCTGGTTCGGCGGGCCGGAGGTATCCTATGATGCCGCTGCCTGTCTTTTACGCAATCCGGGAGTGACAGGCGTGATGCGGGGCGAGGGCGAAGCGATTTTTCGTGAGCTGGCGACGTACTATGTGGATGGTTCGGTGAATCTGGCGGATATCCGGGGGATTATTTACCGGGAAAATGATGAGCTGGTGGATAACGGCTGGCGGGAGATCATGGACATCAATCAGGTGCCTTTTGTCTATGAGGACATGCAGGACTTTGAGCATAAGATCATTTATTATGAAACGAGCAGAGGATGCCCTTTTTCATGCAGTTATTGTCTGTCGTCCATTGACAGGAAGGTGCGGCTGCGGGATATGGCGCTGGTGGAAAAGGAACTGCAGTTTTTCATTGATCAAAAAGTGCCTCAGGTGAAATTTGTTGACAGGACATTTAACTGCAATAAAGCCCATGCTATGGCCATCTGGCGTTATATTCAGGCCCACGATCAGGGCGTGACGAATTTTCATTTTGAAATTGGCGCGGATCTGCTGGATGAGGAAGAACTGGCGCTTTTGGGGACGCTGCGGCCGGGACTGGTGCAGCTTGAGATCGGTGTCCAGTCGACCTACGAACCGACGATTCGGGAAGTGTCCCGCACTATGAAGCTGGAAAAGTTAAAATATGCCGTTGCCAGAGTGAATGCGGGGCATAACATCCATCAGCATCTGGATCTGATCGCAGGACTGCCTTATGAAAACTTTGAACGGTTTAAGCAATCCTTCAACGATGTGTATGCCATGAAGCCGGAGCAGCTTCAGTTGGGCTTTCTGAAAGTGCTGAAAGGTTCAAGAATGCATGAGAAGGCGGCGGATTACGGGATCGTTTACAGGCCAAAAGCGCCCTATGAAGTGCTGAAAACGGACTGGATGAGCTATGAGGAGATTTTGAGGCTCAAAGGCGTTGAAGAAATGGTGGAGGTTTACTATAACAGTCATCAGTTTGAATTGTCCCTGCAGTATCTGATGCATGATTTTAAAGAACCCTTTGATTTTTTTGAAGCGCTGGCAGCGTTTTATGAGAAGGGCGGCTATGGGAAAGTGCAGCATGGCCGGATGCAGCGCTATGATCTGCTGCTGGCTTTTGCCAGGGAACGGCGGCTTGGAGAGCCGGATATCCTGAAATCGGCCATGCTCTATGATCTGTATGCAAGAGAGAATCTGAAATCAAGGCCGGCGTGGGCCGGTGAACACAGTCTGTACCGTTCATTTTGTGAAGAATTTTACAGGCGGGCGGAGCTGACAGGCAAATATCTGCCGTCCTATGAAGGCTACACGGGACGGCAGATGAAGCGGATGACCCATATGGAAGGGTTTTCGATGGATATACGGGCAACGGCGGCGTCCGGTAAGCGGTGCGGCCATTCGCAGGTGATTTTATTTGATTATATGGAGCGGGATCCGCTGACCTACGGGGCCAGGATGGTGTGTCTGGACAGCGGAGAAAGCTGTCTGCAAATGATAGAGGAAGGATAGATGACAGATGGTTAAGGATTATGTGGTATTTGATGTGGAGACGACGGGATTGTCGCCGGAAACGAATACCATCATTGAGATTGGGGCATTGAAGGTGATTCAGGGAAAGGTGGCCGGCCGTTTTTCGGAATTTATCAATCCCCATGAGCCATTGACGGCACAGATATCGGAACTGACGGGTATTACCGATGCGATGCTGGCGGATGCCCGTGATCTGGGGCCGGTAGTCGGAGATTTTGTTCATTTCAGCGAAGGCTTTGTCATTGTCGGACATAATCTGATGTTTGATTACCGTTTTACAAAAAATGCCGCAGAAAAAAACGGCCTTTCTTTTGAAAGGGAAGGTATTGATACGTTAAAGATTGCAAAAACTGTACATAAAGACCTGCCATCGAGAAGTCTGGGCGCATTATGCGAGCATTACGGGATCATTAACAGCTCGGCCCACAGAGCCTATCATGACGCACTGGCGACGGCAAAACTCTATCAGACACTGGGACATTATTTTGAAACGTCAAATCCGGGCCTTTTTGTACCTGAAAAAATGGGCTTCAGGCAAAAAAAGCAGCAGCCCATGACGAAAAAGCAAAAAGCCTACTTGAAGGATCTATGTAAATATCATAAAATAGAGTTTAATGAATCTATGGAACAGATGACGATGAGTGAAGCGTCCCGTTGGATCGATCAGACGATTTTAAGATACGGGCGCATGAAGCGTTTTTAGTGGGAGTGATAGGTGTGAATAAAAAGACGACGAAGATTATTTCGGCGATCATCGTGGCGTTGATCGTGTTGTCAATGGTGCTGAGTATGGTTGCGCAGTTTGTGTAACCGGAGACGATGGTAACGGGCGATGACGGGTCTGTGAGGCAGCAGTATGACAATGACAGCCCGCAGAGGGATGAAGGAGTACGTAATGAAAAGATCAGGTTTAAAAATACTTTGCCTGACCCTGTGGATGCTTCTGTTCATGGCGGTTGGTGCACAAAATATTTATGCGGAGACAGAAGCAGAGACCCGGCCTGAAACAGAGACATTGGAAACGGAGACATTGGAGACAGAGACCCGGCCTGAGACAGAGGCTCAGATGAAGAAGGAGATCCCGGCTGATCATGAGATACCGGAGGGTGTCAGCGTGAATCAGATGGATCTGGGCGGTATGTCTGTGCAGGATGCCGAAGAACGACTGGAACAATTTGCGGAGGAAGTCTGTGGGGGAAACCTGACGCTGACAATTGACGGCGGGGAAGTGGTGATCCCGTATGCGGATTTTAATATGCATGTGGCGGACAGTACGATCATTCAGGATATTTGTGAGATCGGCACAAGCGGCAATCTGATCAAACGTTACAAGGAACTGGCTGATGTGAAGAATAATAAAGCGGAGTATAAGCTGCCTTTTGAGTACGATCATGAGAAATTAAAGGCTTTGATCGATGCCGGTACGGCTTCTTATAACAGAGAAGCACAGGATGCCATTCTTGTGCGGCATTCCGGTGAGTTTCAGATTACAGACGCGGTCACGGGGCTGAAGGTGGATATCGGAGCAACGGTGAAAACGGCGGAAGATGCTCTTGGAGAGGACTGGGACGGCAGCGCGCAGAAGCTGGCTGTGACAGTGGAGGAAACGAAACCGGAGCATACACGGGAGGATCTGGAAGTTATTACCGATCTGCTGGGCTCTTATTCAACCAGTTACGCGTCTTCCAGCAGCAACCGTATCGCCAATATTGCC
The DNA here is from genome assembly GCA_964447245.1 of uncultured Coprococcus sp. Lineage (GTDB taxonomy): Bacteria > Bacillota > Clostridia > Lachnospirales > Lachnospiraceae > Coprococcus_A. The sequence goes on along the minus strand of CAYURX010000069.1, from coordinate 9,272 downwards.
AATGGTGCGTCTCTGATTGACGAGACAGTCATTTATCCGGGTGAGACCTTTTCTTTCCTGGAACATGTTGTGCCGTTTACTTACGAGAATGGGTACTATCAGGCGACGGGTTATTCGGGCGGCAAAGTCGTTCCGAGTACGGGCGGCGGCATCTGCCAGGTATCATCGACCCTGTATAATGCCGTTCTGCGGTCGGAACTGGAGGTCGTTGAGCGTGCCAATCATGGTCTGACTGTTGGTTATGTACCGCTTGGGGCGGACGCAACGGTGGCAGAGGGAAGTGTTGATTTTAAATTTAAAAATAATCTGGAGTCGGCGGTCTATCTGGAAGCTTACACTTACAGCGGCAGTGTTTATGTGTGTATTTACGGCGATGAGACACGGCCAGAGAACCGTTCGATCGAGTTTTACAGCGTGACGGAGCAGACCATTGCGCCGGGCAGTGATGTGGTGACAAAGGATGATTCACAGCCGGAAGGCTGGCAGGAAGTGACACAGAGCGCCCATAATGGTTATGTGGCTTCCTTCTATAAATATGTGTATGTGGATGGCGAACTGGAGGATACCGTCTGGATCAATACGAGCCGTTACAGCGCGACACCGCGTTATGTGACGGTGGGAACGAAGAAAGAGCAGAAAGCGGAGTCTGAGGGTGATGATACAAAGGACGGTACAGATGAAGGTTCGGACAGTGAGGACGGACAGAAGGCAGATAACGCATCCGATCATGCTGAAGCCAGTAATAATGGGGAATAGTATTTGGAGTATCGATCATGTTGGGAAAAGGTAAAGTGGCCGAAACGATCTACAAACGTTCGGTTCAGAAAATATTGAGCGGATGGTCTCTAAAGGCCGGATGCCAAATGATATCATACAGGAATGACAGTACCCTTGAGATGCCGGACGGCAATGTCTGTGCGGCGACTGCTGCGGAGACGGGAGATGACCGTGACGCGGGAGCCTGTGCAGTCCATCAGGCGGTCAATCGTCTGGCCGCGGCCGGAGGCGAGGCCTTCGGTATCACGGTTCAGGTCCTGTTGCCTGCAAATGCGGAAGAATCTTTATTAAAAGCGATCAATGGTTCCGTTGCTGCGGCTTGCGGTTATTTAAAGATTGGGGTCGGACCGGGGGATGCCATGGGGGTATCCGGGATACAGGAACCAATCGTAAACGTGACAGCCATCGGCGGAGTCTCCGGGATATTTGGGGCCGGGACTCCAAAGGCTGACCAGGATCTGATCATGACCGGATATGCCGGATGGCGGGGGTCTGTGAAGCTGGCCCGGCAGCATCAGGCGGCATTGGAGCAGCATTTTAATCCGGCGTTTCTGGCGGGAATGCTGGCAACCAAAAAGGATGGAGCGGATTTTTCCTGCGAGGCGGCAGTGAGGGCGGCGGCAAAGGCCGGCGTGCGCTCCATGTATGCAGCCGGTGAAGGCGGCGTGTTTGCCGCAGTGTGGGAGATGGCTGAGTCGGCCGGTTTGGGTGCGCGTGTCCATTTGAAGGATATTTTGCTGCGGCAGGAAACGGTGGAAATCTGTGATTATTTTGGCATCAGCCCTTATCAGCTTTTGTCGGAAGGTTCCCTGCTGCTGGCGGTTGATCACGGCCAGAAGGTATTGGCGGAGCTGGCCGGGGCGGGCATCCCGGCTGTTATCATCGGCCATCTGACGGATGATAACGACCGGGTCGTAATCAATGAAGAAGAAGTACGCTATCTTGAGCCGTTCCGGCAGGACAGTATGAATCTATGCAACCAATAATTAAAAGTGGAGTGATAGGCATGAATGAAATGAAAGAAAAAATTTTATCTGTGATCGAGAAGAACAGTAAAATCGGTATTAAAGATCTGGCTGTTGTTTTAGGTGAAAAAGAAGAAGATGTGGCACAGGCTATTTTTGAGATGGAGAATGATAAGACGATCTGCGGTTATCATACGATGATCAACTGGGAGAAGACAAACAGAGACCGGGTGGTTGCTTTGATTGAAGTGTGCGTTACCCCGCAGCGCAGCCGCGGTTTTGACCATCTGGCTGAGAGGATCTATAATTTCCCGGAGGTGGATACGGTGTATCTGATGTCCGGCGCCTATGATTTTTGCGTGATGCTGGAAGGCAAGACTTTACGGGAAGTGTCCGCGTTTATTTCCGAGAAATTATCCACACTGGAATCCGTGAGAAGTACAGCGACACATTTTGTATTAAAAAAATATAAAGATCATGGTACGATTATGGTTCAGGAAACTAAGAGTGAAAGGCAGTTGATTACCCCATGAGAAATCCCTTATCCGACAAAATCCTGACGATCAAGCCGTCGGGGATCCGTAAGTTTTTTGATATTGTTACAGAGATGAATGATCCTGAAGTGATTTCCCTTGGTGTGGGCGAACCTGATTTTGACACGCCATGGCATATTCGTGACGAGGGCATTTATTCCCTGGAGAAAGGGCGGACATTTTATACATCCAATTCCGGTCTGAAGGAATTAAAAGAGGAGATCTGCGCTTATCTGGAGCGGAAATGCCATGTTTCGTATGACGCGAATCATGAGGTCATCGTGACGGTGGGCGGTTCTGAAGCCATTGATATTGCCCTTCGGGCCATGCTGAATCCGGGCGACGAGGTGATTATTCCGGAACCTTGCTACGTGTCCTATCTGCCATGCGTTGTCCTGGCCGATGGTGTGCCGGTCATTATTCCTTTGCAGGAGAAGGATGAATTCAAGCTGATGGCGGAGCAGCTTCGGGCAGCCATTACGCCAAAGACAAAGGTGCTGGTACTGCCGTTCCCGAATAATCCGACGGGATCCGTTATGACGGCGGAAGATTTGAAGCCGATCGTTGATATCTGTATTGAGAAAGATATTTTAGTTATTTCAGATGAAATTTACAGTGAACTGACTTATGAGACACCGCACACAACTATTGCGTCATTTCCGGGCATGAAGGAAAGAACCGTGCTGATTAATGGTTTCTCAAAGGCCTACGCAATGACGGGATGGCGTCTTGGCTATGCCTGTGCGCCGCAGCTCATTATGGATCAGATGCTGAAGATCCATCAGTTTGCCATTATGTGCGCGCCGACGACAAGCCAGTACGCGGCTGTGGAAGCGCTGCGCAACGGGGACGAAGACGTGGAAATGATGCGTGAATCCTACAATCAGCGCCGCCGTTTTCTTGTACATACTTTCAGGGAAATGGGGCTGGAATGTTTTGAACCGTTCGGCGCGTTCTATGTATTCCCAAGTATCAAAAGCCTTGGCATGTCCTCCGATGAGTTTGCGACGGAATTGCTGAAAGCCGAGAAGGTGGCTGTTGTTCCGGGGACGGCCTTCGGGGACAGTGGTGAAGGATTCCTGCGTATTTCCTATGCGTATTCTCTTGAGGAATTAAAGAAAGCGACGGAGCGCATTGCGCGTTTTGTCAATAAAATCAGAAAAGAGAAACAGCTATGAGTATGAATGTTGTACTTCTGGAGCCTGAGATGCCGGCCAACACGGGCAATATCGGCCGTACCTGTGTGGCGACCGGTACAAAGCTGCATCTGATCAAGCCACTGGGCTTTGAGATCAGTGATAAAATGCTCAAGCGGGCCGGATTGGATTACTGGCCGAATCTGGACTATCAGGTATATGAGAATTTTGAAGATTTTCTTGAAAAGAATCCTGATTGTAAAGGAAAACTTTATATGGCAACGACAAAAGCCAGAAAGATTTACACGGAAATGGCCTATGAGCCGGACGGCTATATCATGTTCGGCAAGGAGAGCGCCGGGATACCGGAAGAAATTCTGGTAGCTTATGAGCCGTACTGTGTCCGGATCCCGATGCATGAACATATCCGTTCCCTGAATCTGAGTAATTCCGTGGCAATTGTATTGTATGAAGCCTTGCGGCAGCAGAAATTTTCCCAGTTGGAACTTGCGGGAAATCTGCACCGGCTGCATTGGAGCGAATAAAATCAACACCCTGAGACTGAATGGTCTCAGGGTGTTTTTTCAGACTGCTTTACTTAAATTCAACGATGGTGACGCCGGTTTCTCCTTCACCGAATGTGCCAAGACGAAAGCTTTTGACATATTTGCTCTTGCGCAGCTTGTCGTGAACTGCCTTGCGGAGAGCGCCGGTGCCCCGTCCGTGGATGACGGTGACGGTTGGTATGTGGGCCAGATAGGCGTCATCCAGATATTTGTCCAGATCGATCATGGCTTCGTCAACAGTTTCTCCGATCAGATTGATGGAGGTGCTGATACTGGCCGATTTGTTCATTTTGATCTTGCCGGAACCGGTTTTGTTAATGACCGGTGTGCTGATGACTTCCTCGTCGATCGGTTCAAGATCACTGAAATGGATGCGGGATTTGAGAATCCCCATCTGCACAGTCAGTTCGCCCTTGCTGTTCGGCAGGGAAATAACCGTGCCTTTCAGATCAAGACTCAGCACATGGACACGGTCCCCCTGTTTGAAATCAGCGGCAGTGTAATGTTTATCTCTTTTTGCCGGAGCCGCTTTTTGGCGTCCGGTGGTCTTGTCCAGTCTTTCGCGGGCCCGGGCCCGTTCCTGTTCCATGGCTTTCATGTCGATACCGCCGGCCTTTGAAAGCTTGTTCATGGTGCGGATGGTCTGATCTGCGTAATCTTTGGCTTCCTGCAAAATACTCCGGGCTTTTTCGTTGGCTTCATTCAAAATCCGCTCTTTCTGGCGGGCCAGATTCTCATGTTTTTCTTCCAGACGCTTTTTAAGCACTTCGATCTCAGCTTTGTAAGCGGTGATTTCTTCCTGTTCTTTTTCAATGGTGGAACGGCTTGTTTCGAGATTGGCGATCAGATCTTCAAAGTTCTGTTCCTGAACGTCAATATTTTTTCTGGCATCCTCAATAATAAATTCCGGCAGGCCAAGTCTGGATGATATGGCAAAAGCATTGCTCTTGCCGGGGATGCCGATCAGCAGACGGTAGGTCGGACTGAGTGTGGCCACATCAAATTCACAGCAGGCATTGCAGACACCCTGCGTGGTCATGGCAAAAACTTTCAGCTCGCTGTAGTGGGTCGTAGCCATGGTGGTGACTTTGCGGCTTAACAGGTTTTTGAGAATGGCAATGGCCAGCGCAGCGCCCTCTGTCGGGTCTGTTCCGGCGCATAATTCGTCAAAAAGTACCAGTGTCCGGTAGCTGGCGTCATGCAGGATGCGGACAATATTGGTCATGTGGGATGAAAACGTACTGAGACTTTGCTCAATGCTCTGTTCGTCGCCGATATCCGCAAATACATCGTCAAAGACAGCCAGCTCGGAATGGTCAAAGGCTGGAATATGAAGACCGGCCTGTCCCATGAGTGTCAATAATCCGACAGTTTTTAAGGAAACGGTTTTACCGCCCGTATTTGGGCCTGTGACGATCAGCATCTGATAATCCCTGCCCAGGGTCAGATCAATAGGCACGACCTTGCGCCTGTCTAACAGCGGATGGCGGCCCTTCTTAATATTGATGAAGCCGTTTTCATTGAAAACGGGTTCGCTGCCGTTGTATGTCTTTGAAAGTGCAGCTTTGGCAAAAATAAAGTCGAGATTTGTCAGAACGGAGATATCCTGTTCCAGCATATCCACGGATTCCCCGGCCAGCGCGCTCAAAGTATCCAGAATGTGTTCGATTTCGGCTTTTTCTTTGACGGCCAGTTCGCTGAGATCATTGTTCAGCTTGACAATGGCCATCGGCTCGATAAAGAGCGTGGAACCGGTGGAAGACTGGTCGTGGATCATGCCCTGTACCTGTGAACGGTATTCCGCCTTTACAGGCAGGCAGTAGCGGCCGTTTCTCATGGTGACGATATTATCCTGCAGTTTTGAGCCGATATTCTGGGATGTGACCATGGACGCGAGCTGCGAGTGGATCCGGTCGTTGGTCAGACGAATCTGGCGTCGGATGGATTTAAGCGCAGGGCTGGCGTCATCGGCCATGGTTTCTTCATCAATGATGCAGCGGCGGATCTCATGGCTTAAATTGGACAAAGGTTCAACCAGCGCAAACATACCGTCCAGTGAATCTGTGTCAGGGTCTTCGCTGTCACGCCTTCCATAGGATTTTACTTTGAGGGCCACATCCAGTGTCGCCGCAATATTCAGCAGTTCGACCATGCCAATGGTACTGCCGACTTTCAGGCGCAGCAGGGAACCCCGGATATCACGGATACCTGAAAAAGACAGGCTGCCTTTTTTAAGAATACGTGCCAGGGCATCCGTCGTTTCCATCTGTCCTTTTAAAATCTCAGCCATATCAGACGATGGCATGAGATTTTTACATAAATCCTTTCCCATCGGCGAAATGGCATAGCCGACAAGCATATCTATAATCTTTGGGTATTCAAGAATACGTAAAGCTTTTTCATTCATCATGCAATATACCTCCATCGTTATAGTAATTCATAAAGCTGAGGTTGTCAATTTTATTCTCGTTGACAAAAGGTTTTTTATACTATATCATTGGAAAAGCGATATAATGGAATTATAAAAATAATAGAAAGGTAAAGGCCCGCCAATACGGGCTGATTATGGTTATGAGATATATTAATACGTTAAAATCAGGCGAGACTGTCGCAGATATTTATTTATGCAAAACAAAACAGACATTAAAGACAAAGGCCGGAAAGAATTATTATTCGATGACTCTGCAGGATAAGACCGGCACAGTCGACGCAAAAGTGTGGGAACTGACACCAGGAATCGAATATTTTGAACCGATGGATTTTATTAAGGTGGAAGGACAGGTCACGTCCTATCAGGGATCGATCCAGTTAAACCTGCGGCGGATCCGCCGTGCCAAAGATGGCGATTATACAGCGGCTGATTATATGCCGTGCAGCCGGTATAATATTGAAGAAATGTATCAGGAACTGCTCGGATTGATCAGGAGTGTCAAAGAAACGCATCTGCGGGAGCTGCTGGAGCTTTATTTTGTGAAAAATACGGCATTTATCCAGTCGTTCAAGCAGCACTCCGCGGCCAAGAGCATCCATCATGGATTTGTCGGGGGCCTTTTAGAGCATACATTAAGTGTTACCAAACTTTGCGATTTTTATACGACCCGTTATCCGCTGCTGAATCGTGATCTTTTGATTACGGCGGCTATTTTCCACGATATCGGGAAGACAAGAGAATTATCTCTGTTTCCGGCCAATGATTATACGGATGAAGGTCAATTGATCGGACATATTGTGACAGGTGTGGAGATGGTTCATGATGGTATCCGTCAGATCCCGGGATTTCCGCAGGTGCTGGCCAATGAATTGAAGCATTGTATCGTTGCGCATCACGGAGAACTGGAATATGGTTCCCCGAAGAAACCGGCGCTGATCGAGGCCATGGCGCTGAACCTGGCTGATAATACGGATGCCCGTATGGAAACAATGACGGAGATTTTTGATCATACCGAGGATAATCTGGACTGGCTGGGCTATAACCGGGTACTGGAATCGAACTTAAGAAGAACGTCAAAGTAACCAGGTAACGGGAAAAGATGTGCGGATATGCGGCATGCAGTTTGCAGGATGTGCAGTTTGAAGGGCGTATCGTGTCGTGTGCGGAGGTAAAGATGGAGATAAGGAAGAATGATATTTACACCGTCAAAATAGAAGATTTGAGTACGGATGGTTCAGGCATCGGCAAAGTTGACGGGTATACACTTTTTGTCAAAGACGCTCTGATCGGCGATCTGGCTGAAGTGAAAGTCATTAAAATGAAGAAAAAGTATGGCTATGGGCGTTTAATGCGCATTATTGAGCCGTCGCCGGATCGGGTGGAGGCGCCGTGTCCTCAGGCAAGAAGCTGCGGGGGCTGCCAGATCCAGCATCTGACGTACAAAAAGCAGCTTGAGTTCAAAGAGAATAAAGTCCGCAATTTGTTGTCACGTGTCGGAAAGATTGAGAATTATACGATGCATCCGATCATTGGCATGGAAAATCCTTACTATTACCGGAATAAGGCACAGTACCCGGTGGGGAAGAACAAAGAAGGACAGATTATTACAGGATTTTACGCGGGGCACAGCCATACGATCATTGATTCTTCTCATTGTTATATTCAGGCCCCGGTGAACGAACAGATCCTGTCGATCGTGAAACAGTGGATGACAGATTATCATATTCAGCCCTATGACGAAAATGCGCATAAGGGTCTGGTGCGCCATATTCTGACCCGTGTTGGTTTTAAGTCAGGAGAAATCATGGTGTGCCTGATCATTAATGGAAAAAAATTGCCTCACGGAGAGGAACTGGCCGAAGCATTGCAGGCAGTTTCCGGTATCACCAGCATCACTTATAATATCAATATGGAAAAAACAAATGTCATACTTGGAGATCAGGTTGTGACTGTCTGGGGGCAGGATTATATTACCGATTACATAGGCAATGTGAAATATCAGATATCACCGCTTTCATTCTATCAGGTGAATCCGGTTCAGACAGAAAAGCTTTATGGCGCGGCACTGGCCTTTGCCGATCCGGGACCGGACGATGTGATCTGGGACCTGTATTGCGGCATCGGGACAATTTCACTTTTTATGGCGCAAAAAGCAAAAAAGGTCTATGGCGTGGAAATCGTTCCACAGGCTATTGAAGACGCCAAACGCAACGCAGTCATCAATGGGATTAATAATGCGGAATTTTACGTCGGCAAGGCAGAGGAAGTGCTGCCGCAGACTTATGAAAAGGAGCATATCCATGCAGATATTATTGTCGTTGATCCGCCAAGAAAAGGCTGTGATCAGAGTTTGCTGTCCTGTATGACCGCCATGCAGCCAAAACGTATCGTTTATGTGAGCTGCGACCCGGCCACACTGGCCAGGGATTTGAATTACCTTGAAGGGAACGGGTATAAGGTGCAGGACGTACAGTGTGTGGACATGTTCAGTCATTCGATTCATACAGAAAGTATCGCGCTCCTTCAGAAGAACAACTGAAAGTTAAAGCCGGATACGCATGTGAAATTAAGTCTGGATATGGAAGATTATTATAGGATAATGGATGCCGAAGAAAACGCGAAAAAAGAGTGATTTTTTAGAATGTGTTGAAAAAGTGCAAGAGCAAAAATTTTTGCGGGAACTTGGAACAGAATAATGAATTAGATTAAAAAAGCCTGCAAATAAAAACTGAGAGGTAGTAACATGAAAACGAATGACAGACCGCTTACAGATTTAATGATTACGCCTATTATAATTATGATCCGGCGGTTATTCAGCAGTTCACGGAGCTTTTCTCCAAAATCATCATGCCGACGCAGAAATA
>CAYURX010000068.1:0-14337 GCA_964447245.1 uncultured Coprococcus sp. | reverse complement strand
CGTATATGACACGCTACAAAATGACCCGGTTCCCGCTCAACCAACTGCGGTTCACTCTGACTGCATTCCGGTCTGGCGTAAGGACATCTCGTATGGAAACGGCAGCCGCTCGGTACATTCATCGGGCTTGGCAGGTCTCCTTCGATGATCTTACGTTTTGAATTACGGGCTGTATTTGGATCAGCCACCGGAATCGCTGATAAAAGCGCTTCCGTGTACGGATGCAATGGATGATCGTACAATTCATCACTCTCAGCGATTTCCACGATCTTACCAAGATACATAACACCGATACGTGTCGAAATATGTCGAACCATCGACAGATCATGAGCCACAAACAGATAGGTCAGGCCCAATTCCTGCTGCAGATCCTCCAGCATATTAACAACCTGTGCCTGGATAGACACATCCAACGCAGAAATCGGTTCGTCACACAGAAGAAATTCCGGTTTTACCGCCAATGCTCTGGCAATACCGATTCTCTGGCGCTGTCCGCCGGAAAATTCATAGGCGTATTTATACATATCATCCGCCTTCATACCAACCCGCTTTAACAGTTCCACGATCATTTCATCAATGACGCTTTTTGGCTCATTCATATAAAGGGACATTGGTTCCCGGATGATTTCCTCCACATTATGATGCGGATCAAGGGCTGAATACGGGTCCTGGAAAATGATCTGCATACGTTTATGATATGGCTGCAGCTCCGCACCCGCCAATTTTGTAATATCCTGCCCATCAAAAATAATCTGTCCATCCGTCGGTTCATACATACGGATCAGCGTACGGCCAAGCGTCGATTTACCGCAGCCGGACTCGCCAACAAGGCCAAAAGTCTCCCCTTTATGAACCTCAAAAGTGATCCCGTCAACGGCCTTCACAGCCTGACGTTTTCTGCCAAAAAAGTCTTTTACCGGGAAATGCTTCTGAAGTCCCTTTGTTTCCAGCAAAATCTTATCCTTGCCATCTGCCATCAGTCATTTCCCCCTTCCTTACCATCCGCATCTTTCTGTTGAGCTGTCTGTTTTTCCATCCTGGCATCCATCTGATCCAATTCTTCACCGGTAAAGACGCACATGGCCCGCTGTGATGGTGTATACTGTCTGTACGCAGGAATCTTTTCACTGCATTTTTCACAGGCATATTTACAGCGCTCCACAAAAGGACATCCTGGCGGCGGGTTCGTCAGAGACGGCGCCATACCCGGAATTGCTTCCAGACGTTCACGAACACCTGTCTGCGGATTCGGGATCGCGTGAAGCAGCGCTCTTGTATACGGATGCTTCGGTGCATAGAAGATTTCATCCGTCAAACCTTCCTCCATGATCAAACCGCCGTACATAACAGAAATGCGGTCGCTCAGACTGGCCACAACGCCAAGGTCATGCGTAATCAGCACAATACTCATATGTTCTTCATCCCGGAGCTGCTTCAGCAGTTCAAGGATCTGTGCCTGAATGGTCACATCCAGAGCCGTTGTCGGCTCATCGGCGATCAGCAGCTTCGGCTTGCAGCATAATGCCATGGCAATCAGTACACGCTGACGCATACCGCCGGAAAACTCATGCGGATACTGGTCAAGACGCTTCTCAGGCGAAGGAATACCGACCTTGCGCAGCGCTTCAATAGCTTCCTGACGGGCCTCCTTCTTGCTCAGGCCACGATGGCGCACCAGCACCTCCGTCAAATGATAACCTATTTTCTTCAAAGGATTCAGCGCCGTCATCGGATCCTGGAAGATCATGGCGAAATCCTTGCCTCTCATACACCTGCGTTCTTCCTCATTTAAGGCCAGCAGATTCTTATCCAGATACTGCAGGTGCTCTGCCGTTGTCTCAGCATTTTCAGGCAAAAGTCCCATGATCGACTTCATCAACACACTCTTGCCGCTGCCGGATTCACCGACTACCGCAAGAATATCCCCATCATCAACATGGATACTGGCACCGCGCACCGCCTGAACCTTTGACTTGTGGATCGTGAAGGTCGTTCTCAGATTTTCTACAGTCAGCAGGCGATTATCCGCCGGCTTATTCTTTTTCTCATCCATCTCACGCCCTCCTAATCCTTTTCACCGGACATAATTCTAGGCTCCACAAAAATGCGGAGAAGATTACCCAGCTTATTAAATGCAAAAATTGTCAGAACAATCAGCAGACCCGGTATGATCGCCATATAAATGGCATTCTGCATATTACCCTGGGCATTCTGCAAAAGGCTGCCCCAGGAAGACATCGGCTGCTGAATACCAAGACCAAGGAAACTCAACGACGACTCCGTCATGATCGCGTTGGCGATACCTGTCGAAGCTGAAATAATGATCGTCGGCAGCACAGCCGGCACAATATGTTTCAGAATAACCAGATATCCCGGCACACCGACAAACCGGGCATACTGCACATATTCTCGTTCTTTCAGTGATAAAGTTTCGGCACGTACAAGACGGGCAATTTCCATCCATGTAAAGAAACCGATAACTATAATGATTGATTTTAAGCCCCTCTTCAAAAACAGGCTGATAACGGTGACAAGTACCATCCATGGAATAGATGACATAATATCAACAATACGCATTAAAATACTGTCGATCAATCCGCCGCAGTACCCGGAAACTGTACCGACAACAACGCCGACACAGACGCAGGTAACCATGGCAAGGAAACCAACCAGCAGGGACACACGGCCGCCATAAATAACCCTCGCCAGATAATCACGGCCGATTTCATCGGTACCAAACGGATGGGCCGCTGATGGCGGCTGCAGCATACTTGTAATATCCGTCGCCGTCGGGTTGAGCGGCAGAATCGGAGCCAGCAATGCCAGTGCAATAATAACAATCAGAAAAATAATGGATGCAATGGCCAGCTTGTCATGCTTTAACGCACTCAAAACATTCTCAACACGTCTTTTCGAATCTGTTTTATTTTTTGCCATTGCTATCACCCCAAATCCTTAATTCTCGGATCCGTCAGACAATATAAAATATCGGACATCAGATTTCCCAGGATAACCAGTGTCGAAGACAAAACAAGAATCACCATAACGATCGGATAATCCATGCCCTGAATCGCCTTAACAAAATACGGGCCAACACCCGGCCATCCAAAAATTGTCTCTGTAATAATCGCGCCTGTTACCAGCATCGGAAGCGCCATGCCAAGCTTCGTAATAATCGGAAGCAAAACATTTTTACAGACATGCTTGAACATGATCTCCGCTTTCGAAGCGCCGAAAGCCTTCTGTACCATGACATAATCTTCCGAATACTGCGTGATCGTGGAAGAACGCACATATCGTGTTCCATCCGGCAAAAAGCTGATAAACAATGCCATAAACGGCATAATAAAATGTTTCAGGTAATCCGCCAGCGAGCCTTCCTGTCCAATCGTATGCATACCAACGATCGGCAGCACATTCAGCTTATAACCGAGGAAATACATTAAAAGCATGGATACCCAGAAAGTCGGAAGGGCAATACCAATTGAACATAAACCGTCAATCAGTTTATCCGCCCACTTATTCTTGTGAGAACCGGCAATCAATCCAAGTACAATGGCAAAAACATATGCCAGAAGGTAAGCCGGTAAGATCAATTTGATTGTATTCGGGATACGGACCGCCAAATCGGCTGCAATACTCTGTTTTGTTACGATTGAATAACCGAAATTACCATTCAGCATTCCATCGATCCATCGGATATACTGTATATAAACCGGCTGGTCATAGCCGTATTTTGCCTTAATCAATGCAACAGTTTCCGGCGCCATATTCGGCGTCGTCATCGCGTCAATGGCGTCATAAGGCGCAAGATTCATCAATGTAAAACAGATAATCGTGATGATGATAACCATCGGAATCGCGGCCAGTATTCTCTTTATAATGTACTTTGCCATAATAATCCCCTTAAATTGAACAGGGAGCTGCCGCGACAGCTCCCTGCATAAAAATTTAGTTCAATGTCAGCTTAGATGTGTCTTCAAATGTGTAAACCGGAACCAGACCAGCTTCTTCAACACCGCCGACTCTCTTGTTCATAACAAGCAGACGGTTATTGGAAGCGATCGGATAGAAGCAGGCTTTGTCCATAATTACCTGCTGAAGTTCCTCATAGATTGCATAACGTTCGTCTTCGTCGGAAGTCTCGCGACCCTTCTTGAACAGTTCATCAATCTCAGGGAAATCATAGTGCATATAGTTATAAGCACCGCCTGAAGCAAAGATCGGAAGGAAAGTATCCGGATCAATACCCATAATATAACCGTTAAAGAACATCTGAATACTTGTCTCAGGATCTTCAAGCTGATCAAACATAGCTGTGCTGTCCATACCATTTAATGTACATGTGATGCCTGCTTCACCAAGCTGTTCCTGAATCAGGGCTGCCTGTGTGCCCTGTGCTGAATCGGAACCGCTGTAGCTTAATTCAACTGTCAGATTCTCTGCGCCGGCTTCTGCAAGAAGCTCTTTTGCTTTCTCTACATCACGCTCATACAAATTCACATTCTCTGTGTAGAACTTGCTGTTCGGAGGCATGAAGCTGGTTGGTACCAGGTAATTTTCTTCGCTCAGATAAACAGCATCATTGATCGTCTTCTTGTCAATGGCATAGAAGATAGCCTGACGAACCTTCTCGTCCGGAATCTGATTCACATTGATGGCCATATAACCAACACGGCCTTCGCTGTATGCATAGGTTGTCAGGTTATTGCCTTCAAGATCCATCTGTCCAACTTCAGCCGGTGTTGCGATCCATGCGTCAACCTCACCGCTCTGAATAGCCATCATGGCTGTGTTGGAATTTTCTACAATACGGAATACAAATGTGTCAATGCTTGGTGCGCCAAGGAAATATGTATCGTTGGCTTCAAACTTCACATAAGAACCTGCAGAGTACTCTGTCATCACATAAGGACCTGTACCAACAGGCTTTGTATTAAATTCGTTGTTCTCAAAATCTGTGACATCTTTATAAATATGCTCAGGCATAATGAAGATGTTGCAGAGCATTTCCAGAGAAGCGGCACTTGCGAAAGGCATTGTGAACTTCACTGTGTAATCGTCGATCTTCTCGATCTTTGTTGCGCCCTGATCATAGACAAGCTGTGAATAAGCCCAGCCTGCATTGTCCGGGTTCTCCATTGCTTCATAAGTAAATACAACGTCGTCTGCGTTAAATGGCTCACCATCAGACCAGACAACATCCTGACGCAGATGGAATATGTGCTCTGTATTATCCTCAGATGTATCCACGCTCTCTGCCAGGAACCAGTTGATACCGTCTGCATTGTACATGCACAATGGTGAATAAATCATCTTGATCGTCATCAGACCAAAACGGTCACTGGTTGTAATAACATTGACATTGGCGCCTGGGTCGCCGCCAATTGCATACGTAAATATGCTGGCATTATCCGTGCTGACTGCTCCCTCAGTCTCGCCGCTGCCTTCTGTACCAGCCGTTTCACCGGCGCCTTCTGTTGTAGCCGGTGTTGTCTCCGCTACCGGGTCCTTGCCGCCGCAAGCTGTCAGCGCACCGACTGTCATCGTCAGAGCAAGCGCAAGCGCAAGAACTTTTTTAAATGTTCCTTTCATTTTCTTACCTCCATTTCATTTTCCCATGAAATAGCCATGGGAATTTAACTATTATAAAAGACTTCCGTCTATTATAATTCACATGCTGCAATGATTTCCTTCAATATTATGACCGACTATATATTCATCCAGTACGCATATTTATAAGTAAATAAATAATATTGATGTTATCATACTCTCATTTGGCAAAGTTGTCAATTCCGAAGAATCACCGGATCCTGCCAATTCTACTGCTGATTGACATCAACCTGGTCAATCATGATATTCAGTATCTGTTTGTCTGTATCCTTCATGCCGACACGTCCGATATAACCCATGCTTCTGATCGTGCCTTCCACGTCCCCCTGGATAATACCCTCTCCCGGCTGGAAGCAGTGATGCTTATGACCGAGAAAATGACCAAGGATAGCCGCGTCAACAGCCGATGCGATCTTGGCCGCGCAGGAAGATTTTGCGCCGTCACAGACAATACCACCCACATTTCCGATCGTATTCACGATCGTTGCGGATATTTCATCATAATTGCCGCCATATAAATAAGTGATCGCAGCACCGCTGCCGCAGGCCGCGCTCACAGCCCCGCAGTAAGCGGACAGGCTGCCGATATATTTCTTCTGATGGATGGCCACCAGATTACTCACCACCAGCGCACGGTAAAGCTTCTCCTTCGAGCAAAACAATGAATTGGCAAATTCAATTACCGGAAGGGACACCGTCATTCCCTGATTGCCGCTGCCGGAATTGATCACAACCGGCATAGAACATCCGCCCATACGGGCATCGGAACCGGCGGCCGCCCTGGCCTTCGCCCTGATCTTCACATCATCGCCATAGACCTGCAGCAATGTGCGCCCAATCTGTGCGCCGTAAGGATGCATCAGGCCTTCATCGGCGATGGCCGAATTCATCTCGATCTGACGGTCCAGCACCTCTTTCACATCCTCTATATCCACCGTATTCGCAAACTCCAGAATATCCTTCACATTCAGCAGAGACTTATCCACATAATCTCTTGATTCCTCGCTGGAAGCTGTCTCGTACAGCACTTCTCCGTCCTTAACGATACGTGTAATATATGTATGACGATTAATAATCGTTACCTCCGCATAATGCTCATCTTTTCTCACCGTTGCCACGATGAACAGATTGGCTACATCTTCCTGCAGCGTACACCGGCAGTATCCGGCCGCCACCAGTTCTCTCGTCTTCGCAATATGCTCCGGCTTCACGGATTCCAGCACTTCCAGTTCACGGGATGCGTCACCGCCCACGATACCAAGGATGGCCGCTGCGTCAATGCCCCGCATACCATCGGAATTCGGCACTGTCACACCCTTCACATTCTTAATAATATTGCCGCTGCACCGCATCTCCACATGCTCTGGGAAACAGCCAAGTACATCTCTGGCCTTCGCCGCAGCATAAGCAATGGCAATCGGTTCCGTACAGCCAAGGGCCGGTACCAGTTCATTCTTCAAAATCTGAACATAATTGTCATATAATCTTTGCTCCAACATACATATCCCCTTTTCTCCACATCATATTATTAATCATATCACTGGTATGATTAATAATCAATATAAAAATATACAGTATTTGCATTTTTTTAGTCCGGAAATGTCAAAATATGATATACTTTTAGTAATCACTGGAAAAAAATGTGGTATTTGCATTTTTTTCATCTCTAAATGTCAAAATATGATATACTTTTCATTATCAATACAAAATCAAATGGAGAATTTATATGCCGACAAAAGAAAGTCTTAAAAATCAAATATACAATGCCATCTTAAACGGAATTTTATCCGGCGAATATAAACCGGGGCAAATATTAACCGAGCGGGAACTGGTGGATAAATACGGATGCAGCAAAGCGCCGGTCCGTGAGGCGCTCATTACCCTCTGCAATCATGATATCCTGCGCAGTTTTCCAAGATACGGTTATGAGATCGTCCGGCTGACCAGTGAACATATTGAGGAAATCCTCAATTACCGGCTGATTCTTGAGACAGGTTATTTAAGAAGCTGCTATCAGTCACTGACCAAACTGCAGCTCAAAGAACTGTCACGGGTTGCCGATCAGTGCCTTTCCACGGAGGCGGACTTCTGGGAACACTGGGAAGCCAACACCCTGTTCCACCTGACGCTGATCTCATTTGCCCGCAACAGATATGCTTATGAACAACTGGAGAAATCCATGTCCATTTTGAAGCGGGCTTACGCCCAGTTCTACTGGCAGACATGGAATCAGACGGTATCCATGACGGATGTCCAGCATCACTATCCTATTATCCACAGCCTTGAGAATAAAGATATTGAACAGGCGATTCATCTGCTGGAAGAAGATTTAAATGATTTCTGCCTTTATTAATGACCCGATTCCGGATTCAAAATTGCATGATAAAGCCGCTGCATGATGCTATTCACGCCATGCAGCGGCTTCTCTTATGATACGTACCTGTGATGTCCGTTTAAAAATGGCCGCTATCATTGTATTAGAGCTTCAACTGATACACAAGCAGCTGATAACCGACAGCCAGACCTATACCGCCCGCAATGGTTGCCAGCGTATAGAAGATCGCTCTTTTGAAGTCTTCATTATCGGAAATAATCACGGCCTCCGTGCCTTCCTTCGTCTCATAATAACGAATCTGGACCTTTGACCCCTTCGGATACTTCTTCATTTCTTCCTTCGTATCGTAATTCTTCCGGGAATAGCAATACAGACGCTTGCCGGCTTTCACTTCCCGGTACATAAATCGGTAACACCAGAGAATGTCCTTGTCTTTACCATCCAGCGGATGACAGTATCCATCCACGATTGCTTCGATCTTGCGTCCCTTGATATAAGGCATCCAAAATGTATAGCTAATAACGATCACGATCAGCAACAAAAAGAAATTTGCCGAATTAAATATCAACGGCGACATCTTATCCCTCCCTTCGCTCCTATTCTATTTTACAGGAGACTGTTCAGATTTGCAATAGTACACCGAATTATTCAGGATTCATTATCAAACCACTGGTATTTTACATAGAATTAGGTTAAACTGGAAAAAAAAGAATTCACAGGGAGGTTGTTGATCCATGATCTACGATTCAATCATCATCGGTTCCGGCATCGCAGGTGCCTCAGCCGCAATGAATTTAAAAATACGCAATCAATCTTTTCTCATATTCGGTACGCCATCCTTTAATTCAAAGGCCATTAAGGCGGAACAGGTCCTGAACTATCCGGGCCTTCCAAATACAAATGGGAAGGAACTGTCCGATGCCATCTTCAATCATTTAAAACAGATGGATATTACGGTCACCGACAAAAAAATCAATGGTGTTTTCCAGTATAACGGCACATGGCATGTGACCTCCGGCATGGAAATGTTTGAATCACGCACCGTGATCCTCGCCACAGGTGTGGAATTTTCCAATCCTCTTGAAGGTGAAAATGATCTTGTCGGCATGGGCGTCAGCTATTGCGCCACCTGCGACGGCATGTTGTACAAAGACAGAGATGTGGCTGTCATCGCCACAAGCGCAGATGCCGAAAAAGAAATGCTGTTTTTGTCGGATATTGCCGCCCATGTTTCCTATATGCCAACCTACCCGCTGAAAAACAGCTTCGATGACAGAGAAAACCTCACGATTTACAGCGACCGGCCAAAAACCATCCTCGGGGAGAACGCTGTCACGGGCGTTCGCCTGAAATCCGGTGAGGAAGTCCCGGCTGACGGCGTTTTCATCCTCAAGGATGCCATCTCGCCGTCCACCCTCGTCTATGGTCTTGAAACTGACGGGCGGCACATTATCGTCGACCGGCAGATGCGCACCAATCTTGAAGGCTGCTTTGCCTGCGGTGACTGCACCGGACGGCCATACCAGTACGTGAAGGCTGCCGGAGAAGGCAATATCGCCGCCCATTCTGCCATTGAGTATCTGGGAAATAAGTAAATGCAATCCTGAAAAACAGGGAAGCCGACAACTCATACAAGCTGTCGACTCCCCTGTTCAGAACAAATGCATGTAATGGTTTCTGTTTTTTATACCTCAATCACCGTTCCCGTCATCAGCGGATGGATTTCCCTCAATTCCCTTGTCAGGATCTCCAATGCCTGATCGCCGGTACAATGTCCTGTATAATAGACAGCATCCGGCAGATTATTTGCCAAATGCATAATAATCGGTTCAGGCAGACATTCGCCGGTTCTTGGACTGTACAGATGGAAACCGCCGATAATCAGATCTGCTTTCACCGGACACTGATTGATAATATTCAACACGCCCTTATGGCCGCAGCCCATCAGCAATACATTTTTCTCACCCTTGATCACCAGATGCTGCTCATGCACAAAATCATCTCTCGTCTTGTCCTCTTTCAGCAGATTCTTATTCGTCTCATAGACTTCGCCCTCCACATGACTGTAAATCTCCAGTTCGTCATCAATAACACAGCCGCCGTTTAACAGCTTCACCTGCGGATGATTGCGAAGTGCCTGATTGAGTCCGATATATTCAGGCCCTGTTTTCTTATTGGTAAAATGATCGGCAAACGCCTTCTCCTGCAAATACACGACCGCATGATCATTGATTGACAGAAATGCATCCAGGCCGCCGCCATGATCATCATGGCCATGGGAAATCACAACTGTATCCACCTGCCCAAGATCGATCCCCAGTGCTGTGGCATTTTTAATGAACAAATCTGTTGTGCCCACATCAAACAAAATCTTATGCTTCGGCGTCTCCACATAAATACTCAGTCCGTGTTCGCAAGCCAGTTCGCATTGTGTCGTATCTTCTACTAACGTTACTAAACGCATGATTAAATACCCCCTTTCCACATAGTATAGCATAAAATCCTCACTCTGGGGAAAATTTAACAAAAGGCTTTGCTATTTTATTGCAGATATGTTAAACTGTTACAAGGAAAATGCCTGATATACTCAAAAAGAAAATACTCAGAAAGGATGGTGCAGCCATGAAAATGCAGGAATCTCCGGAGGATTATCTGGAAACGATTCATATTCTATCACTTCATCAGAGTGAAGTCCGTTCCATTGATGTGGCCAGATATCTTGGTTATTCCAAGCCAAGTGTCAGCGTTGCAATGAAACGCCTGCGCGAAAACGGATATGTGTGTATGGATGACAACGGTTTTCTTACTTTGACAGAATCCGGTCTGGCCATCGCTTCCAGAATTTATGAACGGCATGAGGTTATATCCGGTTACTTAATGTCGATTGATGTCGAATCAGAGACCGCCCTTAAAGACGCATGCCGTATTGAACATGTCATCAGCGAAGAAAGTTTTCAAAAAATCAAAGAACTTTATCTGGCTTCCCTGACGAATCAGAATGACGTATAAGATGATGCAGCCTTCATGTTAATATCAAAAACATGAAGGCTGCATCACGTTAAAACTGTTATTTCACACCGCATGGGCCATCAATATGCCTTCCAGAGCCGCACCGCTGCTCGTATGGCTTCTCACAACCTTGAATTTCTTCCGGCCTGCCTCATCCAGCGCGCATTTTACCATCTTATGCGAAACCGTATTCGTAAACAGAATACACAAATCCGGATCTCCGATCTGCTTATCCAGATCCGCCGACATCTGGGTGAATACCTTTGCTTTACATTTATGTGATTTGCAGATTTTCTTATATTGACAGACCATTCTGTCGTGACCGCCAATAATGACTACGCTCATGATCATTCTCCATTCTATGTACATACTCTCTGATATTTATGCTTTTATATATTTCATACTTTCATCCGCATTCTATATAATTGATCTGCCGGAATCATTTGCATCCGGCAGACCAATGAAACCTCTCATCTTAAGTTTTATAACCCGGCCAATGTTTTGCCCAGATCAACCAGTTTGCTTTCTGCTTCAGCATCCGGTTCGCCCATGCAAATGGCATCCTCACCGCCATAGACCGCTGCCCCTGCATCCTGCATACGTTCGACCCAGTTGCGCATCCATTCGCCGTCGCCCCAGCCATAAGAACCAAACAATCCGATCTTTTTGCCGGAAGCAAAACGCTCAACTTCAGTCACAAAATCTTCCATCACTGATTCTTCAAGAACTTCATTTCCCATGGACGGGCAGCCGAGGGCAAATACGGCGCATTCCTTTAATCCTGCTGCAGCAAATTCTTCCACAGACACAACTTTTGCTGCCGCACCTGCCTCCGCAATGCCTTTGCCAACCATCTGCGCCATTGCCGCTGTATTACCTGTCCCGCTCCAATATGCTACAATAATCTCTGCCATTTCTGAATCCTCCTGAAAATAAATATTTGTGATTATTTACATACAGACCTGATAACTTTCCATAGAAGTAAACCCCATACCCTTTTGTACCATGTCTGTCGCCAACTGCTTTACCTTCGCATATAATTGAAAAGTCTCTCTGGCCTGCTGTTCATTTTCGTAAACTTTCCAATAGCCGGTACATAGATAATTCCGGCCCTTATGCTCAATAAAACCTTTGACATCTCCCAGAGGATAACCAAGAAAAATACCCATCTCATGAGGGAAATCAAGCTTGCCGCATTTATACATCCTGAAACGTTTAGCCGCAAACTTGAGCATATCTTCCAAATCCATTTCTTCATCATAGCCGAATCCTGCTATAAATTCCCTGTTGGCTGCGTCCGAAAGATATTCCCTGAGTGCGTCTTCCCTGAACAAAAACCATACCTGCTTGCCTGAGCTGTGATCAAAGCATCTGGCTTTCAGACCTGTGGCCATAATCAGTGATTTCAACGCCCTGGCATATTTCTCCTCAATAATCAGCAGATTAGACGGTTTGATATGAAATATCACCGGTGCGCATTGTCCTGCTGCCAGTTCCTGAATACCCTTTGTGATTTCACCATATTGCATACTCTCATTCATCCTGCTGTCACCTCTACAGTCAATCTTTGATGGTTAGTTATATCTAACCTCCGGTGTCATTATCATATCAGGATTCCGTCTGTAATGCAAGCAATTTTTTGAGAATGAATCTCATTTTCATCGTTAATGATATTATTTCTCACTACTAATTTCTCATTATACCTATTTCGCCATACTCATTATAAAAGACGGGTAGAATTCCTTGATTCTCCCGCCTTTGCAAAGCTGCATATTCCTTTTCCGTCATATCTCTGACATCCGCCAATTTCACACGATCATGCAAAACCCTGCAGATGCTATTAAACAGAATTGTTGACACATATACCTCGCCTTCCTGCTGTTTCTGCCGGGCAATCATCGCATTAAATCCGCCGATCGTATCTTTCTCAAGACCATGCATAGAACCGCTGCAATCAATAATAAATACAAGTTCTGTCAAATTATTTTTCATCATCTCTGCCTCCTGTCAATCTCCATATTCTCATTCACTTTGTTCTGAATATATGGATATTTTACAGGTTCCGGCCAATCAATGGGTCGCTTAAAAAGCGACAATATTCTACACACCCAGCAGACTCTGATCAAACGCAAACAGGACTTCATTGATCTCATAAATATTATAGTTATGATTCCTGATAAAAAATTCAACGATCACATCAAATTTATTGCTGTGCGACAGGGCAAATCCCGCCTTCATCAACAATTCCCTTGTCTCATCCAGGGACAATTCCAAAGCAATGGCAAAGGCCAGCACTGTTGTCTTCCGCGGCTTGTAATAAATATCGCTGCGGATCTTTGAAAAAAGCTTCCGGTCAATATTGGCCTTTTTGTAGCACTCGGCATCTTTCATGCCGCGCTCATCAATTTTGCGCAGCAGCATTTGCGAAAAGCTCTCATCCAGTTGATTCAGCATCTGATCCAGACGCTCCATTTCCAAAGATCCCGACGCTTCCTCCTGAATATCGGCGGACGGCCCGGCCATTGCCGAAGGTACTACCGGCCTGCCGGCCCTTTCCATCGGAAAACTCGAAGCGTTACGGAACGTTCTCGCAAATGTATGTGCATCCACATAATTTTCATCAATATATTCCTGAACATGATCCACCAGTTCCCGGCTGATCTGAAATCCCGCCTTGTCATAGACAACAATGATCACGTCCATCTCATGATCTTTCAAAAAATCACGAATCGTATCCACTGCCACCCGCAGGGCCTCCGCCTTTGGATAGCCATAAATTCCCGAAGATATCAGAGGAAAGGCCACCGTCTCACAGTCATGAGCCTCCGCCAGACGCAGAGATTCCCTGTAACAGGAAATAAGCAGCTCTTTTTCACCGCAATGACCGCCTCTCCATCTTGGCCCGACCGTATGGATCACATACTTGCACGGCAGATGATAGGCGCCTGTCAATCGGGCCTGTCCCGTCGGACACCCGCCGATCGTCCGGCATTCCGCCAGAAGTCCCGGCCCGGCTGCTCTGTGAATGGCGCCGTCCACACCGCCGCCGCCCAGCAGTGATGAATTCGCCGCATTCACGATCGCGTCGCATTCCACTTTTGTTATGTCATTTCTCATGATCTGTAATGGCATCTCTCATCCCCCGTTCTGATTATAGATTCTTTCTGCCTTTTGGCTACTTAACCGCTATTGTATATTTCAGATCAAAGATATTGCGAACAGTTCAGATATCTGTTTATTGAACGGAATTTCTGACAGCCATCACCGTGAAACACGTTCTCACTCCGTGAAAAACGCAGCGGATACTAAGGTTTTCTGTTCATTTCATTCCAGAAAACCAAGTACCGGCGTTTTTCAAGGGTTTCACTTGTGATGATCTG
>CAYURX010000067.1:0-14353 GCA_964447245.1 uncultured Coprococcus sp. | reverse complement strand
ATGTCTCCTAACATGTCCCTGTCACAGTTTTAAGGATCTGTGACAGTAGTTTCGGATCAACATCATTTGAAATTTTTATTGAAACAGTCCCGAGCAGGATCTCGATGGTCGGGCCGGTTTCTTCCAAAGGAAGCATTGTGCTTCCGACAGCTGGAATGACTGGACTTTGATGATCGGGTATTACCTCAAGTTTTACAACATCCTGTTTAAGGGCTGGCTTATGATCGCCGCGTCCTGTGGCAGAGGGGATATCATAACAAGCTTTTTTTCTTAGTCTTTTAACCCAGTTGTAAAAGGTGCCGGGATTGATGTTATGTTCCGTACACCATTGGTAGTCACTAAGACCGCTGCTGCGGCATTCCATGATAAGTTGGTATTGTTCATCTGCTGTGCGTCTTTGTGCTTTCATACAGGAAACCTCCATAATTATAGTGAAACGCTCGCATTTCATAGTATCTAGCGCCGATACTGCAGTAAAATGCTGGCATTTATTATCTGTAATTATGGCACATTTTTAAGGGGTTTTAAATCCACCCTGAAACTAGGCGCTTACATAAGTTCGCCTTTTGGCGGGCTTATTCTCTTTCCTATGATACAATCAGGGAGAAGCCAATTTGGCTGAATAACTGGCAAAAGATGAATAGATAAATGATGTCCCGTTACCTTTCAAATGCATTTTAAAAATTATGTAAACAATACAGCGGTTATCTTGCTAATTCACAGGGCCTGTGGTAAAGTAAAGATAGCAGATGGAGTTTGGCAGAACAGGAAGTTTGAGGAGATGTGCTTCATGGAAGATAAAGGCAGGATGAGGATAAAAGACGCAGAAGCAGAAACATCAGATAAAACAACAACAAAACAGCCGGAGGAAATGGATAATGATAACACAGAAGCAGGCAGCTTCGAACATCTTCACGCTTTAGCGAAGAAAACAGCAAAGGACAGTGTATTTTGTGATCTATTTCAGAATCCGAAATATCTGCTTCAACTGTACCAGGTCCTGCATCCGGAGGATCAGAATGTTACGGAGGAAGACATTGGTATCGTTACGATTCGGAATGTGCTTCTGGATCAGATGTATAATGACCTTGGATTCATGGTTGGAGGCCGCCTTTTGGTATTGGTTGAAGCACAGAGCACCTGGACGGTGAATATCATTATCAGGGGCCTGATGTATCTGGCACAGACATGGCAGGAATATATCGAGACCACTGGCCAAAACGTGTATGGCAGCAAAAAGATGGATCTGCCGGAACCGGAATTGTATGTGATCTATACAGGGGACAGAAAAAGCCGGTCGGAATGGATTTCCTTTTCGGAAGAATTTTTTGGAGGCGGGGAAACGGCCGTTGAAGTGAAAGTACGAGGGAAGCCGTGCTGGAGACGATCCGCATCTGTAAGGATAGGAATGTATTGAAGGAATATCTTGAGAGCCGGGAAAAGGAGGTCATGGATATCATGATGACATTATTTGATAATGAATATATTTTAAAGACTTATGTGGAGAACGAGAAGAAAGCAGCGGAGATGAGGACAAAGAAGGAGACGGCATTGAAGATGGCAAAAAAAGGTTCGGCTGCTGACGTGATCGCAGATTTACTGGATGTCAGTGTGAGCCTTGTGAAGCAGTGGCTGGAAGGGAATACAGCATTGGTTAAATAAGAATTTAGGCAGCATGGACTGCGGTTAACTGGGTATGGAGAGAATATCAATGAATATATAATACAGGATAAGGTATAGGAGTTATTAAGCCTGAATTATTCACAGCCGCCACACGCGCAAGTCACAACCAGCGTCAATACCGATCTGTTTTATTTGAACAGCCCACAGAGGAGCAATTTAACTGGTGGAGAACGGAGCACAGAGTCCAGGCGGGAAGGAGTATGAGAATCTATGATAAAAAAACTGCCGGTTGGCGTCGAGGGATTTGAAAAAATCAGAACACAGGATTTTTATTATGTGGATAAGACAATGTTCATTGCTGAACTTCTGGAAAACTGGGGCGAAGTGAATCTTTTTACTCGACCGCGCCGGTTTGGGAAGACGCTGATGATGGATATGCTGAAAAGCTTTTTTGAAATTGGCGGTAACAGAGCGTTGTTTGATGATCTGAAGATTTCACGGGAGACAGCGTTGTGTGAAGAATATATGGGACAGTTTCCGGTTATTTCCATTACTTTAAAAAGTGTCGAAGGTTTGAATTATCAGGAAGCAGTCGCTGCGCTGCGATATGTTATAGGCATGGAAGCATCAAGATTTCGTTTCCTGGAAGATAGCAGTGAATTGACTGAAGATGATAAAAACAGATATCGTGCGCTGGTGAGCGTTGGACAGGAAGGGGTTTTCTCAATAAAGGAAGATGCCCTTTTAACGAGCTTAAAAACGCTTTCGCAGCTTTTGTCTCAGCACTATGGGAAAAAGGTTATTTTGCTGATCGATGAATATGATGTTCCGCTCGATAAGGCCTTCCAGGGTGGCTATTATGAAGAAATGGTTTCTCTGATCCGAAATCTGTTCAGTAATGCATTGAAAACAAATGCATATCTTTATTTCGCAGTCATCACAGGATGTCTGCGCATTTCAAAAGAAAGTATTTTTACCGGCCTGAATAATATGAATGTGATGACGATTACAGATGAGTACTTCAATGATGGTTTTGGATTTACGGACGATGAAGTCATGGAATTGTTGACTTATTATGGGCGGGAGGATCTTATTGATACGATGCGGGAATGGTATGACGGATATAGATTTGGTGGGAAACTGCTTTATTGTCCGTGGGATGTGATCAAATATACACAGTCTTTGAGGAAAAACAGACATGCCATACCAGAGAATTATTGGGCGAATACAAGCAGCAACGATTTGGTTCGGCGTTTTATTGATAAGGCGGATCAGACGACAAGGAATGAAATTGAACAATTAATTGCCGGTCAGTCAATTCAGAAAAACATCAAACCGGAATTAACGTACAGGGAACTTGACGACAGCATATCAAATCTTTGGAGCGTTCTCCTGACCACGGGCTATTTAACAACTGTTGAACGTTTGTCTGCAAAGGAGTACCGTTTGGCGATTCCGAATGCAGAGATACGGGATTTGTTTATTACACAGGTGAAAGAATGGTTCAGGGACATTACCAGAGCAGATTTGTCAAGAATTGAAAGTTTCTGCGCAGCATTTCCGAAGGGAGATGTGAACCTTATTGGTGAAATGCTCCATGATTACCTGTGGGACTCCATCAGCGTTCGTGATACGGCGGTCGGAAAGAACATGAAAGAGAACTTCTATCATGGGATGGTCCTGGGACTTTTGCAGAGCAGGGGAGACTGGCTGATCAAGTCAAATGTGGAAATGGGTGAAGGCTACAGTGACATTGTGATGTGTACACCGGATCGGGTTGGGATTGTAATCGAACTGAAATATGTAGACGATGGCGATCTTGAAAAGGGATGTGCGGATGCGCTGAAGCAAATGAATGACAGAAAATATGCGGTAGATTTGGAGCGCAGGAGAATGAAGAAGGTTCTTAAATATGGCATGGCGTTTTATGAGAAAGAGTGCATGATCGTTCTGGGTTAAATATATGTCTTGTTTTTTTTCATATTTGGAGTAAAATATATGCATACATGTTAAAAAGTAAAAGATGGAGGATGGAATTTTGACTAAGACACGAAGGAGAAAAAAACGCATTCCAGGACTTATCATTACGATTACTTTATTGATTATTGTGATTGAATTTATTGCGCTGCTTGCAGTGACGAAGCTGCTGCCGGTTTATTTGCTGGTTGCGGGCAGTATTGTGCTGCTGACCTGCCTGCTGCTGGTTGGGCTGCTGACGGGAGATTTCAGGAAAAAGGCGCCGTTTACGATTGGTGCGATTCTGGCGATTTTATTGCTGATCGTGTTGGTTATCGGCAATTTATATGTTTTCAAGACTTATAATACGTTGAACAGGATTTCCGGCGTGAATACAAAGACATCTGAGATCGGCGTTTATGTCAAATCTGAGGATCCGGCGGAGACGATTGTTGACGCGAAAGATTATGTCTTTGGCGCACTGAGCGCGCTGGATGTGGAGAATACCCAGGAGGCCGTACGCCAGATCAACGAAGAAATCGGTTCGGAGATACAGGTGAATGAAGTCGACGGTGTGATGGAATTGGTCGACAGCCTGATGGATGGGGACTGCGGCGCGATTATTTTGAATCACGCTTATCTTCCGGTGCTGGAGGAAATGGAAGGTTACGAGAATGTTACAACGGATCTGCGTGAAATAGACCTGCGTGCGGTTGATACGGTGATTGAGAAAGATCCGGTCAATGATATCGGCAAGCAGGAAGACGTTCAGGAAGTGGACAGCGATGATGTGATGCTGGTTTATATCAGTGGTATTGATACAAGAGGAACGGCGATCATCAATACCCGCAGCGATGTGAATATTATTGCGGCGATCAATACGGCAACGAGACAGGTGCTGCTGGTTTCAACCCCTCGTGACTATTATGTGCCGCTGTCAATTTCCGGCGGCGTGCCTGACAAGTTGACGCATGCGGGCATTTATGGTGTGGATGTGTCCATGGATACGCTGGGGATGCTGTATGGGATCGACATTGATAATTATTTCAGGGTCAATTTTGCGGGATTTGTCAAAATTATTGATGCCCTTGGCGGTATTACGGTCAATTCCGATTATGATTTTTCATCCGGCAATGTTTCCGGATACCATTTCAATAAGGGCAGCAATTATGTCAATGGTGAACAGGCTCTTGTTTTTGCCCGTGAGCGATATGCGTTCCAGGAGGGCGACAGACAGAGAGGGCGGAATCAGATGGCGGTTATTGAAGGTGTGATTAACAAAGCCATGTCACCGGAACTGCTGAGTAATTATACAAGCGTTTTGTCGGCTGTAGAAGGCAGCTTTGAGACGAATATATCTTATGATAAGATTGCGGAGCTGGTGCGTGATCAGTTATCTAATGGCGGCAGTTGGAATATTGTCAGCTACAGCGTCGATGGCAGCGGGGATACAAAGCGTCCGTATTCTATGAGCGCTTACGCCTATGTTATGGTGCCGGATCAGACGACTGTTGATAAGGCAAAAGAGATGATACAGCAGGTGATCGACGGCGAAGTGATCAATTCAAATTAATGAGCAATTGGCCATCGGCGGGGGTGTCCGTAAGGCCAGTGATGGAAATGTTTTTGGAGTGACAACGATGAATTATGTAGTTGTGGATTTTGAATGGAATCAGAGCTCTTACGGGAAAGGTTCAGAGAATCACAGGATGCCGTTTGAGATTATTGAGATCGGGGCAGTGATGCTCGATGAACAGATGCAGGAGATCGATCGTTTCAGCGAAACCATCCGGCCGAAGGTTTATAAGAAGCTGCACCATATCACGAAGGAACTGACTGGCATTACCCAGGAGGAATTAAATGCCAGCGATCCGTTCCCCTATATTCTGGTGGATTTCATGCTGTGGTGCGGCGATGATTTTACATTCTGCACATGGGGCAATACCGATCTGATTGAGCTGCAGAGAAATATGAAGTTTTACAGGCTGGACGATCTGTTGATCGGGCCGATTCGGTATTATAATGTACAGAAGCTGTTTCGGGAGCTTTATACGAATGAGGCTGCGGCGGCATCTTTGGAGTCGGCTGTTGATTATTTTCATTTGCCAAAAGAGGATAATTTTCACCGGGCAGTTAATGACGCATTTTATACGGCGGAAATATTCAGGCAGATGGATATGCAGCAGGTTGAAAAATTGTATTCCGTCGATTATTATCAGAATCCAAAGGACAAGAGTGAAGAAATTCATCTCACCTATGAGAATTATTACAAGTTTATTTCCAGAGAGTTTAATACGAAAGAACAGGCCATGGCAGACCGCGAAGTCCGGTCGACCCGCTGCTATAAGTGCGGCCGTGCGGCGCGCAAGAAAATGCATTGGTTTTCAGCCAGAACGAAGGCTTACTATTGCCTGGCTTATTGTCCGGAGCACGGTTATATCCGGGGGAAGATCAAGATCAAAAAGACGGATGAGCACCGCATTTACGCGGTGAAGACGCTGCGCCTGATCAATGAGGAAGGGGCAGCGCGCATTCGCCAGATGAAAGCGGAAGTGCTGGAAAAACGCCGTGAGAAGCGCCGCAGATGCAGTGCCTGTGCCAGTGAGGGAGCGGGTGCCAATGTGAGCGGAGTGACTGCAAAAAAAGACGATGGTGTGTAAAAGCGCATATCATCGTCTTTTTTCTTACGGTTGTTCTATCGTTTTAATTGTCTTTCGTTTCAGTTAACCCATACTGTTTAAAATCTTTGAGTGTATCATGCATCTGCTCCAGCAGAACGTCCACACGGCCATAAAAAACCGGAGGCTGCTGTTTGCCATTGAGCTGTTTGCGGATCTGTTTGAGTTCAGCGATAATGGCGTCAATATCGCTGACACCGCGCTTGTCATTCAGCAGATACTGCATGGCCTTCATATTCTCATCTTCCGTGATCTTGTTGTAAATGACCTGAATATTCGGCTTCTCGCCAATGTAGCGGAAGGTGATGTTTGGCGACGCGTGATTCAAAAGAGTCTGAATATAATGGATATCGCCGGTTTCTTTGTAGTAACGCCATGCAAAAGTTTTGCGCATGGTCTGTGTACCGATGGATTTTAAACCAATCTTACTGCCGGTCTGTTTGAAAATACGGTAAGCCTGTTCGCGGGAGAGTGGTTTGTTCGTGCTGGCATAACCGGTAATCAGGTACTCATCATCGTTCCTGCCCCTGATAAATTCAGCAATAATAGCCTGAAGTTCCGGTTTCAATGGAAATGCCCGCTCGATCTGACGCGTGCCGATTACAGCCGTGAGGACTTCTTTGTCACGCACGTCTTTGACCTTAAATTGTAAGATGTCCTGAAGCTGTAAGCCTGTACCAATACCGATTTCAAATAAAATATAATATTTGTCATCAATGGTACGCAACGTCTCTTTAAATTTTTGCAGAGTTTGATCATTTTTAATCGGAGCAACCCAGTTCATACATTCACCTCACAATAAAACGACTAATGTAATCAAAAAAGGTAGACTATTCACTACATTCCTTGCTCATATTATAGCACAGTTATGTTTTATTTCAAGTGATTTGTTAAAATTCAGACATATTCGACAACGATAAGCTTATTTTTTTAGGCGATTTTGAATGCGTTCCCTGCGTAAACGTTCATAATTCCGGCGGTGACGCCTCCGTACAAGGACTTTGCGTAGCCAGACGAGGAGGAAAGTCAGGAGAATAAAGCCGGCTATGAGGGCGGGTGCGGTGGTTGGCAGGTACTTCATGGCTGTATTGACCAGGTACTGGGTGACTGTCGGTTCTGCTGTGGAATCCGTATCTTCCTGCAATTGGATAAAAGTAGGTACAGGGTCGGCGGAGTCCGCAGCCGTTTCAGACGATCCGGCTGTTTCAGTTATTGCCTGCATTGCGGCCAGGCGGTCGCCTGGCATGGCTGTCAGACTGGTATAAAGGGGCTGACTGCCGACAGATTGTCCATCTTCCGATCTGGTATAACCGATGGTCCCCAAAGGATAGAGAAGGGTGCGGTAGGGCGCAAGATTCTCTGTATTTTCTGTGAGACTCAGGCTTTTGTCAAGGTTTTCCGGTGAACTGTCTTTTGGCAGGACAACGCGGCCTGTCTGATCGGAGACAAAGTGAAAGGTCTCAACATCAAAGCCCCCAAAGGGAAGTTTTGGCACGGATAAGCTGCTCAAAGACAGGGAGCCCATCGTGGCTGCCGCCGCCTGGTACTGGTCAAAGCAATAATCGAGTGCTTTGATGGTATCAGGATAAATGTGGCCGTCGGCATTTTCCATGACAACGCAGACAAGGGTCATGCCGTTCTTTTCGGCATAGGTGACCAGCGTGTTTTTGGCGGCTTCTGTATATCCGGTCTTGCCGCCGATGCAGGCATCATAATGATAATCCGTATACATGAGCATGCGGTGCTTGTGGCTCAGGACAAAACCCTCTGGCCTGAGATTGGTGGACGGTACTGTGTATTCATAAGAACCGGTAATTTTTCTGAAAACAGGATTCTGGATGGCGGCCCGTGAGATCAGGGCCATATCATGAGCGGATGTGTAATGATTTTCATCCTGCAATCCATTTGGGTTGACGAAATGGGTATTGGTACATCCCAGTTCGGCGGCGCGGGTGTTCATCATCTCACAAAAAGCTTCAACGGAACCGCTGACATATTTGGCGGCGCCGTTACAGACTTCATTGGCGGATGACAGCAGGATGGCGTGAAGGGCCGCTTCGACCGATAATTGTTCGCCGTCAAGCATACCAATATTCATATCGAGATAGTAATTGAGTCCGTTCCAGCAATCGCCGGAGAAAGTAATCATGTCATTCAGGTTGGCATTTTCAATGACCAGCAATCCTGTCAGGACTTTGGTAATGCTTGCAGGATAATGTTTGTCATCCATGTTCTTGTAATAAAGGATCTCTCCGCTGTCCGCATCCATGACGCAGCAGGCGCTGGAATAAAGAATGATATCCTCTGTGGAAACCTTGTCGGTCGGAAGGAGCACAGGGGGTGCTTCCGTCTCAGGAACGGCTGTTTCGGTTTGTGAGGCAGGCGCCTCCGTTTCGTCAGCTCTTGCAGTCATCACGGCCGGTCCGGCCAATGACGTTCCGCCAAACAGCATACATAATATCATTAAATAAGGAAGAAATTTCTTCATAACAGACTCCTTTGGATATTTTAAACTTATCCCGAATTATTCTATGAAATATAGTAATGGATTTTTACCTAAAAGTCAAATCGTACAAACTGTATTTTTACGGAGAGACGAGGGTTTTCAAATATAAACACTTGTGATACACTTATTTTATATGTTTTAACCCGAATTATTCACAGTAGCGGAGTGAAATCTACAATTCGGGTTTAATATGTCATAAAGATGCAGATAGAAGGGAATGTAGAATCATGGATAAAAAAGAACTGATGAAACGGATCGGAAAGCGGGTGACGGACAATGACAAATTTGTCGAGCTTGTGGGGCTTACGCTTGTTGATATCGACGAGGGATATTGCAAAGGTGAATTAGTCATTGAAAACAAGCATACAAACCCGTTGGGAACGATTCACGGCGGTTGTTTGTATACGCTGGCGGATACGGTTGGCGGATTTGCGGCATCATCCATGGGGATGCCAAGTCCTACACTGTCCGGTAATATGTATTTTCTGAGACCAGCGATGGGCATGAAAAAATTGACCTGTGAAGCCCATGTGATTAAAAACGGCAAACGTGTCCGTGTTGTGGATACAGTTATTTATGGTGATAATGGTGAAGAAGTTGCACGCTGCCTGCTGGAATATATGGATGTGCAGAAAAATCTTCTGAAAGACTCAGATGGGCAGCAGCAATAAATAATAATTTAACAGGTGCGCGTTTCTTTACAGCACCGCTTGAATGTGGTAGAATGTATAACATTCAGCAGTACGGGAACGCCTGCGTTTAGCGGGGATATTAGGAAAATAGATTGAGTAGGAGGTATCGATATGTTAACGGGAGCACAGGTAATGGTAAAGTGTCTGGAAGCCGAAGGCATCAAGGCTGTATTTGGCTACCCGGGTGTTGCGATTTGTCCGTTTTTTGATAGTTTATACGACTCCGATATCAGAACGATCCTGGTTCGGCAGGAACAAAACGGCGGGCATATGGCCAGCGGATACGCGAGAGTGACGAGAAAGCCGGCGGTCTGTGTGGCGACATCGGGACCGGGAGCAACCAACCTGATTACAGCTTTGGCAACAGCGTATGCAGATAGTATTCCTTTGATTGCGATCACAGGACAGGTGTCCAGTGAACTTCTGGGGAAGGATGTTTTTCAGGAAGCGGATATTACAGGTTCTGCGGAACCGTTTGTCAAATACAGTTATCTTGTTCGGGATTCAAGGGATATTCCGAGAGTTTTTAAAGAGGCTTTTCACATTGCTTCAACCGGACGCAGAGGCCCGGTTCTGATTGATGTGCCGATTGATGTTCAGCAGAGACTGGTGGAATATATTCCGGTGACAGAGGTCAATATTCGCGGCTACAAGCCGACGGTGAAGGGCAATAATCTGCAGATCCGCAAGGTTGTTGACGCTCTGGTTCATGCGAAGAAACCGCTGATCTGTGTGGGCGGCGGCGCGATTCTCGGCAATGGCGAGGAAGTTGTACGTGCCTTTGCGGACAAGCTGCGTATTCCGGTTGTCTCAACCATGATGGGGATCGGTGTCATGCCGAATGATGATCCTTTATATATGGGCATGCTTGGCACCAATGGCAAGCCGCATGCCAATTATGCGGTTCACGAGTGTGACGCGCTGATGCTGGTGGGTGCCCGCGTGGCGGACAGGGCCGTCGTGAAGCCGTACAAGCTGGAGCGGAGAAGTACGACGATCATCCATATTGATGTGGACCCTGCAGAGATCGGCAAGAATCTTGGTACGACCCTGCCGTTGGTCGGTGACGTTCAGGTGATTTTTGAGAATTTACTGCAGTATGATATACCGGGCGATTATGAAGCCTGGAATGCGGAACTGGCGGAGCGCAAGGCGAATTATGTCGACAGGCGGCATTTTCATCCGGATTATGTCAATCCGTGTCAGTTTGTCCGTACATTAAGCGGCAAGATGGATGATGACGCCATTTACGTGGCCGATGTTGGACAGAATCAGTTATGGTCTGCTGATAATTATGTGATGAAGCACGGCCGTTTTCTGACAACGGGCGGGTTTGGTACGATGGGTTATTCCATTCCGGCCGGTATTGGCGCAAGGGCAGCGCTGCCTGATCGTCAGGTGGTGGCTGTCTGCGGTGATGGCTCGTTCCAGATGTCTCTCATGGAGCTGGCGACAATGCAGCAGTGGCATCTGCCGATCAAGTTTGTGATTATGCGCAACGGTTATCTTGGTCTGGTGCGGGAGTATCAGCATCATACCTATCAGGATCGTTACAGCGGCGTTTCTCTGGAGGGAAGCCCTGCTTTTGATAAGATTGCGGAGGCCTATGGACTTCAGTATTTCCATCTGGAGAATAATGATCAGATGGATCAGATGCTTGATGAGTTTCTCGCATGTGACCGTGCGGCCATGATGGTATGTGAGGTCTATGCGTATGATTTGGTAAAGGAGTAGGCGGA
This sequence comes from uncultured Coprococcus sp., assembly GCA_964447245.1. Classification (GTDB taxonomy): domain Bacteria; phylum Bacillota; class Clostridia; order Lachnospirales; family Lachnospiraceae; genus Coprococcus_A. The sequence continues at coordinate 3,159 of CAYURX010000067.1, read as the reverse complement.
TGAAAGGAATATTTTCAGTATTAGTAGAGAATAAAGCCGGTGTATTGAGCAAGACCGCCGGATTATTTGCCAGGAGAGGTTTCAACATCGACAGTCTGGCCGTTGGTGAGACGGATGACAGAGGTATATCCAGCATGACCATCATCTCAACAGGTGATGAGCGCATCATGGAACAGATTGAGAAACAGCTCAATAAAAAGATTGATGTGATCAAGGTGCGCCGTTTTGCTGAAAATAAATGCGTGACCAGAGAGCTGTTGCTGGTGAAGGTGACTTACACAAATGCAACACGCTCGGATATTATGCAGATCTGTACCATCACGGGCGCCCATATTGCGGACCTGTCACCGAAATCTATGGTCATTGAGCTGACTGCGAAGACAACGAAGATCGACCGTTTTATCAAACTGATCCAGCCGTTTGGCATCATTGAGATGGCCAGAACAGGTGCGTTGGCCGTACAGCGGGATTCAAACGAGTAGATGGATCAGACAGGCTGAACGAATCGGCCGGTGGCCGGTGGATAGGGTGAGTGAATAAGGCTGATGAGCAAGATAGAGGTAATGCAATGAGACTGAGAAATGTAAGGGGTTCGCGGGAGACAATTGCAGCGGATGCGTGTGTACTGCATGACCCGGAGGAGCAGAAGGCTCAGAAAGGACATTGGCACGAGCTTTTCGGCAATGACAACCCGATACATATTGAGGTTGGCATGGGCAAAGGCAAATTTATTATGACGCTGGCGGAGCAGAATCCGGATATCAACTATATTGGCATTGAGAAATATTCCAGTGTGCTTGTGCGTGCTTTGGAAAAATATCACAGCTATGGCGGCAGCAATATCTTTTTTCTGCGCATGGATGCGGAGGATATTGCGGATGTGTTTGACAGGAACGAAGTGGACAGGATCTATCTGAATTTTTCCGACCCATGGCCAAAGGACAGACATGCCAAACGACGACTCACATCAAAGGAATACTGGTCAAGATACAATCAGATCCTTTGCCCTGAGGGGCGTGTTATTTTCAAGACGGACAACAGGGATTTGTTTGAATTTTCACTGGAACAGGTGGAGGAGGCCGGGTGGCGGCTCGATAACGTGACCTTTGATCTTCATCACAGTGAATATGCGGCGGGCAATGTGATGACGGAGTATGAGGAACGCTTTACGGCGAAAGGGAATCCAATTTGCCGTCTGGTGGCAGGACGGAATCCGGAGACTGCACTTTATATAGAAGAAAAGCGCCAGGAAAAGTGCCGTTAAGGCGCGCTGACTGCCGATGTCTCAGACTTATAGAGAGAACATGGAAAGGGTAATGGCATATACTATAAAGAGCATCTGGTCGGGGGATTGGACGATGTCATCGTTGAAGCAGCAAATGACATGCAAATTGGAGGCTTTTCTATATGACCATCAGGCAATACCTGTGAAAGGGAAGAAGCTGCGACGCTCATATAAAGAAGTTGAGAAGTTTATCTGTTCCATTGGAAAGGATAAAAAGAGAAAATAGAAGATAGAAGTATAGAATGAATAACAGAGGGCCGGTGCACGGAAAAATGGCGCCGGCCCTCTGTTTAAGTTTTGCGTTTTTTGTATTTTAGCTATGCGTTTGGCGTATGACCGTCGTTGCCTGTCATACTTTCCCCGCTTGTATTTTCAGTAAATTCCTTTGGAATGAAGACGTTTTCCGGATTGACATCCGGTATTGTTATATTGGACAGGTCTGAATGAATCCGCTTTCTATATAAAAGATAGTCCAGCAGATTATTCAGCAGATAAACCAATACCGCAACTACAGGAACGCCGAGGAACATACCGACAACGCCGCCAATGGCTCCGCCGACAGTAATGGCGAAAATAATCCATATCGGCTGCAGGCCGGTGGAATCTCCTAAAATTTTAGGTCCAAGTATGGCGCCGTCAAATTGCTGCAGCGCAAGAATCAGAATGAGGAAAACGAGTGCTGATTTTGGCGAAATAATCAACAAAATGAGGATTCCCGGAATGGCACCGATAAAAGGCCCGAAATAAGGGATCATGTTTGTAATACCTACAACAATACTGATCAGGAGCGCATATTGCAGATTCAGTATGCACATCAGAATGAAGCAGATAATGCCGATGATCAGGGAGTCAAGGGCTTTGCCAATGATGTACTGACTGAAAATATGGTTGCATTCCCGGATGGTTACGCAGACTTTCCAGGCCGTTTCTTCAGAAAAAAGGGAATAGATGATCCGCTTCAATCCGTGGATCAGTCTGTGTTTATCTGTCATCAGGTAGCATGAAATAACAAAGGCCAGAATAATGTTGACGATCCAGTTAATAATGGACATGCTGGCACTGTAGATAATAGGCACAATATCTGTCATTAATGCCTGTACATAATCGATAGCATCCGGCAGCGCTTCGTTGACGATTTGCTGAATATAGTTGAAATCAATATCAGGATATCGCTCAGACAGCATCGTAATGGCATCCATGATCGTGTCATACATCATGGATGATTGTCGTATCAATTGCAAAATGCTGTCAATAATCTGAGGGATGACAAAGGTCAGTACTAAAACGATAAATCCGATCACGATAATATAGGCAAGCAAAAGGGAAAGAAATTTGTGCAGCCATTTAAACTTGTTATTGAGTTTTTTACTGAACAGGAGCCGGTCAATATTATTGACAAGCGGATTAATAAAATAAGCTATCAGGAACGCAATCAGGAATGGTGACAGCGTTGACAAAATAGAGGATGTATAGGTTTTGGCTTCACGCCAGTTATTGATAAATTTGAAAATAATCAAACAGATTGTAAACGTAGCGACTGCATAGATGCAGATGGAAAAGTATTTGTTGTTAGATTCAAATCGTTTTTTCTTTGACTCAGGTTTTTTGTTCGTATCTATTGTATCCATAATTTATAAACTTACCTCCGATAACGGAAAAATGTGGTATAGGGCATCAACTCAATTATATGCACTTTTATATGGGAAATACAAGTCTAATACTGAAAAACTTTTAAAAAAAGTAAAAAAATGCTTGCATTTTATAATGAGGTGGTATATAATAAGACTCGCCGTTAGAGATAACGGTGCAATAAAGAGGATGCGCTTTTAGCTCAGTTGGTAGAGCACCTGACTCTTAATCAGGGTGTCCAGGGT
>CAYURX010000066.1:0-14401 GCA_964447245.1 uncultured Coprococcus sp. | reverse complement strand
ACCAATCATATGCCAGCGGATATCTTTTGGCAGCACTTCATATTTGTCTGTAAGTTCCTGCACTTTATTTTCACCAAAGTCCCTGATTCCCGTTGTCAGCACTTCTTCAATATCACTGACCGGTTTGGTCTTGCTCACAGCAATGAGTGTCACCTCATCCCTTGATCTTCCGGCCCTGTCACAGGCCGCCTGGATCCTGCTCTCAACCTCTGTTACATTTTCTATAAGCATGATAACAGCCTCCTTTGTATTCGCTTAATCCGTCGTCCGACAATCATTCGAAACGCTGTACTAATAAATGATCTGATTTTCGCTGGCACTGCTTCCGTCCAGAATGATGTGATCATAGAGTGTCACGCCATAGCTTGTCCGGTCATCAATAATACAGTAATCGCCATATTCATAAAGAACATCAATAAGCCTGAACATGGCATAACCTTTATTTATATTATAAACGCCCTTCAAAGCAGCCGTTGAACTGACCGTATAAGCCTGACCCGTCGATAAGTTCTTCAAAACGGTGCCTGCGCTGATGTCGCTGCAGTCCACATAACAATAATCCTCCGTCTTTTTGTAGATGACCGGCTTGATCAGCTCTGAACCGGCCGGGCCTTCCACGTAAAAGCCTTCCTCTGAACTTTCTTCCTCTGTAATGATGAAATCGACAGGTATCATGAAAAATTCTTTTGTTGTTACTGCGGATGCCGGAATCTTCAGGCCTTCCTGACTGTTCCAGACAATCTCAATATCCACATAACGGTCATTGCAATACCGAATCATGTAATTGGACAGACCGAGACTGATATAAAACACACCATCGTTCTCAAACACCGAGACATCGGCACTCACTGTAATATCATCCTTCGTAAAAGTAATGTCGACCGTCTCCATCTCCTGCAATTTTGCAAGTTGTTCTGCTGTCGGGCAGAGAATGATCTGCCAGTTGTCATCATAAATAATTTTATAAACCGGTGACTGCCTGTCTACAAATGTTCCTGCAGACAGCTGCTCCTTTTCATACGTGTGCCTGCTGAAAAGTTCCGGCGTCATATCGTCGGCTGAAAAACTTTCCATACCGTCGAATGTATAGCTGATAATGCCATTCTCCGCCGCCTTCATAATATCATAATTGCCACCGGAAGGCGCCGTACTCATCGTGTGAATATTATTCCGGCTGACGATGCGGCTGACGATATTGTTTAACTGGTAATCAAGATTGTAGACATCGGCATAATCGCTGTCGCTGTAATTTTTCTTAAAAGTCGTGATCTGTTCACGGATATCGCTGTAATCCGTACTCGTAAAAGCTGCTGCCTGGGTCGGATGCTCATCGCCGGAAGCACTGCTGCTGTCGATCATACAAACATTCCCCAACTTGGGCGCTTTATCACCGTCGTTAATAAAATAATTGACATACCCGCTCTTAGCGGCGCCAACGACCGCCTCATCTCTGATAATAAATCCCGTGAACGAATCGCTGTCAACGATCCGTCCCGGCTGGACTTCACAAAAGGAAACATGGCTTTTTGTCAGATACATGACGCCATTGGCCGCCATATAAAAGAAAATAACAACAAAGACGATCAGCCCGATATTCATTTTAAGATGTCCTCTGCGATTATTCATTCAAAAACTCCTTTTAACGCTGCGCCATTGGTATAATGATAATTCTTTCCCTGATAACTCTCCCATTGCTTCATATAAATCTCAAATTCATCCTTCAGACGCCACCAGCTTGTCTGCCAGTTGGAAAATACGGCATCGGCTTCAGGTATCCGGCTAAACAGACGCTCAACGGCAATTCCGGGATCAAGATACTCCAGCATCAGGCGCAGCCGCAAAAAATAGTCCTCTTTTGGACATATCTCAAATAAATGCTGTTCATAATCCCTGGCCATGACCGTCCCTTTGGCAATGTAAAGGGAATGTATCTTAACAATATCTGTATGAAGAACAGAAACGATCCTGGCCGTTTCCAAAGCGTCCTTCTCCGTATCTCCCGGGAGATTAGCGATCAGATGCGTACAGGTAGAAAAACCATAGGGCCGTATCCGAAGCATGGCATCCATATACTCCGCCAGCCCGTGTCCCCGGCCTATACGCTCAAGCGTATGATAATTGGCTGTCTGTAAACCAAGTTCAATATTCACCTCTATACCGGTTCTCTCATGAAAAACTGCCAGCCACTCAAGATAATCATCCCTGATACAATCGGGCCGTGTGGAAATGGAAATCTCCACAATGTCCGGAAACTTCGATGCCTCTGTCACATAGAATTTAAAATCTTCTATTGGCATAAATGTATTCGTATAATTCTGAAAATATGCAATATACTTGCGGGCTTTATAACGTCCCGACGCGATCAGCTGCCCATGCTGCAGCTGATCAGTCACAGAAACACGGGCATCCATGGCCTCAAAACCGGTTCCATCCGCCGAACAAAATGTACATCCGCCCTGGCCATTCATCCGGTTCGGACAGGAAACAGGCAGATTAACGGGTAATTTATAGACATTCTCACCATATTTCTTCTTCAGCCACAGCGAATAAGGATAAAACAATGTCTCTTTTAGTTGTTGATGTTGATTATTTTTAAATTCCTGCATTCGTTTATTATAACTTTTTTTGCGCCATATTGGAACCCTTTTTCACAAATTTATCATAACTGTACATAATAATTTCATAATCAGTCATAATAAAATTGAATTACCTGATATCTATCAATAAAAAGGAGGCTATACAATGGAAAGAAACTGGCTGGATATTGTGTCTTTAATTTTGATCATTGTGGGAGCAATTAACTGGGGCCTGATCGGATTTTTCAGATTTGACCTGATCAGTTACTTTTTCGGAAATCTGTCGGCCATCAGCAGAATCATTTTTGCCATCGTTGGCATTGCCGGCATCTATTCACTGGTTCTGTTTTGGAAACTCAAAACAGAATAAAACACAGCAAAGCGGCCAATACAGTCTGTGAAGCTCTGCTGCTTCATCTTATCTGTAGTATGGCCGCTCTGCTGTCACTGGACAGTGATCCTCAGATTATAAGGAAATAATGATATCTTTCTTGAAATCTTCAGGAATATTGTCCGCGTCAATGGAAATACTGATCGTAAAATTAACATGGAATCTGTCGGATATATCGGAGAGTTTGGATAACACATATCCCACATATTCCTCTGACACACTGCCGATCGTCAGGAAACTGTCTAAATACATCATCTCCAGGTCATGATCCTGAGAAATCAGACCGCAGATAAATCCAAGAAAAGCATCATATGTATCAATAGGGAAATCACCAACATTGATCAAACGAATGCGGTTGCTTAATTCATACATATGCTTGTTGTTTTTGTCAAGATAAACAACATTGCCGTTTGTTGCCTTGACTGATTCGTTTGCCTTCTGAATAAGGAACTTTGTTTTTCCTTTGCCCTTTACACCTGATATGATTTGCACCATTGTAATCTCCTCCTAGTTTATGCAAAATATATTGAGTCTAAATTTTATATATATTGATTATAGTATAAAATAACCAAAAAGACAATGCTTATTTGCGAATATTCGATAATAATTTTGACATGCTGGCATATAATGTATCCTTATCAGGACATCCCAGTATGATGGATACATAACCATTGCCCGCATCGTCCTCCACATACAGAATCAGACATAAACCGGCATTATCTGTCGTACCTGTCTTGCCTCCGACGACACTGACGCCCTCCGGCGGCTCTTTATAACCAAGCAAATAATAATTGGTCGAATCCCAGGTCTGCTGGTAATCTTCACCGTTATGCTTATATTTGGCCGTATAATGGGCCTGGCTGATGGCGTCTTTAAACACATCATATTTCAGGCATTCATTAAAGATCAGATACAGATCGTAAGCCGTTGTATAATGATCCGGATCATCCAGCCCGTTCGGTGTGACAAAATGAGTCTGGGTTGCGCCAAGGCGGGCCGCTTCCTCATTCATCATGTCGCAAAAAGTCGCTATATCACCGCCCACAGCCGACGCAATGGCATTGGCCGCGTCGTTGCCGGAATACACCAGCATGGAATACAAAAGCGTTCGGAGGGTAATCACATCTCCCGCCTCAAATCCACACACCTGAGCATCCCACACATCCACATAAACATCATCGGTCAGCGTAATCTCCCGATCAAGATCACCGCCCTGCTTTAACGCCACAAGGGCCGTCAGGATCTTTGTGATGCTGGCAGGCGGCATCTGTTTGTATACATTATGCGCCGTTATCACTGTATGATCGGTTGTGCCGGTCAGCAAAATCTCTGTGCCGCTGACTTCAGAGAGCGCTTCCGTATGATAGCCGGCCTCATTGTCTGCCACAGACAGAACGCCCAGATCTTCGGCAAAGCCCTGCCACACATCTGTATGCAGCATTGAAGCAACGTCAGAAGTCTTGCCGGCTGTCACAACCGTATAAGGTTTCATGTATGCTGCCTGCCCTTCACACCCGCATAGAAGCATGGCCGTCAGGCAGACAGTCGCTATGACTTTCTTCATGCAAATCACCTGTTTTATTTATAAAACTCGCGCCACTCCAGGTCGCCTCTGTCAAGAGCTTTGATCAGCAATTCCGCCGTCGCAAGATTCGTCGCGATCGGAATATTATGAGCATCGCACAGACTGACGATGGCATGGGCATCCGGTTCATGATGTTTCGGCGTATAAGGATCCCGCAGGAATATCATCAAATCGATATTATTATGTTCAATCTGAGCGCCAAGCTGCTGTTCACCCCCAAGATGACCGGCCAAAAACTTATGGATATTCAAATTGGTCACTTCTTCGATCAAACGTCCTGTTGTCCCCGTTGCATAGAGCTCATTTTTACATAAAATGCCTCTGTATGCAATACAAAAATTCTGCATCAACATTTTTTTGGTATCATGGGCGACTAAACCAATGTTCATTCTAACTACCTCCTGTTTCGTTGTAAACCTACATTTAAAGCTAAACCAATACACAAAAAGTTACTCAACAGCGAACTCAATCCATAACTGACAAATGGCAGCGGCAATCCTGTATTTGGCAGCATACCGGTCGCGACCCCCACATTGACAAAACTCTGAAATGTGATGATCCCGGCGACACCTGATGCGATCAGCCGTCCACGCATATCCCTTGCGTCTTTGGCAATATGGAGACATTCCAGCACGATCAGGCCAAGCAGTCCAAGGACCACGCAACTGCCGACAAACCCCAATTCCTCTCCAACAACGGCAAAGATAAAATCCGTCTGCGGTTCTGATATAAAATTACCGCCTTTTACAGATGTTATCGTGTTGCTGTTGAGTCCCTTACCCGTCAGCATACCGGAGCCAATGGCCATCATTGAGTTATATTGCTGATTATAGGTTGTCAGTAAATAATCTGATGGATTCAAAAAGCTTAAGATTCGTTCCACCTGATAATCCCTGAGCAGAATCTGGTTCGGCTGCTGCACATACCAGATCAGTATGGCGCTTAACGGCACGCCGATCCCAAGTATCATGCCGATAATCTTATAGCTGATGCCCCCCACGAACATCAACGTACAAAACAAAAAGGCGAAGACCATCGTCGTGGACAAATCCGGCTCGATGACAATCAAAAGCATCGGGATCACATATAAAATACCGATCCTTAAAATAACGGAAAAATTGTTAATCTTCTCCTTCTGCTCGCTGATTAAATGCGCGAATATGATCAGCATGATAACTTTGCTAAGCTCTGAAGGCTGCATCGTACCAAACGGTCCCAGCGGGAACCATCTGGTTGCGCCATTGACGTTTTTGCCGAACAGCTTAACAGCCACCAACATCCCTATATTAATAGAATACAAAAACCATTCGAATTTTGCAATATAATTATAATCAATAAGTGAAAAAATTATCATCACAAACGATCCGCCAACCACACCAATGGTCTGCTTTGTGGCAAACCCGTCGGCGGCACTGTTAATAACCAATACGCCGATAATGCTCAGTATCCATACATAGATCAGCAAACGAAAATCATACATATGAATATTATATTTATTTGCATGGTATTGAAAGCTTCTTCTTTTACGTAACATTTTTCTCCTAACTTATTCTCATATTGAACGTCTGTTTATCTCACGAAATGGAGCGTAAACGGCCAAAAGCGGAACCATTGACCGGTTGCCATTCTCCTTTTGTGTAATCCTGATATCAATATTCTGTGTATCGATCTCAATATATTTGCCAAGTACAGCCACTATATCGCTGTAAATACTGTCCGTAAGATCAGCCGGACAATGAATGCGGTCAGCCATCAGCAATTGTTTCAAGCGCCGGCTGGCCACCTTACCGGAAATTTTCTTTTTGAAAGAAAAAGGAAAACGCATACGAACACCCTCCTTATCTATGGATCAGATAATCTGCTACCCGGAAGAAAAAGCTCTTTCTGTACGGATAATAGGACAATGGCACATCTTCTCCCATAATGCGCTTGCATATATTTTCATAGGCCTGTCCGGCCGGTGTTCGAAGTCCGGTCAATGTATCTCCCTGGTTTGTGGCAATGACGACATTTTCATCATCCGGAATCACTCCGATCAAATCCAGAGACAGAATATCCATGACATCCTCAATACTCATCATCTCGCCGCGCCGCACCATATCATAGCGGATCCGGTTAATGATCAGATGAATGTTCTGTATATGGGAGGCCTCCAACAGGCCCGTAATGCGGTCTGCGTCACGAATGGCCGAAACTTCCGGCGTTGTGACGATCAAAGCCCTGTCCGCTCCGGCAATGGCATTATAAAAACCACGCTCAATACCGGCCGGACAATCAATTAAGACATAATCATAATCATCCCGAAGCTGGTCGATCAGCTTTTTCATCTGTTCCGGCGAAACGCTTGTCTTATCCCTTGTCTGCGCCGATGGCAGCAAAAACAGATTCGGATAACGTTTATCACGGATCAAAGCCTGTTTGATCCGGCAGCCGCCTTCAATAATATCAACAAGATGGTAGACGATCCGGTTTTCAAGGCCCAGCACAACATCAAGGTTGCGCAGGCCGATATCCGTATCGATCAGTACCACTTTCTTGTTAAAAGCGGCCAGTCCCGCGCCGATATTGGCTGTGGATGTCGTCTTGCCGACACCGCCTTTACCAGATGTAATCACAAATACTTCTCCCATATCCATACCTCCTGAAGAATATGGATCAGCATAAACTCACCTAAATATAGCTCATATTGGCGTAAAAGTCAAACAAAGGCTGATGAGTTTTGCATAATCCTCAAATGATTGGCATTAAAATCAGTATTTGCCGAGTCATTACGACATCAGCCTTTGTCTTTTGTGCTTAATCGGCCTGAACGCCTTTTTCAGGTATATTGGCTGTACGTTCGGAACCGTTCTCCTCTGCCGGTGCTTCCACATCTGTGTCCTTATCATAATCCACATTAAAATAATAACACATCAGTTCCGCATATAAATCAAGAACATTGGAAGAACCATGACCGTTTGGAATAATCAGCGCCGCCGCGATTTCAGGGTCTTCATACGGCGCATAACCCACAAACAGGCCGTGATTCGGCTTCAGTTCGGATTCCTGAGCTGTACCGGATTTGCCGGCCAGCGTCACATCCAGATTGCCCATTTTTGACCGGTAAGACGATTTATTGCATACATCGTACATACCTCTGTGAACAATATCCCATGTTGTATCAGAAAGTTCAATCTTTCTGGTCAGCACAGGCTCTTTTTCCTCGATCGTATTTCCCTGCGAATCCGTAATTTTATCAAGGAGCGACAGTTCGTACAGATTTCCGGAATTGGCGACCGCCGTAATATAACGGACCAACTGAGCCGCTGTAAAATTATGCTTGCTCTGCCCGATGGCGGAAAGGACAATATCTGTATCAGAAATCTGCGGTTCTGTTTCAGGCAGTTCAATGCCTGTTACCGTGTCCAGTCCAAATTCAGCCGCGTACTTTGACAGAAGTTTCAAACCTCTGGTATTGCTTAATTCTTTTGTATTGTTCTCGGTTCCAAGCCTGTACCCCAGTTCATAAAAATAATAGTTACAGGAATACATGATGGCTTCCTCAACATTGATGGTTCCGTGACCCGCTGAATTCCAGCAGTGAGGATGGGGTTCAACCTTCGTATATTCCACATGGTCCGTAATCTCCGTATTAATATCAACTATACCTTCTTCCAGACCGGTGATGGCCGAGATGATCTTGAACGTGGAACCCGGCGCGATGGTCTGCTGTGTCACACGATTGTAAAACGGCGAAGAACCATTGTTAATCAGCGACGCAAAGTAGCTGACATTATTGATCTGATTGGCATCATATCCCGGATAGGACACAAGGGCTTTCACTGCGCCCGTATTGATATCCGTCACAATAAATGAGCCGGAGCACGGCGGCAGCGCCAGCATATCAGGCGTGATCTCCATATGATAGATCTTATTGTACATAAAGGAATAGGACGACATATCACCTGATTTCAACGCCTCATAGTCTTCATCCTTTTCCAGAACATTCTGCTCGTAGAGCAGAAGGCAGATCTCACGGCCGCTGATAAAATCATTATTCAGCATATAGTAATAGGCTTCTTTTTCAAAACCTTCATAAACCGGCAGATTTTCTGAAATATAATCCAGAAGTGCCGCGTAAATCTCCTCCGTATCCAGATAATCGCTGGACAAATTCAGAGAACTGATATTAATAATATCCTTTGTAATGGCATAGTGGATCATATCCGAGAAACTGATCGTTCCTTCATTCCATGCCGTCAGCTTCTCATCATTGCCATCCAGATCGCCTGTATTTAAAATACCTGCATTCTGCAGCATACTATAAGCCATGGACAGATAGCTTTTATATTCATCATCCAGATCCTTCAGTTTAAGGCCCATTTTGCTGTTCAATGTATTGGTAATGGACGACTGATAATTCAGATATTTCTGCCAGAAGCTTTTCTCTCCTTCGGTGGCGTCATCCGCATTCAGATGCGTCAGACTGATCACATTATTATCGATCAAAGCATAATAAAAATCTTTGATCGGAATCGTCAGTTCCTCCGTATTTTCGTCCGCGCTGTCGGTCATATAGGCCAGTAAAATACCGGCAATTCTCTCCTCCAGCATATCATAGGCAGCTTTTTGCAGGTCCGCGTCAATGGTCAGATAAACATCGTCTCCGGGAACCGGATCCACCCTCTCGGCCACCTCAAGAATACTGCCAAGACTGTTGACATACAATTTCTGCGAACCCTTTTCGCCTTTGAGTTTCTCCTCAAAATAAGATTCAACACCGGTCTTGCCGATCTGATCGTTTTGTGAATAAGAATCGTTGCCCTGTTCTTCATAACTGGCCAGCTCATCCTCCGAAATTGAACCGATATAGCCCGTAATATTAGAAAAATATTTGCTGTCCGTGTAGACACGGGTATAGCCCTGCTGGACTTCGACACCCGGCAAAATATCCGTATTTTCTTTGATGGCTGCCACCAGTTCATCATTGACATCCGTGGCAACGGTAACGGATAAATATTTTTCATACCGCTTCATATAAAGATCGAAACGGACAGACAGAATCTTGAGCGCTTCTTCCGTATTGTATGCCTCATCCAGATTGAACAGGTTCCTGCCCCGCATGTAGGCATAAACGTCATTCGCCGTTGCACGGATCTGCGCATCCGTCAATGTTTCTGAGCTGTACACATCTTTCTTGAAACGGAGGATCGTATTTTCACCGGCTGTAAATGACAGATTGCCGTCATCTTCCAGTTTCAGCGGTATATCATAAACCAGTGTATTGTCCGTTGATTCAATAAAACGGATCAATTCGGCAATCATTGTATTCTTTGTCTGATTATCTGTCAAAAGGGTACTGTCCTCAATGGTGACTGAGTAAGACAGCTTGTTATAAGCCAGCGGTACGCCATTACAGTCAAAGATCGTCCCCCTTGGGCTCTGCAGTTCCGTATCTTTTTGAATGCGATACGTAAATTTATTCAGATAATCTTCGCCATTGACGATCTGCAATTCAAAAAGACGGTGGATAAGAGCGCCGATCATGATCAAAAAGACAATCGCGAGAATAAACGTACGTGACCTGATAAAATCAAGTAAATCATTCAGTATATTTTTAAACAATGAGGTTCTCACTTCCTTTTTTCAGCAGGTGCTCAGTTATAAACAAAATCAGTCTGTATAAGAAAATGGCAATAATGACTGTATAGACCGTTTCCGGCAAAATGATCCTGCGGATATAAAATAAAATATCCAGCCGTCCACGCACCATAAAACCAATCATGTACATATAAAAGCCGTAAAACAGATCCGCCGCCGCAATCATCAGAATCGGAAATGTAATATCCTCTTTGTAAAAAACACGATTGGTGATACCTGTCAGATAACCGCCGATCAGATAACCAAGGGCATACATGCCGATGTAAGGTCCAAACAGCAGATCCATCAGCAGACCGGACGCAAAGCCCACAAGGCATCCTTCCAGACTGCCGTTAATGATCGCGATCGAAGCCGTCAGTATCATCAGGAGATTCGGCACCACATCCGCCAGTCTGAAATAATTGAAAAACGAACACTGCAGCAGCAGGCAAAGAAGGATCAATATCCCATAAGTGACTATTTTCTTCATGTTTTCCCTCTATTCTTCTCCATCCTGATCATCTGCCGTCTCCGTTTCGGCAGATGATTCGGTTTCTGCTGTCCCAGATCCTTTATTCTCAGATTCATCAGTCTCTGTCGTCTGCTCCGGTCTGTCCACATTTAAGTCTTCCTTTAATTGTTTGATGATCAGTACATTGGACAAATGCTGAAAATCAACGGCCGGTGTCAGTTTGGCATTATAGGTCAGCTCTGTCTCATCCATCGTGACATCACTGATATAACCGATCAGTATGCCCGGAAGATATTTATCACTGATATAGGAAGTCACCACTTCATCCCCGTCGACCACCGTCGATTCCTTTGAAATCAGTTCCACATCCAAAAGCCCGCTGTCGATCAGGGAAAGATCACCGTTGATAATACAGATATCAAAATTCTTGCTGATCATACCGCTGACATTGCTCGTATCATCAATAATGCTCCGCACAACAGCGCTCGTCGGATTGACCTTAGTGACAATGCCCACCAGACCGTTGACGGCAATAACATTCATATCCGGCTCAATACCGTCAAGACTGCCCTTGTTGATCGTGAATGTATCATACCAGTTGCCGGGGTCTTTGCCGATAATTCTTGCGCCCGTCATATCATAGGTGTCATATTTTTTTGACAGTTCCAGCAGCCGCAGCAGATCATCATATTCTGACAGATTATTTTCCATGGCCGACAGCTTGAGCTGAAGCGCATCCAACTGAGTGTTCAGGGCTTCATTCTCAGACTCAAGGGCATTCATATTCCGCCTTTTCTGTGCAATATCAGAAGTCATATTGCCAATGCTGTTGATGCCCTCCTGCATCGGTGACAGCAAAGAACTTAAAATTCCCCGGCCCGCTGCTGCAGAGTAACCTTTAAAGGCACTGAGCGCAATGGCCGCAACACATAATAATGCCAGAACAATCAGTATATATTTGGGTCTCATTCGGTTTTTTCTGTTGTTTCTCATCTTTATTCCTCTATTCAAAAGCCGTATCCCGCAGTGAGAAGGTGATATTCCTGAAATCTGATGTATGATCAAGGATCACACCAAGTCCCCGCACGGTGCTCTCCAGTGGCTTCGCCGAAAAAATCACATTCATATGCAAAGACGCGGCAAATAACTTGTCCAGTTCCGGTATGAGTGTTGTACCGCCCGTAAAATAAATGCCGTTGGACAGAATGTCCGATGCCAGTTCCGGCGGGATCTTTTCCATCATATGCCGGATCGTGTCCACCACTTTAAACAGATAACCTTTCATCGCGTCATAGACCAGATGATCGGCAATCTCCGCATGGGACGGCAAACCACTGATCATATCCCGTCCGTAGGCTGTTCTTGAAAGCCCCCGTCCGGGAATGGCGTGTCCCAGTTCAAGCTTCAGATATTCGGCCGTCTTGTCACCGATGACCAGATGATGCTGCTGTTTCACCAACTGACAAATGGCTTCATTGATCGTATTGCCGCCGGCTTTCATATGCTTGCTGATCACGATACCGCCCATGGTCATCACGGTGATCTCTGTTGTACCTGCACCCATATCCACAAGCATGACGCCCCTCGGTCCATGAATGGCAATATTTTCACCAAGGGCCGCCGCGAGCGGTTTCTCCACCACAAATATATTGTGTGTATTGTATACAGAATGGGCAATTAAATCGAAATACGCCCTTTTCTCCACTTCCGTAATATCAGAAGGAACAGCCAGATAAAAACTGTTATTCCTTATAAATCCGGAAGTACAATTGCATTTTTTCAGCAGGGCCTCCGTGACTTTATTCATATTGTTGATATCCGCGATCACGCCATCTCTCACAGGTGTTGAAATAACGATGGAACCCGGCGTGCGTTCATACATATCAAACGCGTCATTGCCAACGGCTGCCACTTCCTTCTTTTTCTGAATTGCAATCATATTCTTTTCATAAATGACAAGGCCCTGCCCTCCCTGGAAAATTCTGATATTCATTGTTCCAAGGTCAAGGCCGTATTTTTTTCCTGCCAATAAATGATACCCCTTTCCTAATCAAGGTGCCCTTTTTCACGCAGACTGGTAAAATGTCTGTTGCCAATAATAATATGATCGACCAGCCGTATGCCGATTAACTCTCCGGCCGCCTGCACCTGCTTCGTTGCAGCCAGGTCTTCTCTGCTTGGTGTATCATCCCCGCTCGGATGATTATGTACCAGTACGATACCGACAGCATTTTCCTTCAGTGCATGTATAAAAATTTCTCTGGCATCGATCATAGAAGCGCTGATCGTTCCCTTTGTCAATAATTTTTCACTTATCATACGGTTCTTTATATCCAGCATCATGACATGCAGTTCCTCCTGAGGAAGCTGCCGCATATAGGCCATATAATAATCCGCAATGGTCCCCGGA
Organism: uncultured Coprococcus sp.; assembly: GCA_964447245.1. Classification (GTDB taxonomy): domain Bacteria; phylum Bacillota; class Clostridia; order Lachnospirales; family Lachnospiraceae; genus Coprococcus_A. The sequence continues at coordinate 1,348 of CAYURX010000066.1, read as the reverse complement.
CTTCCAAAGACAAATCCTGTCGTAAATTCTGTGCGGGTCAGCCGTTTGGCCAGCTCGCAGACAGCCATAAGCTGAATGGCTTTGACCCGCCCGATGCCCTTGATACCTCTGAGATCACCGGGCTGCAAACGCAGTAAACCCTCCAGACCGGGATAACGCGCATTCATATTCAACAGGGCATAGGCCACATCCATGGCCTTCTCTCCCTTTGTCCCGGATTTGATGATGATCGCAAGCAGCTCGGCGTCAGACAGAGATTCAGCGCCGTTTTTCTCGCATTTCTCGTAAGGCTGCTCCGTTACCGGAAGTTCCTTCATTGTTAAATGTTTCTCTCCACTCATAGGACGGCTCCTTTCAGTCACAGGCAGTCGGAGTCGCTGTGTTGCACGTGGATGCATTCATCATAGCATAAAAAACGCGTCGTGTCGACCACCGTTTCAAAATGCTATAAGCTGAATGATTACATAAGTTTCACAAGGCCTGCTTCTTTTAATTTCTGTAATGACATCATAATGCCGAATTTACCGTGATGCCATGTCAGTCCGCCCTGAAAATAAACGGCATAAGGCGGCTTGATCGGGCCGTCGGCACTCAGTTCAATGGAAGATCCTGAGATAAAGGCGCCGGCCGCCATGATGACATCACAATCATAGCCAGGCATGGCCCATGGTTCAGGCGTCACATAGCTGTCCACCGGAGCTGCGGCCTGAATGCCTTTGCAAAATGCGATGACACCCTCGGCCGAGCCAAGGATCACGGCCTGTATAATATCATGTCTTGATTCTATGCTGTCCGGCACAACTTTAAACCCAAGTTTTTCATAAATATTGGCGGCAAAAATGGCTGATTTCAACGCTCCGGCCGTCACCTGAGGCGCCAGAAACAGTCCCTGATAAAAGGTACGGTTCACACCCAGGTTCGCCCCCAGTTCCTTACCGAGTCCCGGCGCTGTCAGCCTGTAGGCGGCCCGTTTGACACAGTCCTCTTTCCCGACAATATAACCGCCGCTCGGTGCCAGACCGCCACCCGGATTCTTGATTAAAGATCCGACACACAGATCGGCGCCCACATCGGTCGGCTCGATCACTTCGACAAATTCGCCGTAACAATTGTCAACCATACAGATCACATCCGGTTTGATTTTCTTTATAAAGGCAATCAGCTCACCAATCTGCGTCACGGAAAAAGTCGGCCTTGGCAGATAACCTTTGGAACGCTGGATCGTCACAAGTTTTGTCTTTTCATTGATGGCTCTGGCGATATTCGGATAATCAAAGCTGCCGTCAGGAAGCAGTTCGACCTGTCGGTAGGTGACGCCGTACTCAGCCAGTGACCCTGTCTCCGGACG